>NZ_JBMKJH010000030.1:0-557 GCF_049237785.1 Enterobacter cloacae complex sp. SHL022 | reverse complement strand
AGCAATACGCGGATATTCGCCAGACCGCAGACAACCCCCGGCGGCAACCTTCAAAACGTCGCGTATTCGAATCTGAGGAACGTGATTATGGCCATTAACTGCGCCAACTATGATTGATCGTTTTGAACGATCAATTTCGAATAATTGATCTACCAAATCAATTATATCCCGTTGATTCATATTGTTATTGTGTAGCTTCATGAATGCCCTGGGATATAACAACTATGAAAAATATGATTCTTTGCCTGGCGGTAGCGGTATTGCTCTCCGGTTGCGCTGGCGTTATTGAGAAGCAGCAACCTGTATGCACCGGAACAGCCCTGGTTGGCGGACAGGAAAGCAGCGTCCAGATCTACGGAGTCCGCAAGCAAAATAATCAGACGCAGTACCGCGCCGGTTATCCCTTTAACTGGTCATGGGTGAGCGCCAACACGTTCACCAGCACCACCTGCCACTAACCCATTCAGTTTTGAACAAACCCCGCTCCGGCGGGGTTTTTTATTGCCTGGAGAAAATATGCTTTATAACACTGGCACCATCGCCATTAACGGAAATAC
>NZ_JBMKJH010000029.1:0-594 GCF_049237785.1 Enterobacter cloacae complex sp. SHL022 | reverse complement strand
AGAACTTTAGCAACAACGCCCGCGCCAACGGTACGGCCGCCTTCACGGATTGCGAAACGCAGACCGTCGTCCATCGCGATTGGGTGGATCAGAGTCACAACCATCTTGATGTTGTCGCCTGGCATTACCATCTCTACGCCTTCTGGCAGTTCGATGGTACCGGTCACGTCAGTTGTACGGAAGTAGAACTGTGGACGGTAGCCTTTGAAGAACGGAGTATGACGGCCGCCTTCGTCTTTGGACAGAATGTACACTTCAGATTCGAACTTGGTGTGTGGCTTGATTGAGCCTGGCTTCGCCAGAACCTGACCACGTTCGATTTCTTCACGTTTGATACCACGCAGCAGAACACCAACGTTCTCACCAGCACGGCCTTCGTCCAGCAGTTTGCGGAACATTTCAACGCCAGTACAGGTAGACTTCGCAGTCTCTTTGATACCAACGATTTCAACTTCTTCACCAACTTTGATGATACCGCGCTCTACACGACCGGTAACAACGGTACCACGACCGGAGATGGAGAATACGTCTTCGATTGGCAGCAGGAATGGCTTGTCAATCGCACGCTCTGGTTCTGGGATGTAAGAATCCAGG
>NZ_JBMKJH010000028.1:0-597 GCF_049237785.1 Enterobacter cloacae complex sp. SHL022 | reverse complement strand
GTTTATCTGGCACGCCGTTACGCGTGCCGTGGGGAATGTTAAGAACCAGGGGCCGGAACTAATCGAGGCAGCACAATAAAAAGTTAAAGAAACCAGGCGCGTTCTAAATGAGCGAGAAGTGAACATTTAGATAGGCATCGCCTTGCTATCCGCCCATATTAAAGCCGGATTTTTGAAAATCTCTGTAGACTTCCGGATTGTTGAAGGCCGGGAATTTAGCTTTATGGGCTGCTGATTCAATCGCTTCGCAATAGGCTTTATTACCATTGCTGGTTGATATTTTTAAAGCCGTGCCATCCTGAGCAAATTCAATATGCAACCTGCATTTTTTTCCCTTCCATTTCTGAGGCTCATCAAGTTTGTCATTTATTGCCGCCCTGATTGCCCGAGCTTGCTTACCCCATTCATCCTGATCATCCCAGCGTCCTGAACTGCAATTACCCGTAGCTGTGGTCTTATGGCAGTCAGAAGGATGCAACGGCGCACATCCCGCGACCAGGCTGAACGCAATGGTTGATATAACGATTTTCTGTACTGTATTAGACAATCCCATATCTTGCCCCTAAATCCCTTTAAACCTCAGCAATATTGGCACAT
>NZ_JBMKJH010000027.1:0-638 GCF_049237785.1 Enterobacter cloacae complex sp. SHL022 | reverse complement strand
CGTCGCTGTTCCCTGTTATTCAGGAACCCAAAGCGCATCAGGTCGGGCAGGCAGATTGTGTTTTTCTTTGCACAGCGTCCGTGCATACAGACGCTGTGCAAAAAATTGCGGACAGGGCCCTGTCCGCATGCGACTTACGCAGTGGCGCGTTCGTTCCAGGAATCGGAATGAATGATGTTGCCGTCCTTGTAGGTCCAGGTGATTTTTTCGTAACGCAGTTCAATCTGCTCGAGGTGGTTGTGCTTCTCGAAAGCAGGATCCTTGATGTCATGCATCTTCGGATTCACTTTCACCAGCTTCACGTTCTCAAGCTTCGTGTTGAAGTACTCCACTTCCTGGCCTGCGTCATTGATTCTGTACCATTTGAACTCGGCCGATTTCAGGGTCTGGCCGGTCGTCACCGCCTTGTACAGGTACGGGCTGGAGGAGTCGATTTCCTTGGTGAACAGGAAAGGCGTGTGGATACGGGTGCCGGTCAGCTTGCCGGTATTGTTATCGGTCGGGATGTACAGGTTATGCTCCTGGGCCACCACCTCGATACTGCCTTCACGATCCTGAACGTCCACAGACCCTTTGATGTCCGCGCCGCCGTCGTCCTTCAGCCACAGATAGACTGGAATTGCCATGTTAATTACTCC
>NZ_JBMKJH010000026.1:0-1511 GCF_049237785.1 Enterobacter cloacae complex sp. SHL022 | reverse complement strand
GACAGATGTTATCCCGGGGAGATTTTGGCTTGGGCGGGCCGGGTAATAGTAGTGCTGGCTGGGATATAGCTGTCGATGGCCGATTTTTAAGTAGCCCTTATGACGGCCCCTCAGCTACTGCTGTGTTTATGGGGATAAACTGCGCTCATAGTTCCGATTCATCCTACTGCTTTCAGCTTGGGGGGCGAGGAAACCAGGGTATGTGGTGGAGGGCAAGGGAAAGCGCCTCATTCCTTCCATGGTTACGAGTTTATGACACTGGTAACACCACCAGAGCTAGCGACGGCACCTTAAAAGCAGCCTCCCCAGTAGTTAAGCTGTTTGCAGACGGTTCGTTTGAAACTAATGGCGAATCAGAAGGCTGTACCGTAACTCGCATGAAAGCCGGAGAGTATCTGATCGAGGGCTGCATGGGGATGAACTCAGATGCGGCGTGGGGTGGTATTGATGGCGGGTTCGATATCCCTAAAGATCGTAATGGGCAGGCCCTAATCTGGCTTGACTATGAGGTAAATGCCGACGGGTCAGTGCTCGTGAAAACATTCCACCGGGAATACCCGTCAGCACCGATATTTGCGAGGAACGCACGGGAAGGTTTTATGGATGGCGAACCGGCCGATATTCCGGCCGATCAGTTTGTCAGTGTACGTGTAGAGATGCCGCAAAACAGTATCTGGAATCAGCGTGTGGCTATGGCTGAAGTTCCTGATTCATCCGCTGATTAAAGGCAGAATCATCAGGCATATCCAGGCGAACATCGATCCAGCTGTTCACCGGCACGTCCATCGGTTCCCCTTTTGTTTTGACGATCTCCCCTTCATCGCTCAGCATGTATTTTAGCTTAAACAGGCGGATAGTCAGCCCACCGCTTTCTGCCTGCTCTGCTTCAACAATCCCAAGCTCTCCCATGCCGCCTGGGTCCATTGGCGGCAGTAACTGCCAGCCTTCTGATGCCAGGCCATCCGAACCGGTAAGAATATATACCCCAACATCCAGCCGAGAGATTTTGATCCCTTCAGCCTCGGCGTTCGCCGTACCGCAGCCGCACCAGGTGAAGCCTACTTCGTCAACATCGGTACGCTGGTTCTCGTTCTGAGATTTCACGATTCTGGCCACCGGCGAAGCTGCCTTAAGCGTGCCATCTGATGCCGTAGTGGTGTTCGCCGAGGAATAATAGACGGCCCACGGTGACCAGTTATTAAGATATCTTCGACGTGATGCCATTCGATTATCAACTGTTAGCTGTATTTGCGATACATAACCTGTGCCATCACCTCCCCCCGCACGTACGCCAGTTATCATGGTGGAATAGGGGTCATAATAATTAGAACCGCTGGCACCAGGGCCAGAACTAAAACACGAGAAAGTTACGTCATTTGCATTTAAAGTGGCGTCAGACGCATTCAGATTTGTTCTGCCTAATCCAAAGTCACCAACTTTCAGAACCCGACCTAGAGTCATATCAGTTGATGATGTGGTTAGTGCGGCTGTTGCGGCACTTCCCAAACCGA
>NZ_JBMKJH010000025.1:0-2115 GCF_049237785.1 Enterobacter cloacae complex sp. SHL022 | reverse complement strand
AAACGTCACTCACTTAACATTTATTTCTTTTAAAGAAAGGGATTGCTATGGCCGATTCATTCCAGAATGAGGTGCCCAAGGCACGCATAAACTTAAAGCTGGCTCTGCATACAGGTGGCGCGCAGAAGAAAATCGAACTGCCGCTTAAACTCCTCACCGTCGGTGATTTCAGTAATGGAAAAGAGAATCGCCCATTATCGGAAAGGGAGAAAATTAACGTCAATAAAAATAACTTCAACAGCGTACTTTCGGAATTTAACCCGGAAGTGAATCTGACGGTTCCTAACACAATGGCCGGGGATGGCTCGGAAGAAAGCATAAAACTGAATTTCTCCGATATTAAGGATTTCGAACCTGAACAGGTTGCCCGCCAGATCCCCCAGCTCCGCGCCATGCTGGCCATGCGTAATTTATTACGCGACCTCAAATCCAATCTCCTTGATAACGCTACTTTCAGAAAAGAACTCGAGAAAATTCTCAAAGACCCGGCGCTGTCTCAGGAATTACGCGACGAAATGAGTGCACTGGCCCCGAAATAAGCGGCATGTGTAATTTAATGGATTAACCGGGAATATGCTGATGTCTGTGAATACTGAAACCGCCTCCGCGCAGGGGCAGACCACCGTACTGGAAAAAGAGGGCGTTTACGCCTCCCTGTTTGAAAAAATCAACCTGACCCCGGCCTCCAGCCTGGGTGATATCAATGCGTTTCTGGATGACGCCGCGCTTTCTGACGCTCCGGCGGGTGAACGCCTGACGGCGGCAATGCAGGTGTTTATGGACTGCATCCGCAAATCCGGTCAGCCGGTGGAGAAGCTCGACAAAACGCTGATTGACCACCATATCGCTGAGCTGGATTTCCAGATCAGCCGTCAGCTGGATGCCGTAATGCATCACCAGGAGTTCCAGAAGGTGGAGTCCCTGTGGCGCGGCCTGAAGCAGCTGGTGGACAGCACCGACTACCGCCAGAATGTGAAAACCGAAATTCTGGATGTGTCGAAAGAAGATCTGCGTCAGGACTTTGAAGACGCGCCGGAACTTATTCAGAGCGGCCTCTACTGGCACACCTATACCGCCGAATACGACACCCCGGGCGGCGAGCCGATTGGTTCCGTGATTTCATCCTATGAATTTGACGCCAGCCCGCAGGATGTGGCGCTGCTACGCAACATCTCTAAAGTATCAGCTGCCGCACATATGCCGTTTATTGGCTCTGTCGGTCCGAAATTTTTCCTGAAAGACTCGATGGAAGAGGTCGCTGCAATTAAGGATATCGGCAACTACTTCGACCGCGCCGAGTACATCAAGTGGAAATCTTTCCGCGACACCGACGACGCCCGCTACATCGGCCTCGTGATGCCGCGCGTGCTGGGGCGTCTGCCGTATGGCCCGGACACCGTACCGGTACGCAGCTTTAACTACGTTGAGCAGGTGAAAGGCCCGGATCACGAGAAATACCTGTGGACCAGCGCGTCGTTCTCCTTCGCGTCAAACATGGTGAAGAGCTTCATCAATAACGGCTGGTGCGTGCAGATCCGTGGCCCGCAGGCGGGCGGGGCGGTGAAAGATCTGCCTATTCATCTGTACGATCTGGGCACCGGCAACCAGGTGAAAATCCCGTCTGAGGTGATGATCCCGGAGACCCGCGAGTTTGAGTTTGCCAGCCTCGGCTTTATCCCGCTCTCGTATTACAAAAACCGCGACTATGCCTGCTTCTTCTCGGCGAACTCCGCGCAGAAACCGGCGTTGTACGACACCGCAGATGCCACGGCCAACAGCCGCATCAACGCCCGTCTGCCGTACATCTTCCTGCTGTCGCGTATTGCGCACTACCTGAAGCTCATCCAGCGCGAGAACATCGGCACCACCAAGGACCGCCGTCTGCTGGAGCTGGAGCTGAATACCTGGGTGCGTAGTCTGGTGACGGAAATGACCGATCCGGGCGATGAGTTGCAGGCTTCTCATCCGCTGCGTGACGCGAAGGTGGTGGTGGAAGATATCGAAGACAACCCGGGTTTCTTCCGCGTGAAGCTGTTTGCGGTGCCGCACTTCCAGGTGGAAGGCATGGATGTGAACCTGTCTCTGGTGAGCCAGATGCCGAAAGCGAAAGCGTAA
>NZ_JBMKJH010000024.1:0-2547 GCF_049237785.1 Enterobacter cloacae complex sp. SHL022 | reverse complement strand
GCAAAGAAAAACACAATCTGCCTGCCCGACCTGATGCGCTTTGGGTTCCTGAATAACAGGGAACAGCGACGGGCGGTAGCGTGTCCGGAACTGATAAAGAGAGAGTCTCATGGAAAATCCAGCCATCCTGTTACGCCGTCTTAATCCTTACTGTGCCCGCGCGATGGAAGGGGCCGCTTCCCTGTGCCAGACCCGCGCCCATGCGGAAATACTGCCTGAGCACTGGCTGCTGAAACTGCTGGAGCAGGGTGAGGGCGACCTGACGGTGCTGGCGCGGCGCTACGAATGGGATATGGATACGATATGGCAGGATATGCTGGGTTTTCTGGACAGCCTGCCACGGTCAGTGCGCAGCCGTCCGCAGCTTTCGGAGGGCGTGCAGGCACTGATGCAGGACGCCTGGCTGCACGCCTCGCTGGCGGGGGAAGAACATATCCGCAGCATTCACCTCCTGATGGCTCTGGTGGAAAAACCGAAACTGCTGCGCTGCGACGGCCTGTGGCCGCTGCTGACGCTGGCGCAGAGCCAGCTTGAGCGCCTGCGTGGACTTCTGGATGCGCAGTCGGATGAACGCCCGGAGGTGCAGCAGGAAGCGGAGCTTACGCAGGGGGATGAGGTGGAGTTTGTCGGCCGTCCGGTGAATGCGGATATAAAAGGAGAGCTGAACCCGGCGTTGCAGAATGCGCTGGACAGGTTCACCCTCGACGTCACCGCCCGCGCCCGTGAGGGCAGAATCGACCCGGTCTGTGGCCGCGACAATGAAATCCGCCAGATGGTGGACATTCTTTCCCGGCGGCGCAAGAACAACCCGATTCTGGTCGGCGAACCGGGAGTCGGCAAGACCGCGCTCGTGGAAGGACTGGCGCTGCGCATTCATGAGGGCAATGTGCCGGACGCGCTGAAGCCGGTCTCGGTGCGCACCCTTGACCTCGGCCTGTTACAGGCCGGGGCGGGTGTGAAGGGGGAATTCGAGCAGCGCCTGAAAAACATCATCGACGCGGTGCAGCAGTCACCCCTGCCGGTTCTGCTCTTTATTGACGAGGCGCACACCATTATCGGCGCGGGCAACCAGGCGGGCGGCGCCGATGCGGCCAACCTGCTGAAACCGGCGCTCGCCCGGGGTGAGCTCAGAACCATCGCCGCCACCACCTGGAGCGAGTACAAACAGTACTTTGAGCGCGACGCCGCGCTGGAGCGTCGTTTCCAGATGGTTAAAGTTGATGAACCGGACGACGACACCGCCTGCCTGATGCTGCGCGGACTCAAGTCACGCTACGCGGAGCACCATGGCGTGCATATTACCGATGAAGCGGTTAAAGCCGCCGTCACGCTCTCCAGACGCTATCTGACCGGACGCCAGCTTCCGGACAAGGCGGTGGATTTGCTGGATACCGCCTCTGCCCGTATCCGTATGAGCCTCGACACTATTCCGGAGCCGCTGACCCGCATGAAGGCGCAGCTCACGGCCCTGGCTATGGAGAAACAGGCGCTGCTGGAGGATATCGCGGTGGGTAATACCGCCCACGGCGAACGTCTGGCCGCCATCGGAGAGGAAGAGGTCGCCATCATTTTGCAGCTCGACGAACGGGAAACCCGGTACGGCCAGGAGCTGGCGCTGACGCAGGAACTGCTTGCCTGCCGCACGGATATCTCCCGCCAGGGAGAGATTGCGGACCTTCAGATGCAGCTTACTGCCGTGCAGCAGAATACCCCGCTGCTGGGGCTGGATGTGGACGCGCGTACCGTCGCCACCGTTATCGCCGACTGGACGGGCGTACCGCTCTCTTCCCTGATGAAGGACGAGCAGACGGAACTGCTGAGCCTTGAGCACAGTCTGGCGAAACGCGTTGTCGGTCAGGACAGTGCACTGAATGCCATTGCGCAGCGCCTGCGCGCCAGCAAAACCGGTCTGGCGCCGGAGAACGGCCCGCAGGGCGTGTTCCTGCTTGTGGGGCCGAGCGGCACCGGCAAGACCGAAACCGCCCTGGCGCTGGCCGATGAACTGTTCGGCGGCGAGAAGTCCCTTATCACCATCAACCTTTCGGAATACCAGGAGCCACACACCGTCTCGCAGCTCAAGGGCTCACCTCCGGGCTACGTGGGTTACGGCCAGGGCGGCATTCTGACCGAAGCCGTCCGTAAGCGCCCGTACAGCGTGGTGCTGCTGGATGAAGTGGAAAAGGCGCACCGGGACGTGATGAACCTGTTCTATCAGGTGTTTGACCGGGGCTTCATGCGCGACGGCGAGGGGCGGGAAATTGACTTCCGTAACACGGTGATTCTGATGACCTCCAACCTCGGCAGCGACCTCATCATGCAGATGCTGGAGGAGCAGCCGGAGGCGACAGAGCCGGATCTGCATGAACTGCTGCGTCCTGTCCTGCGGGACCACTTCCAGCCCGCGCTGCTGGCGCGCTTCCAGACGGTGATTTACCGTCCGCTGGCGCAGGCAGCGATGCGCACCATCGTGGAAATGAAGCTGGCGCAGGTCAGTAAACGTCTGCATCGTCATTACGGCCTGACCACGCACATTAATGAGAACCTGTA
>NZ_JBMKJH010000023.1:0-3438 GCF_049237785.1 Enterobacter cloacae complex sp. SHL022 | reverse complement strand
CGCACTTCCAGGTGGAAGGCATGGATGTGAACCTGTCTCTGGTGAGCCAGATGCCGAAAGCGAAAGCGTAAGGCGGTAGCAGGGATGAAAATTTATCGTCCGTTATGGGAAGACGGGGCCTTCCTGGCCCCGCAGCAGTTCCAGCAGCAGGCCCGCTGGGATGCACATGTGGCCGACACCGTGGCCCGGATGGCGCTGGCGAACCCGTGGGGTGTGCTGTGTGCGGAGTTCGACGAAGGCGCTCTGGCCCTTTCACGGCTGAATGCCACCCGGCTTTGCGTGCGCTTTGCGGATGGTACGCTGGTGGACACAGATCTGGCGGATAACCTGCCGCCGGTCTGTGATTTATCAGCGGCGGGGAGTGATGCAGTTGAAGTGCTGCTGTGTCTGCCACTCCTCAGCGCCAACGGCGGTAATCTGGATGACGGGCAGGACAGTGCCCGTCCGCGCCGCTGGCAGTCTGAACGGGTGACGGTGCAGGAACTGGCCGGGCATGAGCGCAGTGAACTGACGGTACTTCGTCATGCCCTGACGCTGCGGCTGTCGACTCAGGAAAACAGCGCCTGGCTTACCTGCCCGGTGGCGAGACTGATGCGAAACGCGCAGGGGCAGTGGGTACTGGAGCGGAGCTTTATTCCGCCGCTGCTCTCTTTATCTGCCAGCCCGCTACTGCTCAGCGAACTGAGTGATTTGCTGCACCGCCTTGCGGCCCGGCGTAAGCGCCTGATGGCAATGCGCCGTGAAAGCAACGAGCGGATGGCGGACTTCGCGGTGGCCGATGTATCGCTGTTCTGGTTGCTGAACGCCCTCAACAGCGTTGAGCCGGTACTGACGGAGCTGCACCAGGCGCCGTCCCGCCATCCGGAACTGCTGTACCGCGAGCTGGCCCGCCTTGCCGGCAGCCTGCTGACCTTTTCGCTTGAACATGATGTGGACGCCATTCCCCCCTATCGGCATGACGCGCCGGAAACGGTGTTCCCGCCGCTTTTTACCCTGCTTGATAGTCTCCTTGAAGCCAGTCTGCCGTCGCGCGTGATCGCTATTGAACTGAAACAGGGCGAAGACCGGGAAATCTGGCGCGGGAAGCTGCACGACGCGAGGCTGCGTGAAGGGGCCGATTTCTATCTCTCCGTGCGCTCCGCCATGCCAAACCACGAACTCCAGACGCGCTTCCCGCAACTGTGCAAGGCGGGCAGCCACGATGATGTCTCTGAGGTGGTGAATATCGCCCTGAGCGGGATGGTGATTAAACCGCTGAGTCACGTTCCGGCGGCCATCCCGCTGCGCCTGGAAAATCAGTATTTCGCGCTGGATCTGTCCACCGATGCTGCTCGTGCCATGCTGGAAGCCGGGAACTGTACCTTCTATACGCCGGGCTCCCTCGGTGAGGTGAAACTTGAACTGTTTGCGGTGCTGCGCTCATGAACGATGCCGACATTGACCTGATAAACAAAACGTTTTATCCGGGCTGGCTGATGGTCAGCCAGTTGCGCAGCGGCCAGGAGGTAAAGGACGGCGAAGCGCTGTACCGACGGGCCTGCCGGTGGGTGAACGCCGCGCGTGAATCACTGAACAAAGCCGGGTTCAGCACCACGTCCTGCGAACATATGCTGTATGCGTACTGCGCCCTGATGGATGAGAGCGTGCTGAACCGGGATAAACAGGATGACGGTTACCGGCAGTGGCGAAAAGACCCACTTCAGGCGCGATTTTTCCGTACCCTGAATGCAGGAGAAGAGCTATGGGAGCGTATCCGTACGGCCCTGCGCGAACCTGCGCCGGATGTGGCAGTGCTGACCTGTATGTACCGCACTCTGCAACTGGGCTTCACCGGTCAGTACCGCACGCAGGATGATGAGCGGCGTGAGGATGTGGTGCGCGCGCTCAGTGAGCGCGTACCGCCGTTTGCGCTGACCCAGGAAACGCCTGTGGTGGTCAGGGCATCCCGCCTGCGCAGCGGACGCCGGATGTACTGGCTGGGCTGGGCGGCGGGCGTGGTGGTGCTGGCGGCGCTGTGGTTCACCTTCTCCTCTGTGCTGTCGCAGATGGTGGCGCAGATTGCGGGGCAGGGATAACGGATGCGTCAACTCACCCGAACGCTACTCACACTGTTTGCTGCTGTCCTTGCCCTGTGGCTGGTCGTGGGTTTCTGGCCGCTTTCCACCGTCAGCCGTTCTGTGCTCAGCATCTGTATTCTGCTGGTCTGCGGCGCGGCGCTATGGCACCGGTGGCGGCGTCGCCAGTTCGTCATACCGGTAACGGAGCATGTCCTGCCCCCGGAAGATTTTCAGGGTGCGGTGGTGCTGGCCTGCGGCGATACGACCAGCCTGTTCCCTCCCGATACCGTTTATCGTGAAACCCGTCAGGGCTGGTACATACACGCGCAAAACGCAGAACAGCTGCCGCTGCTGGCGCAGCATCTGGCGGCTGTCCGTCCGGCGCTGGTGTCGCAGGTCTCGGTATTGCTGGCGCTGATACCGGAACAGCAGACGTCGGAAGAGGCACTGGCGCAGACGCTCCGTGGCTGGCGACGCAGTATTACGCAGTGCCGGAACTGGCTGAACGGTGTTCCGCCGGTATGGAGCGTGGCCTGGGTGTCGCCACCTGACCTTCACTCTAAAGAAGAGGCGCAGTGGTTTACCGTCACACCGGAGTTACCGGGCGTGCGGGTGCGGCAGAACGGACATGTCGCCCTGCCGGTGACGGACTGGCAGTGGGAGAGCGGCAGCCGCGCCTCACGCCTTTATGACACGCTGTGGCTGGACAGCATACTGGCGCTGATGGCGCACCACCTCACCCGGCCACTCAGTGCCAGACAGGGTGAGCTTCCGCAGCTGAATCTCTGCGCGGCAGGTATCTGTCTGACACCGATCGCCGCAACAGAGGATAACCTCTGGCAGCAGCAGATAGCCGGTATCACCACGCTTTGCCCGAAACCTGTCTTTGCACCGGATTTACTGCCGCTGCCGGAGGTATTGCTGCCGTACCTGCCGCGTCGCCACGGCATCAGCCGCCGGATGCAGAATATGCGGCTGGCCGGGGGTATCAGCTTTGTCTTCCTTGCGCTGGCGATGCTGGCTTCCTTTATCAACAACCAGCGGCTGGTGCGCAGCGTGGGCGACCACCTTGCCGTATACCACCGTCTCAGCGGCACGCCACCTGAGCCGAAGCAGCAGGCGCAGCAGCGTTTGCGGGCAGACAGCCGCCTGCTGGACGACTGGCTGCTGCGTGGCGAGCCACTGCGTTACGGGCTCGGCCTGTATCAGGGCATGCGTCTGATCCCGCCGGTAGAAGCCGCCATTAATAGCTGGACGCCACCGCCGCCACTTCGTCCGGTGATTAAGAAAATCGTGCAGGGGCCGCAGACTGTCCGCCTCGACAGCATGTCGCTGTTCGATACCGGAAAGTGGGCGCTTAAACCCGCCTCAACGAAGCTGC
>NZ_JBMKJH010000022.1:0-4186 GCF_049237785.1 Enterobacter cloacae complex sp. SHL022 | reverse complement strand
TTTCTGTACTGTATTAGACAATCCCATATCTTGCCCCTAAATCCCTTTAAACCTCAGCAATATTGGCACATCCTTCCTTCATTCTGCCATCTTTTCAACTACTAATTTTTTTGCAATAGCAATTCTTCGTCCCCTTCTGGAATAAAGCGGACCAAGACTTCAAGAAAATTTATCGGACTCTAAGCAGATCTGAAAATCTCGTTGTATATCGAGGCGACAACATTTCACGCTTCATCTGCCACTGCTGCTGTATGCCCTGCCCGGCAAAATAGAGCGTTCCCTTTCCGTCCTTTGCATTCAGGTGATCCAGCACTTCCATTAACTTCTCGCTACCAGCTCGAGGCGCACTGTCGTCGAACAGATTGAGCTGGGCCACGCCCTGGCTGAAGAAGTCACCCAGCATGACGCCCGCTTTCTGGTACCGGTGACCATCCTTCCAGATTTTGTCCAGACATTTTACCGCAGCGTTGATAATGTCGCGGGAGTCCTGAGTGGGGGTGAGAAGCTTCACGGACGCATTGTTTCCGTAATATGGCTCGTTCAGGGCAAAGGGTGATGTTTTCACGAACGCAGAGATAAAGCTGCAATACTGATGCTCGCCGCGAAGCTTTTCAGCACCACGGGCGGCATAGCTGCAGATAGCCTGGCGCATCTGTTCGTACTCGGTGACGCGTTCGCCGAATGAGCGACTGCAGACGATTTCCTGCTTTGCCGGTGCAAACTCCTCCAGTTCAAGACATGGTTCGCCGCGCAGTTCCCGGACCGTTCGCTCCAGGACCACATTGAAGTGCTTTCGAATAATCCACGTACTCTGCTCAGAAAGGTCCAGAGCTGTTTTGATCCCCATGGCATTAAGCTTTTTACTGATTCTGCGACCAACGCCCCAAACATCCTCTACAGGCACGATCGCCAACAGCCGACGCTGCCGATCGACATTTGATAGGTCCACTACCCCACCCGTCTGTCTCTGCCATTTCTTGGCGGCGTGGTTTGCCAGCTTAGCGAGTGTTTTTGTCTGCGCGATGCCAACCCCGACGGTTAGATGCGTGCGCTTCAGAACTGTAGAACGGATTTCTTTGCCGAACTCCGTCAGGTCCCTGCAGTTGCGAACACCAGTCAGGTCGCAAAAAGCTTCATCGATGCTGTAGATTTCGACGCGGGGGCTCATTTCCTCTAGCGTGGTCATCACACGGTTCGACATGTCAGCATAAAGCTCGTAATTACTGCTGAAGCAAACAACGCCAGCACGCCGGAAAAGCTCCCTTTGCTTGAAGAAAGGCTCCCCCATTGCTATCCCTGCGGCTTTTGCCTCAGCGCTGCGCGCGATCACGCAGCCATCGTTATTTGAAAGAACAACCACCGGCCGTCCTCTCAAATCGGGCCTGAACACTGTCTCGCATGATGCGTAGAATGAATTCACATCACAGAGCGCAAACATATCAGCTGGCCGATTTAACAATGAAAGTAACTACGCCGAAAACATCCAGCGTATCTTCGCTGCCTACCACAATCGGGCTGTAAGCACCGTTCATCGGATTGAGCTGAACAGTTGGACGCAGTTGAAGACGTTTAACAGTAAATTCCCCATCCACAGCCGCAATGACAATATCTCCATGTTCAGCAGTCCGTGAGCTATCAACCACCAGCAGATCACCGTCGCTGATCCCCGCTTCTATCATCGAATCCCCTGCGGCTTTAACGAAATACGTTGAGCTGGGATGGGAAACAAGCAACTCATTAAGATCAATACGCTGCTCTACATAATCAGCTGCGGGGCTGGGAAAACCACATTGCACCAAATCGCTGTATAGTGGGATCGCGATAATTTCTCGCAGTTCAGTAGGCCTGATAAATTCCATTACGCATACCTCTAATACTGTTTTTATATACAGTAGTTTCGTTTCTGTCAGCGCGCAATACACCTTAGTCGTAGCGACTGTTTAAAGCTTCACCGCTTCGTTTCTAAGTTTCTATCAGGCTTCGAATTATTATTTTTGTAAATTTTCCGACTTGAATCCCAGATGCACAAATTTAAGCCGGTTTGGATGCAGGGAATTTTTTATACAGCGTGCAAACCGCTACGTCGTAAATAATCGCCACCTGCTTTCTGTCCACTCCGTTTGCGATCAGCCTGCCAGCCTGCGCCCATTGCTCTGGGGTTAACTTAGGCCGTCTGCCGCCTATCCGCCCTTTCTCCCGGGCAGCCGCCAGTCCTGCCCGGGTGCGTTCCACGATTAACTCCCTCTCCATCTCGGCCAGGGCTGACATGATGTGGAATATGAAACGCCCCATTGGGCTGGAGGTGTCTATGCTGTCCGTAAGACTTTTGAAGTGGATGCCGCGCTGCCGGAGTTCGTCTACCAGCAGTACCAGGTTCCGCATGCTTCGCCCGAGGCGATCCAGCTTCCACACTACCAGCGTATCGCCCTCATTCAGCGTTCGCAGAAGCTTTTTAAGCGCTGGCCGGTTCGCTACCGTCCCGCTCATTTTTTCCTCAAAAACCTGTTCACATCCTGCGCGTTCGAGAGCTTGTCGCTGAAGATCTGTGTTTTGGTCATTTGTTGACACCCTAACGTAGCCAATTTGCATATTTTTCACCCAATATTTTCTGCAAAAAAATCAGGTGAAGTTATCGGCATGGATGCCGCAGGGCAATCTATAAAACGTCGGTTTGGTAGACAGCAATGGTTACGTGCCTGTGTCACTGGGAGGTACGGGTAGCAACAGGGGGGCCGCAATTGGTGTCAACATCGATGGAACCTTATCTTCTACTGGCTGGTTTGATGATATTTCAACCAACCCTTCCACAATAGGTTCTGCCCGAATAACTGATGATAATGTATGGCGGAGCTATATTTCTGTTCGCCATCGGAACGGTTCTAATGCGGCCTCAGGAGGAGATAGTGCGAATTACGGATTTATGCTGGTCGATGAAGCAATGTCAGCTCAGTCAGCCGCAAATATCACTATTCGTAAACAGGCAGGCGGTACGTGGCTTTCACCTGTCAGATTATATTCAACGGGTAATACGACTAAAGCAAGTGATGGCACCCTAAAGGCGGCCTCACCTGTTGCTCGCATTGTTAAGTCTCAGGAACAGAACCAGCGCACGGATATATCTGAGGATGGTTTTGCATGGTGCGGCTGCGGTACTGCGAACACCGAAGCTGAAGGAATCAAAATTTCCCGGGTCGATGTTGGTGTTTATGTGCTGAGAGGTTCGGCAGGCCTGGCGTCAGAGGGATGGCAGTTACTGCCGCCAATGGACCCAGGCGGCATGGGAGAGCTTGGGATTGTTGAAGCAGAGCAGGCAGAAAGCGGTGGGCTGACTATCCGCCTGTTTAAGCGAAAATACATGCTGAGCGATGAAGGGGAGATCGTCAAAACAAAAGGGGAACCGATGGACGTGCCGGTGAACAGCTGGATCGATGTTCGCTTGGATATGCCTGATGATTCTGCCTTTAATCAGATGATCAATCAGAAACTTCAGCCATAGCTGCGCGCTGATTCCAGATACTGTTTTGCGGCATCTCTACACGGACACTGACAAACTGATCGGCCGGAATATCGGCCGGTTCGCCATCCACGAAACCTTCCCGTGAGTTCCTCGCAAATATCGGTGCTGACGGGTATTCCCGGTGGAATGTTTTCACGAGCACTGATCCGTCGGCATTAACCTCATAGTCAAGCCAGATTAGGGCCTGCCCATTACGATCTTTAGGGATATCGAAGCCACCATCAATCCCACCCCACGCCGCATCTGAATTCATACCCATGCAGCCCTCGATCAGATACTCTCCGGCTTTCATGCGAGTTACGGTACAGCCCTCTGATTCGTTATTAGTTTCAAACGAACCGTCTGCATACAGTTTAACTACTGGGGAAGCTGCTTTTAACGTGCCGTCACTAGCTCTGGTAGTGTTACCAGTGTCATAAACTCGTAACCATGGAAGGAATGAGGCGCTTTCTCTTGCCCTCCACCACATACCCTGGTTTCCTCGTCCCCCAAGCTGAAAGCAGTAGGATGAATCGGAACTATGAGCACAGTTTATCCCCATAAACACAGCAGTAGCTGAGGGACCGTCATAAGGGCTACTTAAAAATCGGCCATCGATAGCTATATCCCAGCCAGCACTACTATTACCCGGCCCGCCCAAGCCAAAATCTCCCCGGGATAACATCTGTC
>NZ_JBMKJH010000021.1:0-4448 GCF_049237785.1 Enterobacter cloacae complex sp. SHL022 | reverse complement strand
CGCACTTCCAGGTGGAAGGCATGGATGTGAACCTGTCTCTGGTGAGCCAGATGCCGAAAGCGAAAGCGTAACGTAAGGCAGGAAGCATGAGAACGGAACAACCGTTATGGGGCAGGGGCCAGATGGTCTCTCCCCAGCACTTCCAGCAACAGGCCGCCTATGCGGCCTGGTCTGCGGAATGTATCGCCCGACTGGGTCTCTCCCATCCCTGGGGGGTGATTAATGCCACTTTCGAACCGGATGTACTGAAGTTGGGCCGTCTACAGGCCCGTCATCTGCACCTCCGGTTCCCTGACGGGACATTAATCGATACGGATAATGCTGACGACCTGCCACCGGTGCTGGCGCTTGAGAGTGAAACACAGGACGTGGTGGTGGTTCTGGCTCTTCCGCTGTTGCGCGCGAATGGTGGCAACTGCCTTAAGCCCGATGAGGTGGCCGCGCGTCCTGTTCGCTATCGCCAGCGCTGGCGGGATGTCCGCAACCTTTTTGGCGATGACACCCGCCAGATTGCAGTGATGCGGCCAGAGCTGACGTTGCGATTTGCCCATCAGAACAATAGCGATTACCTGACCTGTCCGGTTGCCCGCCTGCAACAAGATTCGCAGGGGAACTGGGTACTTGATGAGACATACCTTCCGCCGCTGCTGGCGTTGCTGGGCAGCCGCTGGCTGATGACCCAGCTGGAGCAACTGTTGACGCAACTGCGCGCCCGTCTGGGCCGCCTGATGGACATGCGCCGGGAAAGTAATGAGCGCATGGCGGATTTTGCCGTAGCCGATGTTTCATTGTTCTGGCTGCTCAATGCCCTGAACAGTGCTGAGCCCGTGCTGGGTCAGTTTCAGCGCCACCCGCAAAGCCCGCCTGAGCGTCTCTATCCGGAGCTGGCAAGGCTTGCAGGCAGCCTGTTGACATTCTCGCTGGAGCATCAGGTCAGTGCGATCCCGGCATGGCAGCATGAGCAACTGAATAACGTCTTCCCGCCGCTGTTTGATTTACTTGGCGATCTTCTGGAAGCCAGCCTGCCATCGCGGGTGGTGGCGATTGAGCTTGAGCATGATGACCGGCTTCACTTCTGGCAGGCCCGTCTGCATGATCCACGTCTGCGCGAAGGCGCTGATTATTACCTCTCCGTGCGTTCACCGATGCCGGTGGCACAATTGCAGGAGCAGTTCCCGCGCCAGTGCAAGGTCGGCAGTCCCGATCATGTCAGGAGTATCGTCAATTCATCGCGGGTGGGCGTCCCTCTGATGCCGCTGCGCCATGTGCCGGCAGCCATTCCACTGCGTCTGGAAAATCAGTATTTCAGCCTTGATGTCTCTCATCCCCTGGCCATCGAAATGTTCCAGAGCGGCACCTGTATGTTTTACGTTCCGGGAATGCTCGCCGAGCCTGAACTTGAACTCTTTGCGGTACTGAGAACATGAATGATCGTAAACGCGCTACTGCCGCGTTCATTGATATTGATGCCCTGTTACAGGACACCTGGCTACAGGTGATCAGTCTGCGTCACGGCCCGACATTCCAGGACGGGGAAGGGCGTACGCTTTGGGAGCGCTGCATTGATGATGTCGGGCGTGTGCAGCGAGAACTGAAAGCGAGCGAACTCGATGAAGCCAGCTGCCAGCATATTCTTACGGCACAGTGTGCGCTGCTTGATGAGGCAGTCAAAGGTCGCGGTGTGGAGGATGACGCCTGTATACAGTGGTATGACATTCCCCTACAGGGATATTTCCTTGGCACCATGGACGCCGGTGACACGTTATGCGATCGGATGCGTGATGTGCTGCGTGAACCGGCTCCTGACCACGCCGTTGTGACCTGCTTCCAGCGAGTCATGATGCTCGGATTCCTCGGCAACTTCCGCTCCCTGAACGATCCAGAGCGGCAGAAACTCATGAATGCACTTAATGAATATGTTGCGCCGTTCAGCTATTCACAACCCCATCCCGTTCTGGCGGAAAGCCATGCCGGACGGGGGATAGGGGGGTGGCTGGCATCATGGCCCGTGCGCATTGGCCTGAGTGTGGTGGTGGTCACCGCATTATGGTGGGGACTGGATTGCTGGCTGGATCAGACACTGCTTACCCTGCTGCCGGGAGCCGTGAAATGAGCCCTGCACAACAGCGCGGGCTTGCGCTCTGGGCTGCCCTGCTGAGTGCAGTGGTCTGCCTGTGGTTTCTGCCAGCATCCCGGCTGGTTTCCATTCTCGTCCTGCTGGCGGTACTGGGACTCATCATAGCGTTCTGGGCTGTCGCCTGCCGTCGCGTGCAGCACGATTTCACCCTGTGTCTGGAGGACCTGCCTGAAGCCAATTATTGTCAGCCCGTGGTACTGGTCTGTGGCGATCTGCCGCTTGCCTGGCCGCATCAGTCACCTGTGCTTACTGTCACGCAGGGCTGCTGGATCCGTGTGGAGGATCATCTGGAACTGGAGCAGGCCGCCCGTCAGGTACTGTGGTTGCGCCCCGACTGGGGACGTCAGCTGTCAGTGATGGTCAGTGTTTGTCCGCAGCAGCACCCTGACAGTGAGCGCCTTACCAGTCGTTTGCTTGCCCTGCGCTGGCAGATTAGCCGGTTGCGTAAAGCAACCGGCCATTCTGTGCCACTGGTTCTGAATGGACAGGTCGGCAGTGCGATGATGAATGACATGCTCTGGCAGACGGCGATCCTGGGGGAAGGGGTAAAGGTCTGGAGTGGGACTTCAGCGCCTGGCTCAGTTGCTGAATGGGTTAATACTGGCGGAACGCCTGCGATGCAGCAACAGGTGCTGATGAACAGCCTGATGAGCTGGTTCCAACAGCACGTCCAGGCTGTCCTTATGGATGAAAACCCCGATATTCCTGTCATTGAACCTGTTGCGGTTCTGTGGGGATTGGGTCCGATCCTGGCCGGAAGCATGGCCACCTCTGTCTGGACAGCGTGGTTGTCCCGCCATACTGCGATGCAGCAGGTGTCTGGCTGGCAGCCGGCGGGAACGGACAGTACGGTTATTTCCCTGTTCCCGAATTTTGTCCTCCCTTTACTGCCAGAAGGACGAGGCCTGACACCGCATGGACGAACCTGGCGCGGTGCGCTCGGAATCTTCACGCTGGCAGCCATTGCTGCGCTACTCAGCAGTGGCTGGAATAATCGCCAGCTGCTGCAACGCGTGAGCTTCGATATTGCACGCTATGAACGTATACCGATGAATGACTCCGGGCCGAAAGCTGGCGCCGTTGCCGTGCTGCGCGAGGATGCGGCATTGCTGGACGACCATGCACGTAACGGCGTACCGGCCCGGCTGAGTCTGGGCCTGTATCAGGGCGGACGTCTGCGTATGCCAGTGCTGAATGCGATTCGCTCTTATGTGCCTCCGCCTCCGCCGCCTGAACCGGAACTCAAACCGGCACCGAAAATTGTCCGCCTCGACAGCATGTCGCTGTTCGATACCGGAAAGTGGGCGCTTAAACCCGCCTCAACGAAGCTGCTGGTGAACTCACTGGTGGGGATCAAGGCGAAGCCCGGCTGGCTGATTGTGGTGGCGGGCCATACCGACAGCACCGGGGATGACCCGTTCAACCAGGTGCTGTCCCTGAAGCGTGCGGAGTCGGTCCGCGACTGGATGCGGGATACCGGCGACGTGCCGGAGAGCTGTTTTGCGGTGCAGGGCTATGGTGAAAGCCGTCCTGTCGCCACCAACGACACGGCGGAAGGGCGTGCGCTGAACCGCCGTGTCGAAATCAGTCTGGTACCGCAGGCGAATGCCTGCCAGGCGCCGGGCAAGACCCATGCGTCATCGCAGGATGATGGCGCTGATAACAATGTAACGGAGTAATTAACATGGCAATTCCAGTCTATCTGTGGCTGAAGGACGACGGCGGCGCGGACATCAAAGGGTCCGTGGACGTTCAGGATCGTGAAGGCAGTATCGAAGTGGTGGCCCAGGAGCACAACCTGTACATCCCGACCGATAACAATACCGGCAAGCTGACCGGCACCCGTATCCACACGCCTTTCCTGTTCACCAAGGAAATCGACTCCTCCAGCCCGTACCTGTACAAGGCGGTGACGACCGGCCAGACCCTGAAATCTGCCGAGTTCAAATGGTACAGAATCAATGACGCAGGCCAGGAAGTGGAGTACTTCAACACCAAGCTTGAGAACGTGAAGCTGGTGAAAGTGAATCCGAAGATGCACGACATCAAGGATCCTGCTTTCGAGAAGCACAACCACCTCGAGCAGATTGAACTGCGTTACGAAAAAATCACCTGGACCTACAAGGACGGCAACATCATTCATTCCGATTCCTGGAACGAACGCGCCACTGCGTAAGAGCCCCGAGCAGACGGTCAGCCGTCTGCTTTTTTTGCTGAGCGCCTGTACTGACGGGTGGTCAGCAAAGAAAAACACAATCTGCCTGCCCGACCTGATGCGCTTTGGGTTCCTGAATAACAGGGAACAGCGACG
>NZ_JBMKJH010000020.1:0-9141 GCF_049237785.1 Enterobacter cloacae complex sp. SHL022 | reverse complement strand
CTTTAGTGTATAGTTCCGGTATTATCTGACCGGTTTCGGGCTGTTGACGACGCAACGAACCGTTTTGTCGCCGGGGAGATATCCCTCATTAGCAGGGTCTGAGTCGAAGCGGAATATCGTTGCGCCGCGTCTTGGTCCGGAGAAATCCTGTGAGCGGATAACTTTTGTGTAATTACCGTTACTATCTTTAAACACTGGTTTTTCAGGGCCCTGAGGGTCTTTTACTGATGAGTATTTATAATAATCAGGATCATACCAGTCCTTTACCCACTCCCATCCATTACCGGCCATGTCATATATACCTAAGGGGTTTGGTGGATAAAGATCACCGGGCAACGGAGAGTAGAGTCCCAAAGACGTGCCCATTTTTTTTGCATATAGTTTGCTATCCTTTTCTGAAGCTACATTGCTTTTATCTCCTTCTCCAATTCGTATGGTCCCGTCATTGGTTGGAACAATTACAAATTGTCCACGACTACGCGCTGCATATTCCCATTGCGCTTCTGTTGGTAATGAGAAAGGTAACTCAGTAATAGTAGACAGCCAGTGACAATATTTTTCCGCCTCATACCAGTCGACATGAGCAGGTGTATCGGGTGTCATATTTTTTTCCCGCCAGCGCTGTCCATTTCTGGTTTTCAAATCAACATTCCTTCCAACTAAATTATTATAAGCCAAATAAAACTGGTACTGTTTGTTACTGGTTTTAAACTTACTTATCGAATAACTTGTCAGCTCGACTTTATGTAATGGTTTACTATGCTGATTTGCATCATAGGGTAAATGTTCCGGGCCGTATTTTTCGCCATAATCTCCCATCAGAAATTCACCACCCTGTACAAAGATAAGCTCGGCCTTAATCTCACCCACAAATTTAGAGAGTTCAGCGCTGCTTTTTGGGGAGGGTAGCACCAACTGCTTTTGCTGATCGCAGGAGATTAGTGACAAAACGGTAATAAGAATCCCCCCCGTTCTGTATAAAATCCTCATAACTGTTTCCTTATTTAACTTTTGTGTGTCGTTCCGGTATTATCTGACCGGTTTCGGGCTGTTAACTACGCAACGAACCGTTTTGTCGCTCGGCAAGTGGCCTCTGTTCTTTGGATCTGAGAAATACCGGGTTATGGTAAGGCCTCGTCTGGGGCCGGAAAAATCCTGGGAGCGGACAACTTTTGTATAATTCCCGTTGTAATCTTTATAGACAGGATTGTCTGGCCCCTGTGGATCTTTCAGTGGTGAATGTTTGTAATAATCCGGGTCATACCAGTCCTTCATCCATTCCCAGCCGTTACCGGCCATGTCATATATACCTAAGGGGTTAGGCGGACGCGCATCACGCGGCATTGGAGAAAGGATACCTAAACCGGAGCCTTGTTCTTGAGCGAATTTTTCGCGATCGTCTGAAGTGGTAATATTCACACCCTCGCGGTTCTTAATCTGTATAGTTCCATCATCAGTCGGTACTATAATAAACTGTCCTCTACTGCGTGCCGCAAATTCCCATTGTGCTTCGGTTGGAAGGGAAAAAGGTAAGTTTGTAATTAACGATAGCCATTGGCAATATTGTTGAGCCTCATTCCAGTCTACATGCGCCGGAGTTTGTGGTGTCATATTTAATTTATCCCATTTTTTTAAATTAGGATTTTCTTTACTAACTGTTCTTCTATACTGATTGTTGTAGGTTAAATAAAACTGATACTGTTTATTACTGGTTTTAAACTTACTTATTGAATAACTTGTCAGCTCGACTTTATGTAATGGTTTACTATGCTGATTTGCATCATAGGGTAAATGTTCCGGGCCGTATTTTTCGCCATAATCTCCCATCAGAAATTCACCACCCTGTACAAAGATTAGCTCGTCCTTAATCTCACCTACAAATTTAGAGAGTTCAACGCTGCTTTTTGGGGAGGGTGGCACCAACTGCTTTTGCTGGTCGCAAGAGATTAGTGACAAAACGGTAATCAGAATCCCCCCCGTTCTGTATAAAATCCTCATAACTGTTTCCTTATTTAACTTTAGTGTATAGTTCCGGTATTATCTGACCGGTTTCGGGCTGTTGACGACGCAACGAACCGTTTTGTCGCTCGGCAAGTGGCCACTGTCTTTTGGGTCTGAGAAATACCGGGTTATGGTAAGGCCTCGTCTGGGGCCGGAAAAATCCTGGGAGCGGACAACTTTTGTATAATTCCCGTTGTAATCTTTATAGACAGGATTGTCTGGCCCCTGCGGATCTTTAACTGGTGAGTGTTTGTAATATTCCGGGTCATACCAGTCCTTCATCCATTCCCAGCCGTTACCGGCCATATCATAAATACCTAAAGGGTTTGGTGGATAGAGATCGCCAGGCAACGGAGAATATATTCCTAATGATGTTCCCATTTCTTTTGCATATTCCTTACTATCTTTTTCCGAAGCTACATTCCTTCCGCTTTTGTCGACTTTTATAGTTCCATCATTAGTCGGAGCTATAACAAACTGTCCCCTATTGCGTGCCGCATATTCCCATTGTGCTTCTGTTGGTAATGAAAAAGGTAAATCTGTTATTGTCGCTAACCACTGACAGTATTGTTGAGCCTCATTCCAGTCTACATGCGCCGGAGTTTGTGGCGTCATATTTAATTCATCCCATTTTTTTGCACCGGGGTTTTCTTTATTGACTGTTCTCCTATACTGATTGTTGTAGGTCAAATATAACTGATACTGTTTATTACTGGTTTTGAACTTACTGATTGAATAAGCGGTGAGTTGAACTTTATGTAACGGCTTACTGTCTTGTTTACCATCGTAGGGTAAACCTTCTGGTCCGTATTGTTCACCATAATCTCCCATAAGGAATTCCCCGCCCTGTACAAAGATTAGATCGGCCTTAATCTCATTAACAAATTTTGACAAGTCATTACTGTTCTTTTTCGCTGGCATGACCGAGGAATTCTGCTGGTCGCATGACATCAGTGCTGCAACTGTCAGCATCATTAAACCTATTTTCACTAATTTTTTCATCTTCGACCCCCTTAAACTTCAATTATATTGTTGTCACTTACAGGACTAAATATTCTGGATTTGGGATAGAATTCATTATCCATTCTGTATAGTTTGTAAAATTCCGTATTGTTCATAGCGAGCGCGTATCCCCAGGAAGGTGTGACCTTTAACCTCCGGTAGATCTTATCCATCTCATTATCTTTGTTGAGACCTTCTTGCAAAAACTCCTTCAGGTCATTCATTTTTCTTTGGGCAACCATGTATTTTAACGCTGAGTTCCCAGCGGCCAAATCACTCCCATCAGCGTTACAATGGCTAAATACCTGGAACCATTCACGTTGTGTTTGGATACTATCTAAGATGGTTAATATTGCTTCTTTGCGATCATGGTAAATATCAAGCATGACTCTATTATCCAAGTCCACATGATCATAAAGATTATGTCGCGTTAATAAATATATTAAGATACCTTTCGCTTCAGGAGTAGTTTTTATTAAATGATTAGGTTTTGACAGTATATTATGAGCAATGTCGTTTCTCTTTTGTGAGGAATTAACCCCTTCTTCAAAAGAAGAAACAACTGAAATAAAATAATCATCAATATCATTTAATGTGATTGCCATATTTTTTAATTCTTCTTTAACTTCTTTCTTTATTTCAGAAAGAAGAATCACACTAATCTTCGTAAAAGCCCCGAATGCTTCTTTGGATATAACCTCAAAAAAAGAATAATCAAGGCCATATAATTGATAAACCAGCCAGTACCCAAAATCGTAAAGTTTGTCGTAGTCAACTTCTGCTTCAAAAGAACCTTTGGCGCCTGCACCTAAACACAGACTGGCAGCGATACTGAAACAGAAGCGTCCATTAATGAAATCGCACTGAAATTTTCCCCCTGCACCAGCCCCAACCATTCCAACAAATGCTTCTGAAATTGAGCAAAAGTCGACAAATTTTGCAGCTTCTTTCGCATCATCGCCTTTTTTTCCCTGGTGCACCGTTAACTCGACAGGTTGTAACCATTGAACGCCCCCTTTCATCTTGAATTCAGCACGTGCGCCGGCAAATATCTCTGCGCTTGCAGACGCGCCTTCTTCATTTTTTTCTCTTGCCTGATGAAACGCGGCACCTGTTGGAGAGTGTCGATCTCTGAAACGAGGCAGGCGCCCTTCGCGATCTCCCATTATAACCTGCTTTGTTCCAATGGTAGTAACCTGTAGTTGAGCTTCAACCTGTGCCGATGCTCCAGCAAAGCCGATAAGTGACGTCTCAAGATACATACGCCACATTCCCATATTGAGAACTTTAGTTTTTCCAGGAGGTGGCAGCATTTTCAAAGACCAGCCAATGCGATCGGGTATGTAAAATTTAGCACTGGCTGTACCCGATGCTACAGAAAGGACGGTGCTATGTTCACCTTTAATTGTTAATTTTCCTTTATGAGGGTCCCACTCTCCTGACGCACCAGTATTGGATGTAAAACGCAAAAATTGTGCACCAGCAGATACATCAATATTCTGACCAATTTCCTTTTCCAACACCATACTGCTGTTCCAGGAATCTGCCCAGTCACACAATGTCTTGTCTATTTTACCAATATCTTTGACTTCAAAAAATTTTATTCCTTTGCTTTTAGATTCTAGTTTTTTTAACTGTTCTTTTATTTTTTGCGTATTTATACTTTTAATATTGCCATTATTGTCACGTTCAAATATACTTTCTTTTCCAGTAGTACGATCTCGTCCTCGTAAACTTACCCGATGTATATCTCCAGTTCCAAAATTATCAATATACGATTTTTTTACATATACATAACGACTACCAATCCCGTTACGCCCTCCCTGATTTTTTTTAGTTTTTATCGGTATCAGTTCTGTTACCTCTTTATAACCAGCCCCTTTAGATTCAAAATCTCCTAGCGTTTTCTGTAAATCCTTTTTCTTATCTGCTAATTTTTGTTCTGCTCCTGATACCTTAGCTTCAAGCGAAGTGAGTTCAGCAGCTCTGTCGGGATGCGAAAGAACTTTTCCATAGGCTTCAATTGCCGCCGAATATATTTCATTTGCTTTATGAACTTCATCCACCAGCATCATAAGATTTCTGGCGTGATCATCCAGAGCTGATGCTATTTTCTCGTTAAGAAGAATTAGCTCTTCATTTTCGGTACTAAAATAAATCAATGTTGATTCGTGATGTGCTACAACTGAACTTCCTTCTTTTTTATTCAGTGTCCCTTCAGCAACCGGAGTGTCATGTTCACTCATAAAAATCACCTCCTTGTTTACTCAAAAAACAATTTAATGGATTTAGGATCTACTCCGTAATGGCATTGTGTATAACCATTTTCGTCAGTCATACCTCTAAGCGTCACGCCATCCGCAGTTTCTATGCGATATGGTATCAATGCTTTAGGTTGATCGGTATTTTTATCTAATACCTGAAAACGTTCATTCATGGGGTATTTGAATTGCGGGTCCTCTACCACCATGGGTTTTAACGCCTTTTCGAGTGAAGATATCCCTCCCCATAAAATATTGGCGCTTTTAAGATCGATTTTCCCTGGAGCACCAATTTCTACAGAACCATTTTTTATTTTTATATATGCCCCGCCGATACTGGTTAATGTTATACCCTGTGCAGCGTTCAATATTATTTCACTATTAACACTATTGAGAGTCATCGTTTTATCAGACTGAAGGCGCATTGCATCTGTTTGCGCTTGTATATCTACAATACCTCTTGCTGCAAATATTTTAATGCCCATCTTTTGCGCAAACAAGCTTATAGCTTCACCTGCTGCAACCGTCAACCTTTTGAAAATGCTCATATCAATATTTTCACCAGCCGTAGCCGTCAATGTGTGCCCGGACGACAGTTGAATATTTCTGGGTGTTGTTAATGCGATTCCTGCTGGCGCTGATGCCAGTATTCCCGCTTCTTTTAACTGATTCAGGGCCAGACTAAGTTTTTGTTGTGACGAACGATCGGCATCAAGAGCACCAGACACAGCGACACTTTGCGCTAATGCAGTGACTAATTCTAAAGCACTTTGTAATTGCGCAATAGCCGCGTTCATATCAAGAGTTTTGCCCTGGGCACTTGGTTGAACATCCCCACTGATAAAAATTCCCTTGCCACCACGTATCGCCCCCCATTTATCCGTGCGTAGTTCAAATCCTTCCCCCCGCAATTCACGGCTGGCATCCACATTGTGTCCCAGATTCAGCTGCGTCTTGCCGCCGTACTCCGTGCTGAGCTTGATATGCTCTTCACCCCGTTTATCTTCCATCCGCAGCTTGTTGTTCGTCGGCGTGCGGATCACATTCCGGGTGCTGTTCTTCTCCGTCACATGGTCAACGTGCCGCGAGTCGTGCAGCGCATGGGCGATATACGGACGATCGGGATCGCCTTCGTGGAACGCGATCGCCACTTCCGTGCCCTGAATCAACGGGAAGTGAAAACCGTACACGTCGCCGCCGTAGGGTTTGGCGAGACGTACCGGCATGCTCTCCTGACCCTGTCCTTTCACGTCACGATCGGCGTCAAATTTCACCCGGTACAGTCCGGATGCATCCTGCCAGGCGTAGATATCGTTGGCTTTTGCGCTGGTGATACGCGCCGTCATCGTCCCGGTCACCTTCGGGCGCGGCAGCAGCGGCGGACGCCAGCACACCGTTTCGCTGTACGGAACCCCCAAAATATCCACCAGAAGGGCGCTCTTGCGACTGGCAGTAAAATGCGCGCTGATAACCAGCACCGGTTCCTGTAAGACAGCAGGCAGGGTCGGCGGCAGGCCGTCGATAATCGTCAGCACCTGTGCCGGCGCGAGCCATGCAGCGGTGCTGTTACCGGTTATCAGCGTCTGGTTTGCCAGAAAACGCTCATGATCGAGGCGGGCATAAAAGTTGGCCGTCTCCGCTGCCGGATCGATTTTGTCACCGCGCGCCAGATGGCGCAGCCGGTAGTGGTAGACATCACCATAGGCCACACCTTCACCGTTTCCCCGGGTCATATCCGCTGGTGCCGACAGCAGTATGCTCTGTGCGTCCCGGTGGTTGTAATCTTTCGTGGTGACGCTGGCTTCCACCACGTTATGGGTAATATTCAGGCCCCACACCGAGTCAGCCCCGCTGTCGCTCATCCAGGACGGACTGTTGACTGGCAGGGTTTTACCAAATACCAGCGCCCGCTGCGCATCGGCAAAATGCACCACCTCTGTCTGCGCGTCTTCCTGGAGGGTAAACCAGTAAAATATCCCCACCTCCGCCAGCAGGCGCTGGATAAACGCCAGGTCGCTTTCCTGGTATTGGTTTATCTGCTCGCGCTTCGGGTAGCTCTGCTTGAGGTTGAATTCATATTCCCAGCCATGCAGGTTATGCTCCTGTAACACCTGCCCGACCACTTCGGGTACTGACTTATTGACAAAGAAACGGTGACTGCGGTGCTGCTTATCCAGCAAAAACAGAAATGGTTTAAGCGTGATCAGGTACTGTGTCTGGTCGGCAGAGCCGGAAATGCGTCTGAAATGAGTAATGACACCGTGCACTTTTTTCTGTTCAGTCATGCTCTCCAGTAACCCGCCCCCCATCGTCAGGGTTGCGGGTTCACACAAAAACCAGGCAGCATCAAGATGTTTGTCCGTACTGGTAAAAATGATGTCATACCTGTAAATCCTGCTCAGGCCTTCAATACCGCTGAAGTCTTCCACATCAAGTGGAGAAGGACAGGAAGGAATATCCAGCCTGTAGCGGTTCAGGGTTCCCGCCCCGGATAAAACGTTTTGCAAAGAGTCAGATAGATTCATAATTTTTCACTCCATGAACGGATCTAAAAGGGGATCTGCAGGAACCATCACGTTCGCCTTGATCAGGCTGAACTTCACTGTTGTCCAACTCGCCGTACGGTCTGACTGCCTCCATGTCATTAAGAGGAATGTCGAAAATACACTCGCCGGCAATCTCTACCCCGGCGACCATTCTGCGCGGCGTATCCTTATGGCGCTCAGAGTGCAGAACGTATCTGACAATGAACTGGCCTTTATCAGGAAAATGATGGAATGAAGGTGGGATACATAGCTGGCCGTTCACAATACGAAGTGTGGGACCAAACGTAATTTGCCGCTCCCTGAACCGGGTTCCTCTTGGAACGATGGAAATACTGACTGGCTGGTAGTCCTCTGGCTTCGGAACGCTGAAACACACATTGTCGCCTCTTGTGCTGACCGTTGTTATTTCATCAGGCCGAATGTAATCCCCGTGGCCGGGGCAACCGGTCAGTACCGTCAGGCTGAGCAAAAAAGCATGCCTGTGGCGAAAGGTTATTACTTTCACCATGGGAACCCCCGCAGCGTGCTGGTATACAGGTGGCGGATAACGGGCTCAGAAATGTTGCCGTCAAGCGTGATATCACCTGCTTTTCTTAGATCACACCATGTCTCGTATCCTTCAGCCTGCAACGTAAAATGGTCAGCAATAATCTGTGCCTGCTGTTCCATGGGATATTCACTTAACAGACGTCCATCCAGGACATAACGGTAACTCACCGCCCAGCTGACAAGCCCCCGCCCGATGATGTTCATTCCTTTTTCACGTTGCCAGACATGTGCCATTTCATGAATAAAAAGATGTTGCAGAAAAGGTAAAGTCGACGCGTAATCATCCCTGTACCAGTGACGAAAATAAATCTCACCGTTCGGGGACATCGCCGTATTTTTATTCTGGAGGCCCAAGGGAAGATAGCTGTCATGATGGATCCAGACCTTATGGTACGGGATCGTTGACTTGTAAACTGATTTCGCCAGCACAATCTCTCCTGACGTCAGTAACCGCAGCGAACCTTCCTTTTCTTCTTTTTGCTCCGCCTTCTTTTTTTTATCGTGGATGGACATCACTCATCCTCCTGCCGCAGCTCAATCATTACCCCCTCTTCCTCATCCCAGCCGAGCGTCAGGGTATGTGGTTTCTGTTTCGCCGCCATATGGCTCAGCAGCTGCTGACTCAGCACCGGCAGAATCTGCTGGTTCAGCAGGCTGTCAACATTGCGCGCCCCGGTGTCCGGCAGCAGGCAGGCCGCCGTCAGCGCGTCATACAGGTTCTCATTAATGTGCGTGGTCAGGCCGTAATGACGATGCAGACGTTTACTGACCTGCGCCAGCTT
>NZ_JBMKJH010000019.1:0-16352 GCF_049237785.1 Enterobacter cloacae complex sp. SHL022 | reverse complement strand
CGGTGCTCGCCTTCCGGCAGTTTCGCCACCGGCGAGAAGCTCCAGGTACCGTCGGCCTTCGCCGTCACTTCACCCAGCAGGCCGTTCTGATCGTAGATCTTCACGGTGCTGCCCGCTTCCGCCTTGCCGCTCAGGGTCGGGGTCGGATCGTCGGTGGTGCCGCCGTTCGCCAGGTTACCCTGCACGCTGCCCACGTCGTCCAGCGCCGCGTCGATGGTCGGTTTCACCGGCGCATCGGTATCGATGGTCACGGTCCAGCTGCTGCTGGCTGACTCATTACCCATCGGGTCCTTCGCCGTGGCGGTGAAGGTGTGCTCGCCGCGGCCCAGATCCACGCTCGGCGTGAAGCTCCAGGTGCCGTCCGCGCCCGCGGTGGTGGTGCCCAGCACGTTGCTGCCGTCCATGATGGTCACGGTGCTGCCCGCCTTCGCCGTGCCGCTGATTTGCGGACGGGTGTCGTCGGTGACCGCGTTCTGGGACAGGCTGCCGGTCACGCTGCCGGCGTCATCGGTCACGGCGGTGATTTCCACCTTGCCCGGGACCACGTCAACGGTGATGACCACGTGCGACCCTTCCGGCCCGGTGTTGCCTGACGGATCGGTCACGGTGGTGGTCAGGTCGTGCTCGCCGTTGGAGAGCGCCTGATCCGGGGTGAAGCTCCATGTACCGTCCGGGTTCACCTTCGTGGAGCCGATAACCTGGCCGTTGTCGATGATGTTCACCGTGCTGCCCGGCTCGGCCCTGCCGCTCAGGGTCGGGGTGTTGTCATCGGTGGTGTCGCCGCTCACGACCGGGCCCTGGTACGCACCGACGTTGTCGGTGACCAGCAGGTCAGAGGCCGCGTCCGGTGCTTTTGTATCGATAACGATACCGAAGCCGCCGGTTGGCTCACTGGTGCGCCCCACGCCGTCGGTGACGGTGGCGGTGAAGCTGTGGCTGCCGTCAGCCAGCGCCGTATCCGGCGTGAAGCTCCAGCTGCCGTTGCTGCCCACGGTGGTGGTGCCAATCAGGCGGCCGTTGTCGTAGATGCTGATGGTGCCGCCCGCCACGCCGCTGCTGCCGCTCAGGGTCGGGGTGGTGTCGTTGGTGACGTCACCCTTCTGCAGGTAGTCCGCATGCGGGGCCACGTCGTCATAGACGGTGTCCAGCGTCGGTGCCTGCGGCGGCACGGTGGCCACGTTGATGATGTACTCACCGGACGGACCGGAGACATTGCCCACGCCGTCGGTCTCTTTCGCCGTCAGGGTGTACCTGCCGTCCGGCAGCGGGGTGGTCGGCTCCAGGGACCAGGTGCCGTCGGCCTGCACCTTCGCGGTGCCAATCACCTTGTCGCCGTTGTAGACGGTGATGGTGTTGCCCGGCTCTGCGCCGGTACCCTTGATCAGCGGACGGTTATCGTCGGTTTCTTCGCCGGAGGCAATCACGCCTGCGGTGTTCACGTCGTCGTAGACTTCGGTGATCGCCACTTTGCTCGCGTCAGGCGCGGTGTAGTCGGTGATCAGTACAAAATCATCTGATTCCGGACCCGTGTTACCGGCCTTATCGGTTGCGGTAGTGGTGATATGGTGCTCACCCTCTGGCAGCGCGGTGGTTGGCGTAAATTGCCAGCCGCCATTTTCGTCCACCACGGTAGAACCAATCAGCTCCCCGTTATCATAGATATCGACACGGCTGCCCGGCTCTGCGGAACCTTTGAAGGTTGGGTTCGCATCGTCGGTGGTGCTGCCGCTGCTCAGATCGCCACGGCTGGAACCCACGTCATCTGTCGCAAGGCCGACAACCGGTTTTTCCGGTGCCACGGTATCGACAGAGATATCAAAGGACGGAGAGGTCACGTCGTTTCCGGCCGGGTCTTTGGAAATCACGGTCAGGCTGTGATCGCCATCGGCCAGATCCTGCTCTGGGGTGAACGTCCAGTTGCCGTCCGGATCCACCACGGTGGAGCCCAGTACATCGTCGCCATCCATGATGGTTACGGTGCTGCCCGGCTTGCCTTTACCGCCCAGTTCCGGACGCGCATCATCGGTCACGTTGCCCGGCCTCAGGTTACCCACGATCGGCCCCTGATCGTCCACCACTTCGCCCACGGTGACCTGGTTTGGATCCGGATCGACGGTGAAGGAGATCCCCGGTGACGGTTCGCTGGTGTTGCCAGACGGATCGGTCACGGTAGTGGTGATCTCATGATCGCCTTTAGCCAGAGGCTTGTCTGGCGTATAGGACCATTTACCTTCGTCATCAACGATGACGGAACCGATCTTCTCGTCGTTGTCGTAGATGTCCACCACGCTGCCCGGCTCGGCTTCACCGCTCAGGGTTGGAGACTGGTCGTCGGTGGTGTCACCGTCGCCTACCGGCCCCTGCTTGTCGCCCACGTTATCATTGATAACGATATTTTCTGCCGGAGACGGTGCCGCAGTATCGATCACGATCGGGAAGGTACCGCTGGTGCGCGCGTTGCCCGCTGCGTCAGTCGCCGTGACGGTGAAGGTGTGCTGACCATCCGCCAGCGCGGTATCCGGGGTGAACGACCACTTACCGCTGCTATCCGCCTTGGCGGTGCCAATCACTTTCCCGTTGTCGAGGATAGACACAACGTCGCCCGGTGCAGCGCTGCCGCTCAGGGTTGGGGTGGTGTCGTTGGTGGTTTCGCCTTTCTGCATTGGGCCGACGTGCGGCTCGGCGTTGTCCACCACGCTGTTGATGGACGGCTCGGTGCTGACCGGGATCAGAACGGTAATATCATAAGACGGTGCTTCACCCGCCACGCGGTTACCAACGGCATCCTGCGTTTCGAGCGTCAGCTGATTAAGCCCTTCCACCAGCGGTGTATCCAGCGCCAGCGTCCAGGTGCCTTCACTGTTGACTACGGCTGAGCCCAGCAGATGTTTGCCGTTAGCATCCGTGCTGTAAACAAAGACGGTGCTTCCCGCTTCACCAATACCATTGATAACCGGTTTGCTGTCATCGGTGATTTCACCGCTGGCCACGTTACCCTGACGGCCGCCGACATCATCCATTACGGACGTAATGTTCAGCACATCGCCGGTTGCTACAGGTGGGGTGTAGTCGGTCACCAGCACAAAATCATCCGATTCCGGACCGGTGTTGCCCGCTTCATCCGTTGCGGTAGTGGTGATATGGTGCTCACCTTCTGGCAGAGGCGTAGTTGGCGTGAACTGCCAGGCGCCTTTATCGTCCGCAATCGTCGAACCAATATGCTCACCGTTGTCGTAAATATCGACACGGCTGCCCGGCTCTGCAGAGCCGTTGAAGGTTGGGTTTGCGTCGTCGGTGGTGCTGCCGTTGCTCAGATCGCCGCGAATAGTGCCCACGTCATCCGTTGCGGATCCCAGCACAGGTTTTTCCGGCGCGGTCGCATCGACGGTGATATCGAAGGACGGTGAGGTCACCTCGTTACCCGCCGGATCTTTGGACACCACGGTCAGGCTGTGATTGCCGTCAGCCAGATCCTGCTCTGGCGTGAACGTCCAGTTGCCGTCCGGATCCACCACGGTGGAACCCAGCACGTCGTCGCCATCTTTAATGGTCACGGTGCTGCCTGGCTTACCTTTACCGCTCAGTTCAGGGCGAACATCATCGGTCACGGTGCCCGGCTTTAGGTTGCCCACGATCGGGCCCTGATCATCCACCACTTCACCCACGGTAACCTGGTTTGGATCAGGGTCGACGGTGAAGGAGATCCCCGGCGACGGTTCACTGGTGTTGCCAGACGGATCGGTTACGGTAGTGGTGATCTCATGATCGCCTTTATCCAGCGGTTTGTCTGGCGTATAGGACCATTTACCTTCGTCATCAACGATGACGGAACCGATCTTCTCGTCGTTATCATAGATGTCCACCACGCTGCCCGGCTCGGCTTCGCCACTCAGGGTCGGGGACTGATCGTCTGTGGTGTCGCCTGAACCTACCGGTCCCTGCTTGTCGCCCACGTTATCATTGATAACGATATTTTCTGCCGGAGATGGTGCCGCAGTGTCAATCACGATCGGGAAGCTGCCGCTGGTGCGCGAGTTGCCCGCTGCGTCAGTCGCAGTGACGGTGAAGGTGTGCTTGCCATCAGCCAGCGCGGCGTCCGGAGTGAACGTCCACTTGCCGTTGCTGTCCGCCGTGACGGAGCCAATCACCTTACCGTTGTCGAGGATCGACACGATGTCACCCGGCGCAGCGCTGCCGCTCAGGGTTGGCGTGGTATCGTTGGTGGCGTCGCCTTTTTGCAGCGGGCCAAAGTGTGGTTCTGAATTGTCCACCACGCTGTTGATGGACGGCTGAGTGCTGATCGGGATCAGGAGGTTGATGTCGTAAGACGGTGCATCGCCCGCAACGCGGTTACCCGCCGGATCCTGTGTCTCCAGCGTCAGCTGGTTCAAACCTTCCGTCAGTGGGGTTTCAGGCGTCAGGCTCCAGGTGCCATCGCTGCCCACAACCGCTGAACCAATCAGGTGTTTACCGGAGGCGTCGGTGGTATAGACATAGACGGTATTGCCCGCTTCGCCGATACCGCTAATGAGCGGCTTGCTGTCATCGGTGATTTCACCGCTGGCAACGTTGCCCTGACGATCGCCTACGTCATCCGCTACGGCGGTAATTTTCAGAACATCTGCTGAAGCATCAGGCGCGGTAGTGTCAACTTCAAACTCCAGCGCTTCCGAGGGGTCGCTGGTATTGCCCGCCTTATCCGTTTGCGTAACGGTGATGCTGTGATCGCCTTCGCCCAGCGGTTTCTCCGGTTTCAGCGACCAGTTGCCTTCGTCATCGATGACGGTAGAGCCCAGAACTTCATCACCATCATAAATGGTCACGGTGTCGCCCGGTTCACCTTTACCGCTGAATACCGGACGCGTTTCGTCAGTGACGTCGCCGCCCTTCAGCTGGCCGGTAATCGGACCGGTATTATCTTCAGCATAGACCCTGTCCGGTCTTGCCGGCGGCGTGGTATCGACAATGATCTGGATCGGATCGGAGGGTTGGCCGACATTACCCAGCGGATCTTCTTCAATCACCTCAACGTTATGCTCACCCTCGCTGAGATCTTTCTCAGGCGTGTAGGTCCACTTCCCTTCGTCATCGACGATAACGGAGCCGATCTCTTTGTCGTTATCCTTGATAACGATGGTATTGCCCGGCGTGCCTTCACCGCTGAATGAAGGTTTAGTGTCATCCGTCACGTCACCCGGCTTAAGCGGACCCGTTACCGGACCGTTGTCGTCAATAACTGACGGCGTTTCTGCTTTCCCCGGAGGTTCCGTCAGAACAATAAAATCACGTTCATCAGAAGGCTCGCTGACGTTACCCGCTTTATCCGTCTGGCTAACCGTGATGCTGTGGTTGCCGTCAGTCAGGTTTTCTGAAGGTTTGAAATACCAACGACCGTCGTCGTTAACGCTGGTTTCGCCGATCTTTTTACCGTTATCGTAAATGGTAATCGTCGCGCCCGCTTCACCGGTACCGCTCATCTCCGGTTTTGGATCGTCGGTGTAAGCGTCTTCAAGGATTTCGCCGGTGACTTTACCCACTTTATCCATGATGTGCTCAATCGTTGGCGCATCTGGCGCAACGGTATCAACCACGATGGTAATGGGGTCAGACGGCGGGCTCATGTTGCCGTCCGGATCTTCAACCACAACGGAGAGGTCATGTTCACCGTCGCCCAGCGGCTTATCCGGCGTATAGCTCCATTCGCCTTCGTCGTCGACGATGACGGAGCCAATTTCCTTATCATTATCGATGATATGGATGGTATCGCCCGGCTTGCCTTTACCGATTAATGAAGGCGTTGAGTCATCAGTCACGTCTCCGGACTTAAGCGGTCCTTTAATCGAGCCTTCATCATCCACAGCCTTGCCAATGCTCGGTTTTTCGGGGGCGGGCTGGCTATCGCTTTCATCCTTGTCCAGTTCGGACAGAGCAAACGCAGCGCCAACACCTGCCGCCGCAAGCGCAAACCACCCTAACATGCCAAACAGCATGTCATTTTCGTCGTCCGGGGCAGACAAAAGAGGCCCACCGGCGCCTAACGGTTCACCGCCCAGGGCAACCGGAGCCAGACCACCTTCAGCCATGAGATAGCCATTATCGTAGCTTTCACCAGACAAAGGGATATAGGCATAAAGCAATCCATCTTCTGCCATACCCATCAGGGTTGGGTTTTTCGAATCGCCGTCAAAATAATTTTCAATAATAATGCTGGGCTGTGTGTCGCCTTCCTGAATAATATGTAACGCTTTGCCAACGCGTTGAAGCGTAATATTTTCTGGCGCAAAGTCGTCATTCACATTTTTCAGCAAATATTTATTGCCGGGGATAAGCTTTACCTTAACCGTTCGGCCTGCATCTGCTGTCAACAACCGCGTTTTACCGTCTCCGTTGTTGACCGCTAAAATGACCTTATTTTCAGTCATACTTAAAGTCCTTGGTGAAATTCAATGCTAAATTAAGGACATATGCACATCGGTGTGAATACATCCTTTAGTGCCATGCTCTTATGCCTTCCTTACATAATTCACGCCCATAGAGTCTATTGACATGATGCTCAAAAATAGCATGACTGGTTTCTTTATAGAGGTAGGAAAAAACCACGAGAGAATCTACGCAGGATTAAGAATAGTTAACACCAGAGGGTTATTAAGAATGACGTGAAAACAGAATTATAAGAGGAGGGAAATGATGTAATTAACCTACACTATTTTTAAGCGGATTAGAATTGATTAAATACAAAAAACAGAATGGTATAAATATGATTTTCAGCAGATGTGCCAGAGCAGAAATTAAGGAAAACATGAGAAAGAGGAAAAACAAAAAGGCCCACGTTACAAGTAACGTGGGCCTGAATAGTGGCGGAACGGACGGGACTCGAACCCGCGACCCCCTGCGTGACAGGCAGGTATTCTAACCGACTGAACTACCGCTCCACTGTTCCCGTGTGGGGAACGAGGCGAATATTACGGTTTGACTCTGAACTCGTCAACGCTTTTTCTTAACTTTTGAATCGTTTGCTGCAAAAATCACCCAAACGATGAATTAACAAACGTTTCGGCACCTTTTCAGGCGCGCCACAGACAGCTCCCGCCCTTCTTCTGCACCAAATCAAGACGAGACTCGTGATTCATCAACTCTTCATCACTGGCTAAAACGACCCGTAAGCGATTCGCCTGACGCACAATGCGCTGAATTCCCCCTTCATCTCGCGTCTGCTGGGATTCATTTTCCATACTGAATTTCATCGACGTTTGCCCGCCGGTCATGGTCAGGTAGACATCGGCCAGGATCTGGGCATCGAGCAACGCGCCGTGCAGCGTTCGCTTGGTGTTGTCTATCTCATAGCGAGAGCACAGGGCATCAAGGCTGTTACGCTTGCCGGGGAACATCTTCCTTGCCAGCGCCAGGCTATCCGTGACTTTACAGAACGTATTCGTCTTTGGAATATCACGGTTGAGCTTGCTGAACTCATAGTCCATAAAGCCGATATCGAACGACGCGTTATGAATGACAAGTTCCGCACCTCTGATGTAGTCGAGAAATTCATCTGCGACGTCGGCAAAGGTGGGCTTATCCAGCAAAAACTCGTCGGCAATTCCGTGAACGCCGAACGCTTCCGGGTCCACCAGCCGATCGGGTTTGAGGTAAACGTGGAAGTTGTTGCCCGTAAGGCGACGGTTCACCACTTCAACGGCACCAATCTCAATGATTTTATGCCCTTCGTAGTGGGCGCCAATCTGGTTCATACCGGTGGTTTCGGTATCGAGAACAATCTGGCGAGTAATTGCAGTGCTCATAGCGGTCATTTATGTCAGACTTATCGTTTTACTGAACGTTTCAAATACAGGAAGTCTACCAGAGATGCGTAAACAGGTAGAAATTTTCACCGATGGATCTTGTCTCGGTAACCCAGGGCCCGGCGGCTATGGTGCCATTATGCGCTATCGCCAGCATGAAAAAACCTTTAGTGAAGGCTATTTCCTGACCACCAACAACCGCATGGAGTTGATGGCGGCCATCGTGGCGCTGGAAGCGTTAAAAGAACATTGCGACGTGGTGCTGAGTACCGACAGCCAGTATGTCCGCCAGGGCATTACCCAATGGATCCACAACTGGAAAAAACGCGGCTGGAAAACGGCAGAGAAAAAACCGGTCAAGAATGTCGATCTCTGGAAGCGTCTTGATGCCGCCCTCGGTCAGCACGAAATCAAATGGGAGTGGGTAAAGGGGCACGCCGGTCATCCTGAAAACGAACGCTGTGACGAGCTGGCTCGCGCGGCGGCATCCAACCCAACCCATGAGGATGCAGGTTATCAACCTGAATCCTGATCACGGTTTTTTGTACTGCCGCGTGGCCCCCACGGTCTGGCGGATCCGCGTTTTTGATTTGCTTTGCTTCATTGGGTTGAGCGTAAGGGGGATCGTCCTCTTACGCGCGACAATAAATTGCATGCAGCCCAGCGCGGGTAAATGGGTGCTTAATAAGACCCCGCCTTTACGCGTCCAGGGGATGACCTGAAAACCCCCATAGCTCAGCACTTCGAAATTTAACAGTGAAAGCCAGTCCAGCTGGCGCATCATGGTAAACATCCTGCTGTTATAGGGCGGCGTGCGGCGCAGAACGGGCGTCAGTTTACGTAGCCCCATCAGACTCAGCGGATTAAAACCGCTCAGGATCAGCCAGCCGTCATCAATCAAAACGCGGTCGGCTTCCCGCAGCAGACGATGGGGATCGCTGCACCAGGGCAGCGTATGGGCGAGCAGACAGGCATCAATGGATTTTTCCGCAAACGGCAAATGCAGCGGATCCGCTTTCACCTGAACCGGGGAGCCATTAAGCGATACGCTAACCTGATGCGAGATAGCGCAGCTTTCGGTATTGATTTCTGCGCTCAGATTGCCAATCTTAAGCAGGTGAAAACCATACATTTTCGCGAGCCAGGGTTTAAGCTGAAGTTCTAAGGCCTCGCGATAATATTCACCCCAGGGCAACTCTGCCCAACGTTCCGGTGGTGCGACAGTCTGAGGTATCCTTGCCGGTTTCATCAAAACACCCGCCACGCTATAAGAGGTAATGCATGAATCTTATCAGTATTTCCGCCTTTCAGGACAATTACATCTGGGTTTTAGTCGACGACGATCGCAGATGCATCATTGTTGATCCAGGCGAATCCGCGCCGATCCTGCACGCGATAAAAGAAAACGGCTGGCAGCCTGAAGCGATCCTACTTACCCATCACCATCACGATCATGTCGGCGGTGTTCCCGATCTCCTTGCGCGCTATCCTCATCTTCCCGTCTACGGACCGGCAGAGACACAGGATAAGGGTACGACGCAAGTTGTCGAAGAAGGCGAAAGTATCCTCATCCTCGGGTGGGAGTTTTCCGTATTTGCTACGCCAGGTCACACTTCCGGTCATCTCTGTTTCTACAGCAAACCTTATCTGTTTTGTGGCGACACGCTGTTTTCTGGCGGCTGTGGAAGGCTGTTTGAAGGCACGCCAGAACAGATGTATCAATCTTTACAAAAAATTAATGCGCTTCCAGCCGACACCGTAATTTGTTGCGCACATGAGTATACATTAGGGAATATGAAGTTTGCTGCAAGCGTGCTGCCTGAGGATCGGGCGATTCAGGATTATTACCTGAAAGTGAAGGAGTTACGTGCAAAAAACCAAAAAACACTCCCCGTAATTCTGAAAAATGAACGACAAATTAATTTATTTTTAAGAACTGATGATGTTGATTTAATTAATAAAATTAATCAAGAAACAAATTTGTTACAACCTGAAGCGCGATTTGCATGGTTAAGGTCAAAGAAAGATAACTTCAGATAATTGCGGGTTGCCTTTTCAAAATTTCGCCGTTATCATCGCTCGTCTTTTAAGCAACTATTGACACACACATGAAGGCAAAAGCGATATTACTCGCCTCTGTCCTGCTTGTAGGTTGCCAGTCACAAAACGGCAGCAACGTACAACAGCACGCACAGAGCCTTTCTGCGGCTGGTCAAGGGGAAGCAGGGAAGTTTACGAGTCAGGCGCGATGGTTGGACGATGGGACATCCTTCGCGCAGGAACAAGACTTGTGGGCCTCTATTGGCGACGAGCTAAAGATGGGAATTCCGGAAAACAGCCGGATTCGCGAACAGAAACAGAAGTATTTGAGAAATAAGAGCTATCTCCACGATGTAACATTACGGGCAGAGCCGTATATGTACTGGATAGCCGGGCAAGTTAAGAAACGTAACATGCCTATGGAACTGGTACTACTACCCATAGTGGAGAGCGCTTTTGACCCGCACGCGACGTCTGGCGCCAATGCAGCAGGCATCTGGCAGATCATTCCGAGCACAGGGCGAAATTATGGTTTAAAGCAGACCCGCAACTACGATGCGCGTCGTGATGTTGTCGCTTCAACGACAGCCGCTCTCGACATGATGCAACGTCTGAACAAGATGTTTGACGGCGACTGGTTATTGACTGTCGCGGCGTATAACAGTGGTGAAGGTCGTGTACTGAAGGCAATGAAAGCGAATAAAGCGCGTGGAAAATCCACAGACTTCTGGTCGCTCTCACTGCCACAGGAAACAAAGATTTACGTACCGAAAATGCTGGCACTGAGTGACATTCTCAAGAACAGCAAACGTTACGGTGTACAACTGCCAACACCAGACGAAAGTCGTGCACTGGCGCGTGTCCGCCTCAGCAGCCCGGTTGATATTCAACAGGTTGCCGATATGACGGGTATGTCGGTAAGTAAGCTTAAAACCTTTAATGCAGGTGTTAAAGGCTCCACGCTGGGTGCTAGTGGCCCACGCTATGTGATGGTTCCGCAGAAACATGCGGAACAGTTACGAGAGTCTTTAGCTTCGGGTGAAATCGCAGCCGTTCAGTCCACGCTGATCGCTGATACGTCGCCTGTAAGCAGCCGCAGCTATAAGGTGCGTTCAGGTGATACGCTTTCAGGTATTGCATCACGTCTTGGCGTGAATGCGAAAGATCTCCAGCAGTGGAATAATCTGCGCGGATCTGGTCTGAAAGTGGGTCAAACGCTGAACGTAGGTGCAGGTAGCAGCGCACAGCGTCTCGCTAAAAACAGCGATAGCATTACCTATCGCGTACGTAAAGGCGACTCGCTGTCCAGTATTGCTAAGCGTCACGGCGTAAACATCAAAGATGTGATGCGCTGGAACAACGATACTGACAACCTGCAACCTGGCGACCAGCTGACGTTGTTTGTGAAAAACAGCGCTACGCCAGATTCCTGATAGTACGTTCGCTTGTTAAAAAGGCACCGATTCCCCTCGGTGCCTTTTTTGTTTATCCTGCTTTTTGCGCTTCAGCCATAATGGTGTCGCTAGTAAACGAACCATCGTCATGCAGCTCAAAGTACGCCTTCACATCAGCAGAGGCGCTCTCCTGGTACAATCGGATCGCCTGAGTTAATGCCTCGGGGGTGCGCATCCGCGCAATCCATGACGCAAACTCCAGCGGCAAACGGTCGGTTATCAATGAGCGTGAAATCAAGCCGGCTTCGGTGATAAACGTAAGCCACTCTCCACTGGAGTAGTTTTGCACGTGCGAGGTATCACGCAGCGCTTCAACCGTCTGGAGCCAGATATTTCGTACCGGATGTCCGGGAGACATCACGTCCATGATGATGAAGATTCCGCCCGGTTTGAGTACGCGTTTCACTTCCCGTAATGCCTGCCCCACATCATGCCAGTGGTGTGCAGAGTAACGGCTAATCACAACCTCAAACGATGCATCCTCAAAGGGTAATGATTCAGCGTAGCCCTGGCGCGTCGTGACGTTATTCAGCCCTTTCGCTTTCGCCGCTTCAGCGACCACATCGAGCATCTGGCTCGATAAGTCATACGCCGTCACCTGAGCAACCTGCTCTGCGGCGGTAAAACTGGCATGCCCCGCCCCGCAGCCTAAGTCCAGCACGTGCGCGTCAGGAAACGCGGCGAGCCGCTCGCCGAGACGCACCAGGTCGCGGCCAGAGGCGTGCACGGCGCTGCTCAGGTAGGCACTTGCCTGCGAACCGAACTGTTTATCGACGTTGTCATGATGGGAGTGTGTTGTTGTCATGTTGCTGTCCTTTTATGGGTTAAAAAATAAAGGGCAGCACCCGCACAGGCCTGCCCCACGGCAGACCTGACGCACCATTATTTATCAGGTTTGCCGGGACTGAATTCAACTAGTAGAGGATTATGATCGGAGGCGCGCGTCACCAGAACGGACGCATCGTGTACGCTCAAACCACGATAGAAGACGAAATCAAGAGGACGGCCAAACGCTTTCTTGCGCTGGTCATCGTTAAAACGAACTTCACGCAGCGACATTTCACGCGCGAAGCGGTACAACGCGTTCATACGCGGACGGCTCCAGGCATTGAAGTCCCCTGCCATAATGATCGGCCCACTGTGATGAGCAATCTGATCGCCAATGGGAAGTAACTGCTTACTGTACACATCAACACCGAGGCTGAAGTTCACCGCATGAATGTTTACCACCATCAGCAGACGGGTGTCGGGCAACGGATAGACTGTGACCAGCGCCGATTTTGCCAGACGCAGGATCGGCTCACGTTCACGCAGCGGGCAGCAATAGACCGGATGTGCGGCTGAAAGGGTCATCACCCCAGAAGGATGCTGTGGCAGAACAAAGGCAGGCACCTGATCGGCTGCAAGATAGTTTGTCGTTGCAAACCTGACCAGCTCAGGCGTGGTTTGCGCCTCCTGTAACAGAACCAGATGCGCATCTTTACCAAAATTTTGAAGTACGGATAACCACTCCGCACGCTGTTGTTTAAAGATGTTCCACACCAGTACGCGAATTTTTTCGTCACTGCTTAATGGCGTGCCCGCTGGTAATGCCTGACCCAGGCTCGCAAACGACCCCGGAGGCAAGATCCTCTCCGCGGGCATTCCGGCAACATAACGCATGGCATAGGTATTTTTTCGCACTTTTGGAAACGACCTCTGTAACATGAACCAGCCCGGAAAACGGACTGGTTCTAATGTTATAGGGATTTTAGGTCACACTTTCAACGCAATTACTGAGAAACCGCTTTCCAGTTTTGTAAGCAAGCACTTACTGATATTTATCCAAGCGCGACGCGAGCGGGTTTATCAAGCCGTCCACTCAGACCAATAAGTAGGAAAGCGACAAGCACAATTACCGCACCAATCCATGGCGTTTGGGTTAATCCAACGTGTTCAACCGTCTGCCCGCCGATAACCGATCCGAGTGCGATGCCGATATTGAATGCGGCGATATTCAGGCCGGATGCGACATCCACCGCATTGGGCGTATAGCGTTCGGCTTTCTGTACAACATAGACCTGCAATCCCGGTACGTTACCAAACGCGAATATTCCCATAACCAACACGGTTACCAGCGCGGCGTATTGTATCGACGCGGTGAACTGGAAAATCATCAGCAGGACAACCAGCGCGGCGAAGATGAATTTCAGCGCCGGTACCGCACCATGCTTATCTGCAAGCTTGCCGCCCCAGATATTGCCGATTGCGACGGAGATACCGTAGCCCAGTAAAATCCAGCTCACTGCGCCCGGAGAAAAACCAGCCAGCTCCTGCATCATCGGTGCAAGGAAGGTGAACGCAGTGAACACACCTCCATAACCCAGAGCCGTAACGGCATAGATCAGCAGCAGGCGCGGGTGTGTGAGAACCTTAACCTGATCGCTCAGGCTGGCGCTCGCGCGCCCCGGAATACTGGAGGGTACCAGCAGCAGGCTGGCTACCAGAGCAATCACGCCCAACAGCGATACCGCGAGGAAGGTTTCTCGCCAGCCAAAATGTTGCCCAATAAACGTTCCTAACGGCACGCCGGTGACCAGCGCAACGGTTAAGCCGCCAAACATAATCGCAATGGCTGACGCCGCTTTCTCTTTTGGCACCAGGCTGGTTGCAATCGTGGAACCGATGGAGAAGAAGACACCGTGCGCGAGGCCAGTCAGCAAACGGGCAATGACCAGCGTGGTGTAGTCCGGAGCCTGCCACGCCAGAATATTGCCGGCGGTGAAGAGCACCATCAGGGCAACTAACAGTTTTTTACGCGCAAAGCGCCCAGTCAGTGCGGTCAGCACAGGCGCCCCAACAGCGACGCCTAACGCGTAAATAGATACCAGCAGCCCGGCAGAAGGCAGCGAAATGGCGAGTTGTTCAGCAATGGTGGGAACAAGTCCTACAATAACAAATTCGGTCGTGCCAATTGCGAAGGCACTGATCGTCAGGGCAAGAAGCGCCAGTGGCATAAATACTCCGTCTCTTCAGGATTATGATGACAGGCAGTATGCGCCAGTGTTTAAATAACAAAAATGGTTAGAATCTCAATAGAATTTTGCGGATGATGCAATAATGAAAGCCACATCGGAAGAACTGACTATCTTTGTTGCCGTTGTTGAAAGCGGCAGCTTCAGCCGTGCGGCCGAACAGCTCGGGCAGGCGAACTCCGCCATCAGCCGCTCGGTGAAAAAGCTGGAGATGAAGCTCGGAGTGAGTCTGCTTAATAGGACAACGCGGCAGCTCAGCCTGACGGAAGAAGGTGAACGTTATTTTCGACGCGTGCAGTCCGTTTTGCAGGAGATGGCGGCGGCAGAAACGGAAATAATGGAATCGCGCAGCACCCCGCGCGGATTGCTGCGCATCGATGCGGCTACGCCGGTCGTGCTTCATTTTTTGATGCCGCTGATTAAGCCCTTTCGTGAGCGCTACCCGGAGATGACCCTGTCTCTGGTCTCCTCGGAAACGTTTATCAATCTTATTGAGCGTAAAGTGGATGTGGCGATCCGCGCCGGAACCCTGACGGATTCAAGCTTACGCGCTCGCCCTCTGTTCACCAGCTACCGCAAAATTATCGCGTCACCGCAATATATTGCAGAGCATGGTAAACCGGAGACGGTTGAGGAGTTAAGGCAGCATCTGTGCCTGGGCTTTACGGAGCCTGTCTCGCTGAACACCTGGCCCGTGGCCTGTCATGACGGACAACTTCATGAGATCACCTGCGGACTTTCGTCTAATAGCGGAGAAACGCTGAAACAGCTTTGTCTTGAAGGAAATGGGATCGCCTGTTTATCAGACTATATGATTGATAAGGAAATAGCTGCGGGTCAGCTTGTAGAACTGATGGCTGACAAACGCTTACCTGTAGAGATGCCTTTTAGCGCAGTGTATTACAGTGACAGAGCGGTAAGTACGCGCATACGCGCTTTTATCGACTTCCTTAGCGAACATATAAAAACAGCTCCCGGAGGAGCTGTGTGAGGGTTTAAAGGTACAGAGGGAGGGTTTTTATTAATCCCAGTCTGGTGCTAACCCTTCCGGGCTGACAAGACGATCGTTGCATTCCAGTGCAGCGATCGCGTTTTTATCTTCATCATCAAGCTGGAGATCCCGCGCTAACAGGTTACTTGCCAGGTTTTCACGTTTGGTTGAAGACGGGATCACGGCATAGCCCTCACCCATCGCCCATGCCAGGATCACCTGTGCGGCTGTCGCATTGTGTTTCTCAGCGATGCGCGCAATCACTTCATCTTTCAGCGCCTTACCATATGCCAGCGTCATGTACGAGGTGATGTGAATACTATGCTGTTTCGCCCAGTCCACGACTTTGCGGTTTTGCAGGTAAGGAGAGAGTTCAATTTGGTTGGTAGCAATATTCTCTTTACCCACTGCGGCGATGGCCCTTTCCATCAACGGGATGGTGAAGTTAGAGATGCCAATTTCACGCGTTAAGCCTTGCTCTTTTGCTTCCAGCAGCGCCTGCATAAACTCTTCCACAGAGACGGCATCATCAGGAGATGGCCAGTGGATCAGCGTCAGATCAACATAGTCAGTACGCAGCTTTTTCAGACTTTCCTTCAGGCTTGGGATCAGCTTGTCTTTGCTGAGATTCTCAATCCAGATTTTAGTGGTGACGAAAAGTTCGTCGCGCGGTACGCCACTCTCTTCGATGGCCTGGCCTACGGCAGCTTCGTTATCATAAATCTGCGCCGTATCAATAGCACGATAGCCCAACTCGAGTGCGGTTTTAACAGATGCAATAACAACATCGTCTTTCAGGCGAAAAGTGCCCAGACCCAGTGCAGGGATAGTCATATGATTCCTCAATCGTTATGTTCGTAAACTGAGGAAGATTATCGCTGTAGTTGTTATGACGAAAAAGATCGTAAAACGCAGAGGATTTTTGCTAATTTCGCAACAATCAAACGACAGATAAGAAAAAAGCCCTGAGCGTTAGCTCAGGGCTTTTAATAAGTGGCGGAACGGACGGGACTCGAACCCGCGACCCCCTGCGTGACAGGCAGGTATTCTAACCGAC
>NZ_JBMKJH010000018.1:0-26131 GCF_049237785.1 Enterobacter cloacae complex sp. SHL022 | reverse complement strand
TCTCTTCAACCGACCGGGTTGTTTGTGAAGTGATTCACATCCGCCGTGTCGATGGAGGCGCATTATAGGGATCCCAGTTTTTAGCACAAGTATTTTTTAGATCTTTTTTTCCAACTGATGATTTTCCGTGCTTTTCGCTGAAAACCCACCCGATCCGCTTAAAAATTGACGCATTTTGCCTTGCCTCGATCCAGGAATACGATCAAAGTCTTCTTTAATAGCGCTCATCTGTATCGAGGTAGATATGTTTGCAGTATTACGTCCTTATAAAGATCTGTTCCCCCAAAAAGGCGATCGCGTGATGATCGATGCCAGCAGCGTGGTCATTGGTGATGTTCGCATGGCCGATGATGTCAGCATCTGGCCACTCGTCGCGATCCGGGGCGATGTTAACTATGTTGCAATCGGTGCACGCACCAATATTCAGGACGGCAGCGTGCTGCATGTGACTCATAAGTCATCATATAACCCTGAGGGCAATCCGCTCATCATTGGGGAAGATGTTACCGTCGGTCATAAAGTAATGCTCCACGGCTGCACAATCGGTAACAGGGTTCTCGTTGGGATGGGATCGATTTTGCTGGATGGCGTCATAGTAGAAGATGACGTAATGATTGGCGCAGGAAGCCTAGTTCCGCAAAACAAACGCCTGGAAAGTGGCTATCTCTATTTAGGCAGTCCGGTTAAACAGATCCGCCCCCTAAAGGAGGCGGAGATCGAAGGATTGAAATACTCAGCGAACAATTACGTTAAATGGAAGAATGACTATCTGGATCAGGATAACCAGACCCAGCCCTGATCGTCTTCCTGCTGTACGCGGATCAAATCGCTGGCTTCCTCTTCTAGATCCCAGCGATTTTCACAAAAGACCGCTAACGGATCTGAACCACCAAAGCGCTGAAGCAACGTCTCCCCTTTAATCGCACAGGTGAGCTGCATTCCATGCACCAGCACCGGGAAACACACCGCTTGCTTGTTTTCATCCCAGATTTCTCTGTCGGGAAAATGAATCGCCTGATTCATGCCATCAGTTCCTGTTTCAGCTTTTCGATCACCGGTTCTACAGCAGGTAACACGCCATGCCAGAGTAGCACCGCATGAGCCGCCTGCCCCACCAGCATGCCCAGACCATCAGCCACATGTTTTGCCCCCTGTTGTTCGCACCAGGTCAGAAATGGCGTTTTCCCTTTTTGATAAAACATGTCATAGGCGTAGATGTGGGAATGAACCAGGGATGCAGGAATCGCCGGGATCTCTCCATTAATACCGCTTGAGGTGGCATTAATCACAAGATCAAATTCGTGACCCGCGAGATCCTCAAGTGCTACCGCAGCTACGCTGCCTGTGTGCGCGAACAACGCCGCCAGTTCTTCTGCTCTGGAGAAAGTACGGTTGGTGATTGTCACCGCACAATCCAGCGAAAGAAGAGGAAGCAATACGCCGCGCGACGCGCCACCCGCACCGATCAGCAGGATCCGAAAGCCTGGTTTAATAAACGACAGTCGCTCCAGATCGCTGAGTAAACCTATGCCATCGGTGTTATCGCCCAGAAGGCGACCATCTTCGAGCCGCTTAAGAGTATTGACGGCACCAGCGAGCGACGCACGCTCGGTCAGCTCATCCGCACGCCCGAAAGCCTCTTCTTTAAAAGGCACCGTAACGTTCGCACCTTTACCGCCCGCAACAAAAAAGCTATTTAGCGTCGGTAAAAATGCATCAACAGGCGCAAGAACCCGACCATATGGGTGATCTATCTGCAATTGCTCTGCAAACAGCTGATGGATCAGAGGCGACTTGCTGTGCGCGATCGGGTTACCAAAAACAGCATAGGTTTCCATCACATTATCCCTGGCGAAAACGTTCGCCGGTCAAGGCATCGCGAATTTCTGACGGGTTAAGACGGCCACCGGTTTCACCGACGGCTACCGGGAAATCACTCCCGAACTGCGCCAGAACTTCTTCGGTTGTCCGACAGGGGGGAAGCCCGGTCAGGTTGGCGCTGGTTGAAACCAGAGGTTTACCAAATGCCTGGCATAACTCCACCACCAGCGGATGGTCGGTAACGCGTACCGCAAGTGAATCGAAACGCCCGGTTAACCAGCGCGGCGTTGTCGGTTGTGCAGGAAAAACAAACGTCACGGGACCAGGCCACGCAGAGAAAATGGTTTCCCGCTGTGCAGGCGTCAGCATGGAATCATCAATATAAGGCTTAAGCTGCGCGTAGTTCGCAGCGATCAAAATCAATCCTTTTTCGACAGGCCGCTGTTTTAGCGCCAGCAGACGGTTAACGGCGACTTCGCTGTCAGGATCGCACCCGACCCCGAAAACGGCTTCTGTTGGATAGGCGATGACTTCTTCTTTTTTCAGGATTTCCACCGCCTGCGCGATGGAGCCTGATGGCAGGTTATTATTCACTGATTTGATCCGCCGAAACCGGCTTTCCACATTGTTTACTGGCGCAAAAGCGTTTCAAGCCTTGCGCGGTTTTCTTTTCTATAAGTAACGGATAATCGCAATGAGGGCAGACGCCCGCTACTGGTTTGAAATTGATAACGAACTGGCATTCGGGATAGCGATCGCACGAATGGAAGGTCTTGCCATAACGAGAGCGGCGCTGCACCAATTGACCACGCTGGCACTGAGGGCAGGCAATTGCCGTTTCATCTGGTTTATCAATTTGTTCCGTATGATCACATTCCGGGTAGCGGCTGCATCCGATAAACATCCCGAACCGCCCCTGCCGCAGCGCCAGTTCGCCGCCGCAGAGCGGACAAAGCTGTCCCTCCAGAATTTTGACGATATGTCCGTCCGCCTGGCTCTTCAGGGGACGGACATAATCACATTCCGGATAGTGTGAACAACCGAGAAACGGACCGTGTTTCCCGGACCGAATAACAAGTTCAGCCCCACACTGTGGGCAGGGCTCGTTTTTATGCACCGTGAAGAGTGCTGATTTGGCCATAACAACTCTTGTTGCTGCACATAGAATTAATGCAGCATACCTTCATTCACTTCAAAGAGTAATTCTTCCATTTGCTGATAGGCATTTTCACAGCCTGGAATGTTGAACAGCACCATCAGGATCACCCATTTCAGATCTTCCAGTTCAAATTCAGCAGTATCCAGCGCCATGACGCGCTCTATCACCATCTCTCTCGTTTCGAGGTTTAGCACCTGAATCTGCTCGAGGAATAAAATGAATCCCCGGCAGCTGGCATCCAGCCTTTCACACTCTTCAGCTGTATAGATGCGCACAGACAATGGGTCAGAAGCAAGCTGCATCGGTTCGGCGAGGCCGTCCTGATAATCAGCCAACTTATCCAGCCACATCAACGCATTATAAATATCTTCCCGCTCAAAACCTGCGTCGGTCAGATCCCGTGTTAATTTGTCCTGATCCACCTGCATTTCTGCTTCGTTGTGGATGTAAGTCTCAAACAAATACATCAGTACGTCGAACATGGCATGCCCTCCTTAATCGGACATAGCCGCCGGGTACAGCTGCGATCCACCCTGCTAACTCCAGTTCGAGTAGCTGTGCTACCGTTACTGGCACAGGTTGGCCGGCACGTTCAGCGACAACGTCAACAGGTGTTACCTCATCTCCTACGTTAGCCAGGAGCTTGGGAAATGGCAATGCTACGGCCTCCTGATCCGATGAAATATGTCGCTTTTGGAGATCATCCTGCAACCAATGCAATCCATACTGCAAATTTTCCAGGATATCCTCTTTACAGGTCACCAGCGTCGCCCCCTGTTTTATCAGCCAGTGAGGGCCTTCGCAGCCAGGGTTCCCCAACGGGCCGGGCAGCGCAAAAACTTCACGCCCCTGCTCCAGTGCGCACCTTGCAGTAACCAGCGATCCACTTCGAATCGCAGCTTCGACCACCAGCACGCCCTGGCTTAACCCGCTGATGATCCGGTTACGCCGTGGAAAGTTACCCGGTCTGGGCGATGTCGAAAGTGAAAACTCAGATACTATCGCCCCCTCAGAAGCGATAAGTTGCTCAGCCAGAATGTGATGACGACGCGGATAGAGACTAAAAAGACCATTGCCAAGCACGGCGACACTTCGCCCTTTTGCTGACAACGCCGCATGATGTGCCACACCGTCGATGCCGCAAGCCAGGCCACTGGTGATCGTAAAGCCACATTGGGACAGCTGTTCACTGAGCATTTTCCCCCAACGCTCGCCGTACCACGAGGGCGCACGGCTGCCCACAACCGCAAGCTGCATGCTATTAAGCACGTCGACGCGGCCTCGCACAAAGAGCGCCCCGGGAAAATCAGGTATAGAACGCAACAATGGCGGAAAACGAGGATCATCCGCCGTGAGAAGGTGGTTGTCGGTGTGTTCAAGCCATTCCAGACTACGTTCAAGCTCACTCTCGCTGAACGAAAAAAACTTTACGGCATGTTTGGGCGAAAGCCCTGCCGCGTTGACAGCTTCAGCATCAACGGTTGCCTGGCGAAGCAGCCTCTGCGCAATCTCCAGCATCGCGTCACCGTATAACGACCCGATGTTTATAAGCCGTAACCATATCTCTGTGGACGTCATCCTTTTCCCTGCCATAAGCAGCCTCAGCAATCTTTGCGATTGGTCACTGATGCTGTCAATCGACCGGGGATTTGTCTAGAATAGAAGTAATATTCTTATCAACTCCTGAACACGACTCTGGAAATTTATGGCAGTTTTGCAAGTGTTACATATTCCTGACGAGCGTCTTCGCATCGTCGCGGAACCGGTTAAAGAAGTGAATGCAGAAATTCAGCGTATCGTCGATGATATGTTCGATACCATGTACGCTGAAGAAGGCATTGGCCTGGCGGCGACCCAGGTAGACATTCACAAGCGTATTATCGTGATCGACGTTTCTGAAAATCGCGATGAGCGTCTGGTGCTGATCAACCCTGAACTGCTTGAAAAAAGCGGCGAAACAGGCATTGAGGAAGGCTGTCTGTCTATCCCTGAACAGCGCGCTTTGGTGCCACGTGCCGAAAAAGTTAAAATTCGCGCACTGGATCGTGACGGCAATCCGTTTGAGCTGGAAGCCGACGATCTGCTGGCGATTTGCATTCAGCATGAGATGGATCACCTGGTCGGTAAACTGTTTATCGATTACCTCTCACCTCTGAAGCAACAGCGTATTCGTCAGAAAGTTGAGAAACTGGATCGTTTGCGTTCTCGCGCTTAACGCCCCCCGGATACAAGGAATAACGTGTCTACATCACTACGTATAATCTTCGCGGGTACCCCTGATTTTGCAGCGCGTCATCTCGACGCGCTGCTATCGTCTGGTCATCAGATTGTTGGCGTATTTACTCAGCCGGATCGACCGGCTGGCCGCGGTAAAAAACTGATGCCTGGCCCGGTTAAAGTACTGGCAGAAACGCATGGTTTACCGGTATTCCAGCCAGCGTCATTACGACCTGAGGAAAACCAGCAGTTAGTGGCAGACCTGAACGCTGACGTGATGGTAGTTGTGGCTTACGGCCTCATTCTGCCAAAAGCGGTACTCGATATGCCCCGCCTGGGCTGTGTTAACGTTCATGGTTCTTTGCTCCCACGCTGGCGCGGTGCAGCCCCTATTCAGCGCGCTCTGTGGGCAGGCGATGCTGAAACTGGCGTGACAATCATGAAGATGGACGTAGGTTTAGACACGGGCGACATGCTGTATAAACTGGCGTGTTCCATTACCGCAGAAGATACCAGCGCCACGCTGTATGACAAGCTGGCGGCTCTCGGTCCGCAGGGGCTGATTGAGACGTTGCAACAGCTTGCTGACAATACAGCGACACCTGAAGTGCAGGATGAGGCACAGGTGACCTATGCTGAAAAACTGAGTAAAGAAGAAGCCCGGATCGACTGGTCCCTGTCAGCAGCTCAACTCGAACGCTGCATCCGCGCCTTTAATCCGTGGCCGATGAGCTGGTTGATGATTGATGAGCAGCCAGTGAAAGTCTGGAAAGCTTCAGTTATTAACGGCAATACATCAGCAGAGCCCGGTACGATTATCGACGCCAGCAAAAACGGTATCCAGGTTGCGACCGGAGAAGGGATCCTGAATCTTGAATCGCTGCAACCGGCCGGTAAAAAGGCAATGAGCGCGCAGGATCTATTAAATTCCCGTCGTGAATGGTTCATCCCTGGCAATCGTCTTGCCTGAACAAATTTACTCTTAAGGCCCGGTGTTTCCGGGCATTTTTATTTTTACGGTTATGAAAAGACAAAATCTACGCACTATGGCGGCTCAGGCCGTTGAGCAGGTTATTGAGCAGGGCCAGTCACTGAGTAATGTCCTGCCTCCACTGCAACAAAAGGTTTCCGATAAAGATAAAGCGCTGCTTCAGGAGCTGTGCTTTGGCGTGCTGCGTACCCTCTCTCAGCTTGAATGGTTAATTAATAAGCTGATGTCACGCCCGATGAGCGGCAAGCAACGTACCGTGCATTATTTGATCATGGTCGGTTTCTACCAGCTTCTTCATACCCGCATTCCACCTCATGCTGCGCTGGCTGAGACAGTGGAAGGTGCCGTTGCGATTAAACGTCCCCAGCTGAAAGGATTGATTAACGGCGTGCTGCGTCAGTTCCAGCGTCAGCAGGACGAACTGCTGGCAGAATTTGCGCAAAGCGAAGCGCGCTTCCTGCATCCAGAATGGCTGCTGAATCGCCTTAAAAAAGCCTACCCACAGCAATGGCAAGACATTGTGGATGCCAACAACCAACGTCCGCCGATGTGGTTACGCGTCAATCGTAACCATCATACCCGCGACGCATGGCTGGCCCTGCTGGAAGAGACCGGAATGAGCGGCTTCACACACGCGGCTTATCCTGATGCGGTTCGTTTAGCCTCCCCTGCACCGGTACATGCATTACCCGGTTTTGAAGAGGGCTGGGTAACGGTACAGGACGCATCCGCTCAGGGGTGCATGGCCTGGCTTGAACCGAAAGACGGGGAGCAGATCCTTGATCTTTGTGCAGCGCCAGGGGGAAAAACAACGCACATTCTGGAAGTGGCGCCGCAGGCCTGCGTGATGGCCGTGGATGTTGATGAGCAGCGTCTTTCACGCGTCTATGACAACCTCAAGCGTCTGGGTATGAAAGCACAGGTTAAGCAAGGCGATGGACGTAAACCCGCAGACTGGTGTGGTGATACCCGGTTCGATCGTATTTTGCTGGACGCCCCCTGCTCTGCAACCGGCGTAATTCGTCGTCATCCCGATATCAAATGGCTGCGTCGCGATCGTGATATCAAGGAGCTTGCCCAGTTGCAATCCGAAATTCTGGATGCCATCTGGCCGCATCTCAAACCCGGCGGAACCCTGGTGTATGCAACCTGCTCTGTTCTTCCGGAAGAAAACAGTCAGCAAATTGCGGCTTTCCTGAAGCGCACCCCGGACGCGACGCTGCATGATACGGGAACACCTGAGCACCCGGGTCTGCAAAACCTGCCGGGCGCAGAAGAGGGTGATGGCTTCTTTTACGCTAAGCTAATCAAAGAGTGATGTTGAGAACAGGTCACGAAAGATGAAAATTATCATTCTGGGCGCAGGGCAAGTTGGCGGAACGCTGGCGGAAAATCTCGTGGGCGAAAACAACGATATCACCATTGTGGATACCAATGGCGATCGCCTGCGCGTTTTGCAGGACAAGTTTGATCTTCGTGTTGTGCAGGGGCACGGCTCTCATCCTCGAGTGCTTCGTGAGGCGGGCGCGGACGATGCCGACATGCTGGTTGCAGTAACCAGTTCTGATGAAACCAACATGGTTGCATGCCAGGTGGCCTACTCGCTGTTCAACACACCGAACCGCATCGCCCGCATTCGCTCCCCGGACTATGTCCGGGATGCGGAAAAGCTGTTTAATTCCGAAGCAGTACCTATCGACCATCTTATTGCCCCTGAGCAGTTGGTTATCGACAGTATTTATCGTCTGATTGAGTACCCGGGCGCGTTGCAGGTTGTGAACTTTGCTGAAGGGAAAGTAAGCCTGGCGGTCGTGAAGGCTTATTACGGCGGCCCGCTGATTGGTAATGCCCTGTCGACAATGCGCGAGCATATGCCACATATCGATACGCGTGTTGCGGCGATTTTCCGTCACGACAGACCTATTCGTCCGCAAGGTTCCACCATTGTCGAAGCCGGGGATGAAGTCTTCTTTATTGCGGCTTCTCAGCATATCCGTGCGGTGATGAGTGAACTTCAGCGTCTCGAAAAACCGTATAAACGTATTATGCTGGTTGGCGGCGGTAATATTGGCGCAGGTCTGGCGAGACGGCTGGAAAAAGACTACAGCGTGAAGCTGATCGAACGAGATCAACAGCGCGCGTCGGAGCTGGCTGAAAAACTTCAGAATACTATCGTGTTTTATGGCGATGCTTCGGATCAGGAATTGCTGGCCGAAGAGCATATCGATCAGGTTGATCTTTTTATTGCCGTCACCAACGACGACGAAGCGAATATTATGTCCGCCATGCTCGCTAAACGTATGGGGGCGAAAAAAGTAATGGTGCTTATCCAGCGTAAGGCTTATGTCGACCTGGTACAGGGTAGCGTAATTGATATTGCTATTTCACCCCAGCAAGCCACCATCTCTGCCCTGCTAAGCCATGTGCGTAAAGCGGATATTGTCGGCGTGTCGTCTCTGCGTCGTGGTGTTGCTGAAGCCATTGAAGCCGTCGCTCACGGGGATGAAACGACGTCGCGCGTTGTTGGTCGCGCGATCGACGAAATTAAACTTCCACCAGGCACCATTATCGGCGCCGTAGTGCGAGGTAACGATGTCATGATCGCCAATGATAATTTACGTATCGAGCAGGGTGACCACGTTATTATGTTCCTGACCGATAAAAAATTTATTACCGACGTCGAGCGTTTATTCCAGCCAAGTCCATTCTTCCTGTAATGATTTGGGTGCTCAGACGAGAGCACCCACATATTAACCTTCTAATTTTCATGCCTTTTATTTTCATAACGATTATTTATCCCCAATGGCAATTAGCTAATCATTTGTTAAACTTATAGGCGTCAGCTGGCACAAGGAGAACATAATGAGTTTTATTAAAGAGTTTCGCGAATTTGCGATGCGCGGGAATGTAGTGGATTTGGCTGTGGGTGTCATTATTGGTGCGGCGTTCGGTAAGATCGTTTCATCATTAGTCGCCGACATTATTATGCCGCCGTTAGGACTGTTGATTGGAGGCATTGATTTCAAACAATTCGCCTTCACCCTTCGGGAAGCTCAGGGCGATATCCCTGCGGTTGTAATGCACTACGGCGTATTCATTCAGAACGTATTTGATTTCGTGATCGTGGCATTTGCCATTTTCATGGCGATCAAACTTATCAACAGACTTAACCGTAAAAAAGAAGAACCGGCTGCTGCCCCGCCAGCACCAACTAAAGAAGAAGTCTTACTGACTGAAATTCGCGATCTGTTAAAAGAGCAGAATAACCGCGTTTAATCAGGCGACAGAAACAGAAAGGCCAGTGGTAAAAAAGCGATTAGCTTGCTTGCCACTGGCCTCCCAGTTACCCCGTTGTGCATGTTTACCTTTACGTAAATAACTCCCTTTTCCTTTCTTGTTCTTCTCAACTCGCTGTCTGAAAAGTGGGTCGTGAAGCAATGCCTCAATGGCGTTATCCTTAATGTGTCCCTTAGTATGCTGATAGCGGCTCATCATTTCTCCTGAGCATAGTTAATGTCGGCGGGAGTCTAGTCCCTGGCTGATAAAAAATCAACAACCCTGAGTTTCACTACTGGCGCCCTGTTCAAGAGCTTCCAGTATTGAGCAATAAACACTGCTATGAGCGGTACCGCAGCACGCGTCATTTAACCTTTGCAGAGATCGCTGCATGGCTTGCAGCTCCTGAATACGTCCTTCAACTTCATCCAGCCGGGCCTGAACGATGCTTTTAGATTCCTGACACGTATGATGTTCAGGATCGATACGGATCGACAGCAGTTCACGGATCGACTCCAGCGTGAAGCCGAGTTGCCGTGCATAGCGGATAAAACGAAGGCGTTGCAGGTCGTTATCCGTATAAAGGCGAAATCCACCTTCCGTTCTGACCTCATGATCGATCATCTGCTGCTTTTCGTAGTAGCGGATAGTATCCGGCGTTACGTTAGCAAGCTTCGCAAGTTCACCTATGCGGTACATGGCTACTCCTTGTTTATTTTTTGTATTAACCTTTCACTGTACTCACCATGCAAAAAGTCAGTATTCATTCCCGTCTGGCGCAGTTTTAGCTCTATGAGCGCCAACCGACGACTGATTTCAGAGTACCGCGGGTCATTCTTATGAATGCCTTTAAGCAGATCGGCAAGCTCGACGGCTTCATTACGTTGCTGAAGCTCAGGCGGTAAACAACCTGCGTTTTTCAGTAAGCGATAACCGGCCCGTAATTCAGGGGGAATATGTGAATCATCGTCCAGAATCAGCGGCTCACCGCTGCCGGGAAGATTTTCGAACTCGCCTTTGTTTTGGGCATCGCAAATATGGCGTTCAGCCCACTGATCGAGCAACCACATAATGAACTCCAGGGGGTGAGCAGAAAAGATACAGACATTGTAGATAAGTGGAGATTCTGCGGATATAAAAAAACCCGCCGAGGCGGGTTTTTTTACGTTACTACAGATTACTCTGCAGCAGCTTCTGCTTTCTCTGAACGATCAACCAGCTCGATGTAAGCCATCGGCGCGTTGTCGCCTGCACGGAAGCCACACTTCAGAATGCGAGTGTAACCACCGGCACGGCTCGCGAAACGCGGGCCCAGTTCGTTAAACAGTTTTGCCACGATCTCGTTATCACGAGTACGGGCGAATGCCAGACGACGATTAGCAACGCTGTCAGTCTTGGCAAGAGTAATCAGCGGCTCAACTACGCGACGCAGCTCTTTCGCTTTAGGCAGGGTCGTCTTGATGATTTCATGACGAACCAGTGAACCTGCCATGTTGCGGAACATAGCCTGGCGATGGCTGCTGTTGCGGTTCAGTTGACGACCACTCTTACGATGGCGCATGACCTTATCCTTCTCAGTAAAACCTTAACCTGTGATCCGGTTACTCGTCAGCAATGCTTGCCGGTGGCCAGTTTTCCAGGCGCATGCCCAGAGACAGACCACGTGAAGCCAGCACGTCTTTAATCTCGGTAAGAGATTTTTTACCCAGGTTCGGCGTTTTCAGCAACTCAACCTCGGTACGCTGTACCAGATCACCGATATAGTGGATAGCTTCTGCCTTGAGGCAGTTAGCAGAGCGGACAGTCAATTCCAGATCGTCAACAGGGCGCAGCAGGATCGGATCGAATTCTGGTTTCTCTTCTTTCACTTCCGGCTGACGTACATCACGTAAGTCAACGAAAGCTTCCAGTTGTTCTGCCAGGATGGTTGCCGCACGACGAATCGCCTCTTCAGGATCGATTGTGCCATTGGTTTCCATTTCGATGACCAGCTTGTCCAGGTCGGTACGCTGTTCTACACGCGCTGCTTCAACATTGTAGGCAATACGCTCTACAGGGCTGTAGCATGCGTCGACCAGCAGACGGCCGATTGGGCGCTCATCTTCTTCCGAATGAATTCGGGCAGAAGCCGGCACATAACCACGACCGCGCTGAACTTTGATACGCATGCTAATAGCTGCGTTCTCATCGGTCAGGTGGCAGATCACGTGCTGCGGCTTGACGATTTCAACATCACCGTCGTGGGTGATGTCGGCTGCAGTCACAGGGCCAATGCCAGATTTATTCAGAGTAAGAATAACTTCATCTTTACCCTGAACTCTCACCGCCAGCCCTTTCAGGTTGAGCAGGATTTCAAGGATATCTTCCTGAACGCCTTCTTTGGTGCTGTACTCATGAAGTACACCATCAATCTCAACCTCGGTCACCGCGCAACCCGGCATCGATGAGAGCAGAATACGGCGCAGTGCGTTACCCAGAGTATGGCCAAAGCCACGCTCTAAAGGCTCAAGGGTCACCTTGGCGTGCGTCGAACTCACTTGCTCGATATCTACCAGGCGCGGTTTTAGAAACTCTGTCACAGAACCCTGCATTGTGTCCTCTCTTTGGTACTAAGCTTTACTTGGAGTAAAGCTCGACGATCAGGTGTTCGTTAATGTCCGCAGACAGATCAGAACGTTCCGGCTGACGCTTGAACGTACCTTCCATCTTGCCAGCATCAACTTCCAGCCAGGTTGGCTTTTCACGCTGCTCAGCCAGCTCCAGAGCGGCTTTCACGCGAGATTGCTTTTTCGCTTTCTCACGAATGCTAACAACGTCATTCGCTTTAACCTGATAAGAAGCGATGTTAACAACACGACCGTTTACCATGATTGCTTTATGGCTAACCAGCTGGCGTGATTCAGCACGAGTCGCGCCGAAGCCCATACGGTATACAACGTTGTCCAGACGACCTTCCAGCAGAGCCAGCAGGTTTTCACCTGTGTTGCCTTTCAGACGTGCTGCTTCTTTATAGTAGTTACGGAACTGACGCTCCAGCACACCGTAGATACGGCGAACTTTTTGCTTTTCACGCAACTGCACACCATAGTCAGACAGACGCGGTTTACGCGCACCGTGCTGGCCAGGAGCTTGTTCAATTTTACACTTGGTATCGATCGCGCGAACGCCAGACTTAAGGAATAAGTCGGTGCCCTCACGACGGCTCAGCTTGAGCTTAGGACCCAAATATCTTGCCATTTTCTATCTCCAACTAACCTAAAAAACGAGCGTTATACGCGACGTTTTTTCGGCGGACGACAACCGTTATGAGGGATCGGAGTCACATCAGTAATATTCGTGATGCGGAAACCAGCGGCGTTCAGAGCGCGAACAGTAGATTCACGACCCGGACCCGGACCTTTAACCATAACTTCCAGATTCTTGATGCCGTATTCTTTTACGGCTTCAGCGCAACGCTCTGCTGCAACCTGAGCTGCGAACGGAGTGGATTTGCGAGAACCACGGAAACCGGAACCACCGGCTGTTGCCCAACCCAATGCGTTACCCTGACGATCAGTAATAGTAACGATGGTGTTGTTGAAAGAAGCATGGATATGAGCCACGCCGTCAGAGACTTGTTTTCTTACACGTTTACGTGCACGAACTGGTGCCTTTGCCATTATTCAATCACCCCGATTATTTCTTGATCGGTTTGCGCGGACCCTTACGGGTACGTGCGTTGGTCTTAGTACGCTGACCGCGTACTGGCAGACCACGACGATGACGCAAACCGCGATAGCAACCAAGATCCATCAGGCGCTTGATGCTCATGCTGATTTCACGGCGCAGATCACCTTCAACGACAAATTTGGCAACTTCGTCACGCAGCGTGTCGATTTGTTCTTCAGACAGCTCACTGATCTTAACATCTTCAGCGATACCCGCTGCAGCCAGAATGGCTTTAGAACGGGTCTTGCCGACGCCGTAGATCGAAGTTAATGCGATCACAGCATGTTTCTGATCAGGAATGTTAATGCCTGCTATACGGGCCACTATGCACTCCTACTATTTAATATGTACGCACCATGCTGAAAAGCCCGTTTTCAGGATACTCAAATGGAAACGTACAGACATACAAAAGATTGGCTGGCTAATCTAGCCAGCTCAACCCAACTTTGCAAGAAAAATATGCGAAATAATCAGCCTTGGCGCTGTTTATGCTTCGGCTCGGCACTGCAAATCACACGGATGACACCATCACGCTTAACGATTTTGCAGTTACGGCATAATTTCTTGACGGAAGCACGAACTTTCATTTTTACTCTCCGTAACTTCTCAGGCGACCAGTTAGCGGCCGTAGCCTTTCAGGTTCGCCTTCTTCAATGCAGACTCATACTGACTGGACATCATCAGAGTTTGCACTTGAGCCATAAAGTCCATAATCACGACAACAACGATAAGCAGTGAGGTCCCACCGAAGTAGAACGGTACTTTCATTGCATCACGCATGAACTCCGGGATCAGGCAGATAAAAGTAATATAAAGCGCACCAACCAAAGTCAGACGAGTCATTACTTTATCGATATACTTCGCCGTTTGCTCTCCCGGACGAATTCCTGGTACAAATGCACCGGACTTCTTCAGGTTATCTGCTGTTTCACGCGGGTTGAAGACCAACGCCGTGTAGAAGAAACAGAAGAAGATGATCGCAGACGCATAGAGTAACACATAAAGTGGTTGCCCAGGCTGCAAATACAGCGAAATTGTTGTCAGCCAGTTCCAACCAGTACCGCCCCCGAACCATGACGCGATGGTTGCCGGGAACAGAATAATACTGGAAGCGAAGATAGCCGGGATAACCCCCGCCATATTCACTTTCAGCGGTAAATGTGTGCTCTGTGCAGCATAGACACGACGACCCTGCTGACGTTTAGCGTAGTTCACCACAATGCGGCGTTGACCACGTTCAACGAAGACAACAAAGAACGTCACTGCAAATACTAATACTGCAACCAACAGCAACAGGAGGAAGTGCAGGTCGCCTTGACGCGCTTGCTCGATAGTATGGGCGATGGCCGGCGGGAGACCCGCAACGATACCGGCGAAGATAATGATTGAGATACCGTTACCGATACCTCGTTCAGTAATCTGTTCGCCGAGCCACATCAGGAACATGGTCCCTGTGACCAGACTTACAACAGCGGTGAAATAGAATGCAAAGCCTGGGTTTAATACCAGGCCCTGCATACCAGGCATATTCGGAAGACCGGTAGCAATACCGATCGACTGGAATATTGCCAGCACCAGAGTGCCGTAACGGGTGTACTGGCTAATCTTACGACGTCCAGACTCCCCTTCTTTCTTCAACTCTGCCAGGGCCGGATGAACGACCGTCAGCAGCTGGATAATAATTGATGCCGAAATGTACGGCATAATACCCAGTGCGAAAATAGAAGCACGGCTGAGAGCACCACCAGAGAACATGTTGAACATTTCAATGATGGTGCCTCGCTGTTGCTCAAGCAGTTTGGCAAGTACAGCGGCATCAATACCAGGGATCGGAATAAAAGAGCCAATACGGAACACAATCAGCGCGCCGATTACAAACAGCAGTCTGCGTTTCAGCTCGCCAAATCCACCTTTGGCACTTTGAAAATCTAATCCCGGTTGCTTAGCCATCTGCTACTTATTCCTCAATTTTACCGCCAGCAGCTTCGATAGCAGCACGAGCACCTTTAGTAACACGCAGGCCACGAACAGTTACCGGAGTAGAAACTTCACCAGCCAGGATCACTTTCGCGAACTCGATCTGGATACCGATAATGTTAGCCGCTTTCAGCGTGTTCAGGTCTACAACGCCGCCTTCAACTTTCGCCAGGTCAGACAGACGGATTTCCGCTGTGATCGCTGCTTTGCGAGAGGTGAAGCCGAACTTCGGCAGACGACGGTACAGTGGCATCTGGCCACCCTCGAAACCGCGACGTACGCCACCGCCAGAACGAGAGTTCTGACCTTTGTGACCACGACCACCGGTTTTGCCGAGGCCAGAACCGATACCACGACCCAGGCGTTTACCCGCCTTTTTAGAGCCTTCGGCCGGAGACAGAGTATTTAAACGCATCTCTTACTCCTCAACTTTAACCATGAAGTAAACCGCGTTGACCATACCACGAACAGCAGGAGTATCCTCGCGCTCAACGGTATGACCAATACGACGCAGACCCAGGCCAAGCAGCGTTGCCTTGTGTTTCGGCAGACGACCGATTGCACTGCGGGTTTGAGTGATTTTAATAGTCTTTGCCATGGTCAATTACCCCAGAATTTCTTCAACGGATTTACCACGCTTGGCAGCGACCATTTCTGGAGAATTCATATTTTCCAGGCCATCAATAGTTGCACGAACCACGTTGATCGGGTTGGTGGAACCATATGCTTTAGCCAGAACGTTATGAACTCCAGCAACTTCCAGAACGGCGCGCATTGCACCACCGGCGATGATACCGGTACCTTCGGAAGCTGGCTGCATGAATACACGAGAACCCGTGTGAACACCTTTAACTGGGTGTTGCAGGGTACCGTTGTTCAGCGCGACGTTAATCATATTGCGACGGGCTTTTTCCATCGCTTTCTGGATCGCTGCTGGAACTTCACGCGCTTTACCGTAACCAAAACCAACGCGACCGTTGCCATCACCCACTACAGTCAGAGCTGTGAAGGAGAAAATACGACCACCTTTAACGGTTTTAGATACGCGGTTTACCGCGATCAGCTTTTCCTGCAGTTCGCCAGCCTGTTTTTCGATGTGAGCCATCTTACACCTCTACCTTAGAACTGAAGGCCAGCTTCACGGGCAGCATCTGCCAGTGCCTGGACACGACCATGATATTGGAACCCGGAACGGTCAAAGGAAACATTGCTGATGCCTTTTTCCAGAGCGCGTTCAGCGACAGCTTTACCTACAGCTGCTGCGGCGTCTTTGTTACCGGTATACTTCAATTGTTCTGAGATAGCTTTTTCTACAGTAGAAGCAGCTACCAGAACTTCAGAACCGTTCGGTGCAATTACCTGTGCGTAAATATGACGCGGGGTACGATGTACCACCAGGCGAGTTGCACCCAGCTCTTTGAGCTTGCGGCGTGCGCGGGTCGCACGACGGATACGAGCAGATTTCTTATCCATAGTGTTACCTTACTTCTTCTTAGCCTCTTTGGTACGCACGACTTCGTCGGCGTAACGAACACCCTTGCCTTTATAAGGCTCAGGACGACGGTAGGCGCGCAGATCTGCTGCAACCTGACCGATCAGCTGTTTATCAGCGCCTTTCAGCACGATTTCAGTCTGAGTCGGGCATTCTGCAGTGATACCGGCCGGCAGCGGATGCTCAACAGGGTGTGAGAAGCCCAGAGACAGGCCTACTGCATTCCCTTTGATAGCTGCACGATAACCTACACCAACCAGCTGAAGCTTTTTAGTGAAGCCTTCGGTAACACCAACAACCATTGAGTTCAGCAGGGCACGCGCGGTACCAGCCTGAGCCCATCCATCCACGAAACCATCACGTGGACCGAAGGTCAGAGCGTTATCTGCATGTTTAACTTCAACAGCTTTGTTGAGGGTACGAGTCAGCTCGCCGTTTTTACCTTTGATCGTAATAACCTGACCGTCGATTTTTACATCAACGCCGGCAGGAATAACGACCGGTGCTTTAGCAACACGAGACATTCTTTCCTCCGATTAGGCTACGTAGCAGATAATTTCGCCACCAAGACCAGCCTGGCGCGCTGCACGATCAGTCATAACACCTTTAGAGGTAGAAACAACTGCGATACCAAGACCAGCCATTACTTTTGGCAGCTCATCTTTTTTCTTATAGATGCGCAGGCCTGGGCGGCTGACACGCTGAATGCTTTCTACAACAGCTTTACCCTGGAAATACTTGAGAGTAAGTTCCAGTTCCGGCTTGGTGTCGCCTTCAACTTTAAAATCTTCGATAAAACCTTCTTCCTTCAGCACGTTGGCAATTGCCACTTTCAGCTTGGCGGAAGGCATGGTGACCGCAACTTTGTTCGCGGCCTGACCGTTACGGATACGGGTCAGCATATCCGCGATCGGATCTTGCATGCTCATCTGTCTTTACTCCCGTGATTCAATTGGTAATTACCAGCTAGCCTTTTTCAAGCCTGGTACTTCACCGCGCATGGCGGCTTCACGCAGTTTGATACGGCTCAACCCAAACTTGCCCACATAACCATGTGGACGACCTGTTTGACGACAGCGGTTACGCTGACGAGACGGGCTGGAATCACGCGGCAGAGACTGCAGCTTGAGAACCGCATTCCAACGATCTTCGTCGGAAGCGTTCACATCAGAAATGATCGCTTTCAGTTCAGCGCGTTTAGCGAAGAATTTATCAGCTAAAGCTACGCGCTTTACTTCGCGTGCTTTCATTGATTGCTTAGCCATTCAGTAACCCTACCTTACTTGCGGAACGGGAAGTCAAAGGCAGCCAGCAGAGCACGGCCTTCTTCATCAGATTTCGCAGTAGTGGTAATGGTAATATCCAAACCACGCACGCGGTCGACTTTATCGTAGTCGATTTCTGGGAAGATGATCTGCTCACGGACACCCATGCTGTAGTTACCACGACCGTCGAAAGACTTAGCGGACAAGCCACGGAAGTCACGGATACGTGGAACAGCAATAGTGATCAGGCGCTCAAGGAACTCCCACATGCGTTCGCCACGCAGAGTTACTTTACAGCCGATCGGATAGCCCTGACGGATTTTGAAGCCTGCAACAGATTTGCGTGCTTTGGTGATCAGCGGTTTTTGACCGGAGATTGCTGTCAGGTCAGCTGCTGCGTTATCCAGCAGTTTCTTGTCAGCGATCGCTTCACCAACACCCATGTTCAGGGTGATCTTCTCGACCCGAGGGACTTGCATGACAGAATTGTAGTTAAACTCAGTCATGAGTTTGTTAACTACTTCGTCTTTGTAGTAATCATGCAGTTTCGCCATCGTACTACTCCAAATTACTTGATAGTTTCGCTGTTAGACTTGAAGAAACGGACTTTTTTACCGTCTTCGAATCTAAAGCCTACACGGTCAGCCTTACCGGTAGCCGCATTGAAGATTGCAACGTTAGAAACCTGAATAGCAGCTTCTTTTTCAACGATGCCGCCTGGTTGGTTCAGGGCCGGAACCGGCTTCTGATGTTTCTTAACCAGGTTGATACCTTCAACGACGAGTTTGCCGGAAGACAGAACATTTTTTACTTTACCGCGTTTACCTTTATCTTTACCGGTTAACACGATAACTTCGTCATCACGACGGATTTTCGCTGCCATGATTCGCTCCTTAGAGTACTTCTGGTGCCAGAGAGATAATTTTCATGAACTTCTCAGTACGAAGTTCACGAGTTACCGGCCCAAAGATACGCGTGCCGATAGGCTGCTCGCTGTTATTGTTTAAAATAACGCATGCATTACCATCGAAGCGAATGACAGAACCGTCAGGGCGACGAACACCCTTCTTGGTGCGCACCACTACCGCCTTCAGCACATCACCTTTTTTGACCTTACCACGTGGAATTGCTTCCTTGATGGTGATCTTGATGATGTCGCCTACGCCTGCGTAGCGACGGTGCGAGCCACCCAGAACCTTGATACACATTACGCGACGTGCACCGGAGTTGTCGGCGACGTTCAGCATAGTCTGTTCTTGGATCATTTTAGTGCTCCGCTAATGTCAACTACTACCTGAGACTCTAAAATCAGAGCCGTTAAAAAGCCCCATATCGAGGGCGCGGCATTATAACACCGCTTCTGCAATATGGGTAGAAAAAATAAACGGCTCATCGCTGAGCCGTTTATTCGTATTGAGAATGCGTACTCTATTACAGAACCGCTTTCTCTACAACGCGAACCAGCGTCCAGGACTTAGTCTTGGACAGTGGACGGCATTCACGGATTTCAACCTTGTCGCCGATACCACATTCGTTGTTCTCGTCATGTACGTGCAGTTTGGTCGTACGCTTGATGAATTTACCGTAGATCGGGTGTTTCACAAAACGTTCGATAGCTACAACAATGGATTTCTCCATTTTATCGCTAACAACACGACCTTGCAGAGTACGGATTTTATCGGTCATTACGCACCCGCCTTCTGAGTCAGTAAAGTCTTAACGCGCGCAACATTGCGACGCACTTGCTTCAGCAGGTGAGTCTGTTGCAGCTGGCCACTTGCAGCCTGCATACGCAGGTTGAACTGCTCACGCAGCAGGTTCAGCAGCTCAGCGTTCAGCTCTTCAACGCTTTTTTCACGCAGCTCTTTTGCTTTCATTACATCACCGTCTTAGTTACAAAGGTGGTTTTGATAGGCAGTTTCGCTGCTGCCAGGCCGAAGGCTTCACGGGCCAGCTCTTCCGGAACACCGTCCATTTCATAAAGGACTTTGCCCGGTTGGATCAAGGCAACCCAGTACTCCACGTTACCTTTACCTTTACCCATACGAACTTCCAGTGGCTTCTCGGTGATCGGTTTGTCCGGGAATACACGGATCCAGATCTTACCTTGACGCTTAACTGCACGGGTCATTGCACGACGTGCTGCTTCGATCTGACGTGCAGTCAGACGACCACGGCCAACAGCTTTCAGACCGAAAGTGCCGAAGCTAACATCCGTACCCTGCGCCAGACCACGGTTGCGGCCTTTGTGCACTTTACGGAATTTTGTACGCTTTGGTTGTAACATCAGCGACGCTCCTTATTTACGGCCTTTACGCTGCTGCTTTTTAGGTTGAGCAGCCGGTTTTTCCGGTTGTTCAACAGCAGCCATACCACCCAGGATCTCACCTTTGAAGATCCATACCTTAACGCCGATTACACCGTAAGTGGTGTGCGCTTCAGAGGTGTTGTAGTCGATGTCAGCACGCAGAGTGTGCAGCGGTACGCGACCTTCGCGGTACCATTCGGTACGTGCGATTTCCGCGCCGCCCAGACGGCCGCTAACTTCAACTTTGATACCTTTAGCGCCCAGACGCATTGCGTTCTGTACAGCACGCTTCATAGCACGACGGAACATAACACGACGTTCCAGCTGAGAAGTGATGCTGTCAGCAACCAATTTAGCGTCCAGTTCAGGCTTACGAACTTCAGCGATATTGATCTGTGCAGGAACGCCAGCGATATCCGCTACGACCTTGCGCAGTTTTTCTACGTCTTCGCCTTTCTTACCGATAACGATGCCAGGGCGAGCAGTGTGAATAGTCACACGGATGCTCTTAGCTGGACGCTCGATAACGATACGAGATACAGACGCTTTAGCCAGTTCCTTAGTCAGGTACTGACGTACTTTAAAATCGCTGTCCAGGTTGTCAGCGAATTCTTTGGTGTTCGCAAACCAGGTAGAGTTCCATGGTTTTACAATACCCAGGCGAATACCATTAGGATGTACTTTCTGACCCATTGCTAGTCTCCAGAGTCTCAGCGATCGGACACAACCACAGTAATGTGGCTGGTGCGCTTCAGGATGCGATCTGCACGACCTTTCGCACGCGGCATAATGCGCTTCATGCTTGGGCCTTCATCTACGAAAATTTTCGCGACTTTCAGATCGTCGATGTCAGCGCCATCGTTGTGTTCAGCGTTAGCAATGGCAGATTCCAGTACTTTCTTGACCAATACCGCAGCTTTCTTGTTGGTATAGGTCAGGATGTCCAGGGCCTGCGACACTTTCTTACCGCGAATCAGGTCAGCAACAAGGCGAACCTTCTGTGCAGAAGAACGAGCATGGCGATGTTGAGCTAAAGTTTCCATCTCTTCCTCCTACCTTATTTCTTCTTCGCTTTTTTATCAGCAGCGTGGCCGCGATAAGTACGAGTCGGTGCGAATTCACCCAGTTTGTGACCAACCATTTCGTCGGTAACAAAGACTGGAACGTGCTGACGACCATTATGGACAGCGATGGTCAAACCGATCATGTTAGGAAAGATCGTTGAACGACGGGACCAAGTGCGCAGGGGCTTCTTGTCTCCGCTTTCCACCGCTTTCTCTACCTTCTTCAGCAAGTGCAGGTCAATAAAAGGACCTTTCTTGAGAGAACGTGGCATGGCTTATCCTCTAAAATTATTTGCTACGGCGACGTACGATAAATTTATCAGTACGCTTGTTGCTGCGGGTCTTCTTACCTTTGGTCTGAACGCCCCACGGAGTTACCGGGTGCTTACCAAAGTTACGACCTTCACCACCACCATGTGGGTGGTCGACTGGGTTCATCGCAGTACCGCGAACGGTAGGACGAACACCACGCCAGCGTGCAGCACCAGCTTTACCCAGAACGCGCAGCATATGCTCAGCATTGCCAACTTCGCCCAGAGTAGCGCGGCAGTCTGCTTCGACTTTACGCATTTCACCAGAACGCAGACGCAGGGTGACATAAGCACCGTCACGCGCAACGATCTGAACGTAAGTACCCGCGGAACGCGCCAGCTGACCGCCTTTACCTGGTTTCATTTCTACGTTATGAACGGTAGAACCAACCGGGATATTGCGCATCGGCAGGGTGTTGCCTGCTTTGATTGCAGCATCAACGCCAGACTGAATCTGGTCGCCAGCTTTCAGGCCTTTAGGGGCCAGGATGTAACGGCGTTCGCCATCTTTGTACAGAACCAGCGCGATGTTCGCGGAACGGTTCGGATCGTACTCAAGACGCTCAACAACTGCTGGGATACCGTCTTTGTTGCGTTTGAAGTCAACAATACGATAAGCCTGCTTGTGGCCACCACCGATGTGACGAGTGGTGATACGGCCATTGTTGTTACGACCACCGGATTTGCTGTTTTTTTCCAGCAACGGAGCAAAAGGTTTGCCCTTGTGCAGCTCAGGGTTAACCACTTTAACTACGTGGCGACGACCCGGAGATGTCGGTTTACATTTAACAACTGCCATTGTATTACTCCTCCGACTTACTCAGCGCCGCCAACGAAGTCCAGGTTCTGGCCTTCTTTCAGGGTGACGTAAGCTTTTTTCCAGTCGCTACGACGACCGATACGCTGTCCGTGACGTTTAACTTTCCCTTTAACTACCAGGGTGTTAACGACTTCGACTTCGACTTCAAACAGTTTCTGCACAGCAGCTTTGATCTCTGCTTTGGTCGCGTCTTTAGCAACTTTGAGAACGATGGTGTTTGTTTTTTCCATCGCAGTAGACGCTTTTTCAGAAACGTGCGGTGCGCGCAGCACCTTCAGCAGACGTTCTTCACGAATCATGCCAGCATCTCCTCAACTTGCTTAACAGCATCAGCAGTCATTACGACTTTGTCGAAGGCGATCAGGCTAACCGGGTCGATACCAGTCGCGTCGCGTACGTCAACCTTGTGCAGGTTACGCGCGGCCAGGAACAGGTTCTCGTCCAGCTCACCGGTGATGATCAGCACATCTTCCAGAGCCATGTCTTTCAGTTTCTGTGCCAGCAGCTTAGTTTTAGGCGCTTCAACAGAGAACTTCTCGACAACGATCAGACGATCCTGACGTACCAGTTCGGACAGAATGCTTTTCAGCGCGCCGCGGTACATCTTTTTGTTAACTTTTTGACTGTGGTCCTGTGGACGCGCAGCGAAGGTCACGCCACCTGAACGCCAGATCGGGCTCTTGATAGAACCTGAACGCGCACGGCCGGTACCTTTCTGGCGCCATGGCTTTTTGCCTGAACCAGTTACTTCAGCACGAGTCTTCTGAGCACGAGTACCCTGACGAGCACCAGCTGCATAAGCAACAACAACCTGGTGAACCAGCGCTTCGTTGAAATCACGACCGAAGGTAGTTTCGGAAACAGTCAGCGCGCTCTGCGCGTCTTTCAATACTAATTCCATTGCTATCCCCTTACGCCTTCACAGCTGGTTTAACGATCAGGTCGCTACCGGTTGCACCCGGGACCGCACCTTTAACCAGCAGCAGGTTGCGCTCAGCGTCAACACGTACTACGTCCAGGCTCTGAACGGTTACACGTTCGTTGCCCAGCTGACCTGCCATTTTCTTGCCTTTGAACACTTTGCCCGGAGTCTGGTTCTGACCGATAGAACCCGGAACGCGGTGAGACAAGGAGTTACCGTGAGTAGCGTCCTGGGTACGGAAGTTCCAGCGCTTAACGGTACCAGCAAAACCTTTACCTTTAGAGGTACCGGTTACGTCAACTTTTTTAACGTCAGCAAACAGCTCAACGCTAATGTCCTGACCTACGGTGAACTCTTCGCCTTCAGCAAGACGGAATTCCCACAGACCACGGCCAGCTTCAACGCCAGCTTTAGCGAAGTGACCCGCTTCTGGTTTGGTTACACGGTTAGCTTTTTTAGCACCAGTGGTAACCTGAATAGCGCGGTAGCCATCGTTAGCCAGATCTTTAACCTGAGTAACGCGGTTTGCTTCAACTTCGATTACGGTTACTGGGATAGAAACGCCATCTTCAGTGAAGATGCGGGTCATACCCACTTTTTTACCGACTAAACCAATCATTGTTTCAACCTCTCAATCGCTCGATGACCTGATTAACCCAGGCTGATCTGCACGTCTACACCGGCAGCCAGATCCAGACGCATCAGAGCATCAACGGTTTTCTCAGTTGGCTCAACGATGTCAACCAGACGCTTGTGAGTGCGGATTTCGTACTGATCACGCGCATCTTTGTTAACGTGCGGAGAGATCAGAACGGTAAAGCGCTCTTTGCGGGTCGGCAGCGGGATCGGACCACGGACTTGCGCACCAGTGCGCTTAGCAGTCTCGACGATTTCCGCGGTTGATTGATCGATCAGACGATGATCAAACGCTTTAAGGCGGATACGGATTCTTTGGTTCTGCATGAGACCAGAGCTCCAATTATTTTATAAACGAAAATGATTACTCCTCAAACCCATTACGATTGATGGGAGAGTGTAACCGTTCTTACGTAGCTCCCCAATTGGGAGCATTGTTGAGTAACAAAGTGAGCTACTCTGGTTCAGATTGAACCCGCCGTCAATTACGACAAGCCCGCGCATTATACGTAAATCTGGGGAAGACGCAAGTGCCGTTTAGAAATTAAGCGCTAAAGACGTACTCTGCGTAAGGCCTCGCATTTTTTTATGCAAAGTATCCCTTCTCAACTCTTTGTCTGAAGCCGCTACGCAATTGCTGTTTTTGCACATTGCCGGACATGCAGATTATTACGAGTATGCGCTCAAACCGTTTTGAGGCTCTCGCTATGCTACTGTCCCTCCCCTTTCTGCTGATCTATTTTGCGTTATCGGCCTTGCTTGTTCGCACCGATATTCGCTCGGGGCATCTTCCCGATAAATTTCTTTGCCCGCTGCTATGGACCGGCCTGCTTTACCAGCTGTGCTTCCATCCTGATTTTTTGCCGAGCGCGGTGGTGGGTGCGCTGGCAGGATACGCCGGATTCGCCGTTATCTATTGGGGATATCGGCTCATCTGCCGACGTGAAGGTATGGGATATGGCGACATAAAATATCTGGCGGCGCTGGGGGCATGGCATGGCTGGTGCGTACTGCCAGTACTGGCACTCGTAGCCGCGTTAATGGCTCTGCTGTATCTGGTTGCTTTCTCGTTGTTTACTCCTGATAAGCAGGCATTAAAAAACCCACTGCCTTTTGGGCCATTTCTGGCGGCAGCGGGTTTATGCGTTGGCTGGGAAAGCCTGATTAACTTTCCACTTTGATCTGAGACTGAAGGTAGTTCTGTAGGCCAATTTTGCTAATGAGATCCAGTTCGGTCTCAAGCCAGTCGATGTGTCCTTCTTCATCGGCCAGGATCTGGATCATCATATCGCGGCTGACGTAGTCATGTACGCTGTCCGCATAGGCAATGGCTTCACGCAGGTCTTTTGTACCCTCCAGCTCCAGCCGGAGATCAGAACGCAGCATCTCTTCGACATCTTCTCCGATGCCCAGTTTTCCGAGATCCTGTAGGTTAGGAATGCCTTCGAGGAATAAAATACGCTCAATGTATTTATCGGCGTGTTTCATTTCATCAATGGACTCATGGTATTCAACATCGTTGAGGCGAGTCAGTCCCCAGTTTTTGAACATTCTTGCATGGAGAAAATACTGATTGATTGCGACAAGCTCATTTCCCAATAATTTATTGAGATAACTTATGATTTTAACATCACCTTTCATTATATAGTCCCTCCGCTTCCACTCATTGAAGCGTAGATCGGGCTACGGGGATGTCAAAAAAAAGATAGAGGCTTACGCGATCTCTTTGAATTCCGGGATCTGCATCAGTTCGTCCTGCATGATCTCACGCGCTGCGCGAACGCATTTACCGCATTGATTTCCCACCGGAACAAACTTGCGAAGCTGCTGGAAAGATTGTGGTTGAAACTGGCGAACGGCCTGACGAATTTTTTTGTCGCTTACACCATTACATAAACAAACGTACATAAAGACTCCCGTTCAAAATATGCGCAAAGTGTAAGTGAGAATGGTTATGATTACAATAGCACAGGCGCCGGAATACGTGGCGGGAGAAAACAAAAAATGCGAATTTTTATGACAGCGACTTTACGGTAGAAAACAAAAAAGGACGCCGAAGCGTCCTTTTTATTTCAGGGATAATTAATTAGCCCAGAACTTTAGCAACAACGCCCGCGCCAACGGTACGGCCGCCTTCACGGATTGCGAAACGCAGACCGTCGTC
>NZ_JBMKJH010000017.1:0-28899 GCF_049237785.1 Enterobacter cloacae complex sp. SHL022 | reverse complement strand
TATAGGGAGTTCTCCGCAGGCCGCAACCGCTAAATGACAGAAAAATGACTGACTGCTGCATTCCACAGCAAAACCCCGCCTTATACCTTTTTACACACAGACTTATCCACAATGATACGAAAAAGTAAAAATGTGCGAGCGTTGCGCAAACGTTTTCGTTAAAATGCTCGCGCTTTACAAGGATGCCTCGTCAGGTGTGTTAGATGAGTTTTTCACAGGAAAATTCATCTAACGCTCTCTGTAATCGTGAAATCCAGGGGATTTACCATGCAACAACGTCGTCCAGTCCGCCGCGCTCTGCTCAGTGTTTCTGATAAAGCCGGTATCGTCGAATTCGCCCAGGCACTTTCCGCACGCGGTGTGGAGCTGCTTTCTACAGGTGGCACCGCGCGCCTGTTAGCAGAGAAAGGTCTGCCGGTAACCGAAGTGTCCGATTACACCGGTTTCCCGGAAATGATGGATGGACGCGTCAAAACCCTGCATCCGAAAGTCCACGGCGGTATTCTTGGCCGTCGCGGTCAGGACGACGCCATTATGGAACAGCACGATATCGCGCCTATCGATATGGTCGTTGTTAACCTCTACCCGTTCGCCCAGACCGTCGCCCGCGAAGGCTGCTCTCTGGAAGATGCGGTTGAAAATATCGATATCGGCGGCCCGACCATGGTGCGCTCCGCAGCCAAGAACCATAAAGATGTGGCCATCGTGGTGAAGAGCAGCGACTACAACGCCATTATTAATGAGATGGATGCCAACGAAGGGTCCCTGACACTTGAAACGCGTTTCGATCTCGCCATCAAAGCCTTCGAGCATACCGCCGCCTACGACAGCATGATCGCCAACTACTTCGGTAGCCTGGTACCGGCTTACCATGGTGAAAGCAAAGATCCCTCTGGCCGCTTCCCGCGCACCCTGAACCTGAACTTCATTAAGAAGCAGGATATGCGTTACGGTGAGAACAGCCACCAGCAGGCTGCCTTCTATATAGAAGAAGAGGTAAAGGAAGCCTCCGTTGCGACCGCCCAGCAGGTTCAGGGCAAAGCCCTTTCCTATAACAACATTGCCGACACCGACGCCGCGCTGGAATGCGTGAAAGAATTCAGCGAGCCGGCCTGCGTTATCGTCAAGCACGCCAACCCATGCGGCGTTGCGGTAAGCACTTCTATTCTGGATGCCTACGATCGCGCCTACAAAACCGACCCGACCTCCGCGTTCGGCGGCATTATCGCCTTTAACCGCGAGCTGGATGCGGAAACCGCGCAGGCCATCATCTCCCGCCAGTTTGTCGAAGTGATCATCGCGCCGTCCGCATCAGAAGAAGCGCTGAAAATCACTGCGGCAAAACAGAATGTGCGCGTGCTGGTTTGCGGTCAGTGGGCGGAACGCGTGCCGGGCCTGGACTTCAAGCGCGTGAACGGCGGTCTGCTGGTTCAGGACCGCGATCTGGGGATGGTGAGCGAAGCCGATCTGCGTGTCGTCACCAAACGTCAGCCAACCGAGCAGGAACTGCGTGACGCGCTGTTCTGCTGGAAAGTGGCTAAGTTCGTGAAATCCAACGCCATCGTCTACGCCAAAGAGAACATGACCATCGGGATAGGCGCAGGCCAGATGAGCCGCGTTTACTCTGCAAAAATTGCCGGTATCAAAGCAGGCGACGAAGGCCTGGAAGTGAAAGGCTCCGCCATGGCCTCTGACGCCTTCTTCCCGTTCCGCGACGGTATCGACGCTGCGGCTGCGGTGGGCATCACCTGTGTGATCCAGCCTGGCGGTTCAATCCGTGATGACGAAGTGATTGCCGCTGCCGACGAGCATGGCATCGCAATGATCTTCACCGACATGCGCCACTTCCGCCATTAATTCCCGGAGCAGAAAATGAAAGTATTAGTGATTGGTAACGGCGGGCGCGAGCACGCCCTGGCGTGGAAAGCAGCGCAGTCTCCGCAGGTTGAAACCGTCTTTGTGGCACCGGGTAATGCCGGTACGGCGCTGGAACCCGCGCTGCAAAACGTCGCCATCGGCGTGACCGATATCCCGGCACTGCTGAGCTTTGCCCAGACCGAGAACATCGATCTGACCATCGTTGGCCCGGAAGCGCCGCTGGTGATTGGCGTCGTAGACGCCTTCCGCGCAGCTGGCCTGAAAATCTTTGGCCCAACGGAGGGTGCCGCACAGCTGGAAGGCTCAAAAGCCTTCACCAAAGATTTTCTCGCGCGTCATAACATCCCGACGGCGGAATATCAGAATTTCACTGAAGTGGAGCCTGCTCTGGCCTGGTTACGTGAGAAGGGCGCGCCGATTGTTATCAAGGCCGACGGTCTGGCCGCGGGTAAAGGCGTGATCGTCGCGATGACCCTCGAAGAAGCCGAAGCCGCGGTTCAGGATATGCTGGCAGGTAACGCCTTTGGCGATGCGGGCCACCGCATCGTGATTGAAGAGTTCCTCGACGGCGAAGAGGCGAGCTTTATCGTGATGGTCGATGGCGAGCACGTTCTGCCGATGGCCACCAGCCAGGATCACAAGCGTGTGGGCAATGGCGATACCGGCCCCAACACTGGGGGAATGGGCGCTTACTCTCCTGCTCCCGTTGTTACCGATGAGGTGCATCAGCGCACCATGGACCGCATCATCTGGCCAACCGTGAAAGGGATGGCGGCGGAAGGCAATACCTACACCGGTTTCCTTTATGCAGGCCTGATGATCGACAAGCAGGGTAACCCGAAGGTGATCGAATTCAACTGCCGCTTTGGCGATCCGGAAACCCAGCCGATCATGCTGCGCATGAAATCCGACCTGGTGGATCTGTGCCTTGCGGCCTGCGAAGGCAAACTGGATGAGAAAACGTCAGAGTGGGACGAGCGTGCCTCTTTAGGTGTGGTGATTGCTGCGGGTGGGTATCCGGGTAGCTACAACACTGGAGATGAGATCCACGGCCTGCCGCTGGAAGAGATTGACGGCGCGAAGGTGTTCCACGCCGGTACGAAGCTGGCTGACGATGACCGCGTGCTCACCAACGGCGGCCGCGTGCTGTGTGCGACCGCGCTGGGCCAGACCGTGGCAGAAGCGCAGAAACGCGCCTATGCGCTGATGGCGGATATTCACTGGAACGGCAGCTTCAGCCGTCAGGATATCGGTTATCGTGCTATTGCGCGGGAGCAGGGGGAGTAATTTCCCCCTCACCCTAACCCTCTCCCTCAAGGGAGAGGGGACTTAAATCAAAAACTCTTTTCTGTCGGCTGCCAGGTGCAGAAATCTTCATTCGCCACCAGCAACAGCTGAGAGCCTTCCGGCGCTTCCAGCCATGCCACACTCACCTCCACAGATGAATGCCGCTGACGACGCTGAATGTGTTCGGTTGCCCAGGATTCAAGCTCAGGCTTCACCGTCTGCCCTTCGCAGGTGGTCACCGTGCCGTCGGCATGCCAGCGCCCCTGACGCAGCACCACGCGGCCCTGACGCAGCGCATCGCTGGTCTGGCGAAGTTGTTCAGCACGGTAGCGGTAGAGGGCGACCTGATCGCTGGAAAGCTGCTTTTTCAGTCCACTGACCTCATGCTGCATAAAGCTCAGCTCGCCGTGGTCGTCGAAACGCACCTTCACGTGTTCGGGAGTCTTACTGTAGATATTCAGTTCAATGAGCGACAGGGCATCGCCCTGCCAGCGGTATTCTGCGGTCGAGGTATTGCCGTTATGCCATGGGCTGAACGCGGTGAGCATATGGACTTCATCGCTGGAATCTTTGCGCCAGATCCTGACCGCACCCTGGTTGTCAGCGTAGCCGCTGGCGGTAAACGGGGGGAGTGAGGAATCATGACTACAGGCAGACAGCAACAGTACGCCTGCCAGCGCGAGCGTTCCACGCCAGAATGACAAAAGGGGCGTTGCCGCCCCTTCGTTAAAACTGTTCACTGCCACGCGTCTTACTTAACTGCGTCTTTCAGTGCTTTACCAGAAACAAATGCCGGCACGTTAGCTGCGGCGATTTTGATTTCTTTACCGGTCTGCGGGTTGCGGCCAGTACGCTCAGCGCGGTGGTTCACTTTGAAGGTACCGAAACCAACCAGTTGTACAGCATCGCCTTCTTTCAGAGACTCAGTAATAGCAGCCAGGGTAGATTCCAGAGCAGCTTTAGCCTGCACTTTAGACAGATCAGCCTTGTCCGCAATTACATCAATCAGTTGAGTCTTGTTCATAAGTTATCCTTTCAATGTGTTTATCGCTTGCTAAGCATCGAGTGCGACGAAAATGCCAAAAAAGCACTCTCCTGCATACACGCACCGATAGCCACTTTTTTTCGCCCCCCAAATGTAGACCAGACGGGGGGCGAAAGGGAAGAGTCGAGGAGCGACAAAACAGGCGTTAAATCACGTTTTGTTGTCTCATTGGTTAAAAATTATACCAATATTGCTCTCGCCGGCCTCGCGCAGGTCCGCGCGCAGCCCTTTGATCAGCTCAATATCACGCTCTTCACACTCTGCCAGCAGGCGGAAAATCTCCCACTGAATGTCCCATTCCTGTTCTACCGCCGGGTTAGCACGCAGCTCTTCGTCGGTCATTTCACGGCCTTCCTGGGTCATTTCCAGCATCGCAACGGTGGTAATGGATGCCTTACTGACTTCAATGGCGTGTTCCAGGGTTTCACCGCTCAGACGGGAGTGGATCAGCTCGCTCAACGCCACACAGGCATCAATGGCCGGGTAGACGCCATACAGGTCGAAATCATCCGCAGCCGGAATAGCCTCTTCCAGCTTTTCGAGCTGAGAGTCAAAATTCACCTTCGCGTCTTTGACCGTCAGCGTCTCCCAGATTAAATCCAGGATACGACGATAAATCTGGCCTTCGCCAAACGCTGTCTGCTTGCAGAACGCGGCATAGTTGGGATACATGCGCTCGCACAGGCAAGCCATAAACGTCACGTGCTGCCAGCTTTCCAGCTTTTCAAGGCGCAGATGAATCGGGTTTTGTAACATGATGATGTCTCGAATCGAAAATTAGCCGCAGTTTACCTGAATCACGGCTGAATTTCCTGCCAACGAATGAATGCCGGACGTGAAGAGGCCACGGCGTCAGCCCAGCGGGTTGGCTCCGGTAAACGGTAGCCCTTCATACAGCGTTGCACCCACGCCAGGGCGCTGTCCATGCTCACCCGATGCCCGGTTGCGATAAACAGCGGGTTGCAGCGCGCTTTACTGCGCCAGACCCACGCCAGCTGCTCGCCTTTATGAATAAGCGGCGCCAGCGCGCCCGGTTCGGCAGAGAGCGGCTCAAACGCGCCGCACAGGCGTTTTTTCGCCACGCCGATGGTCGGCACGTCCACCAGCAGACCAAAGTGGCTGGCAACGCCTAAGCGACGCGGATGGGAAATACCATGCCCATCAACAAACAGCAGGTCAGGTTTTTGCGAGAGTTGTTCCCAAGCGGCCAGCAGCGCGGGATATTCGCGGAAGGAGAGAAAGCCGGGGATATAGGGCATGGTGGTGGCGATACGCGCCACCTTGTACTCCACCAGCTCCAGCGACGGGTATTTCAGCACCACCATCGCCGCTCGCGTCACTTCACCGCCCTGCTCAAACCCGACGTCCGCCCCGCCAATGTACCGCGGAGGGTCCGTATCCAGACGATCCTCACGGATCACCGATGAAGCCAGTTCGATTTGCTGAGCGCGTAGCGACGCGAGATCCATAACCACTCCTTACTTATGATACTGGGCAGAAAGCCGATGCACCGCCTCCACAAATACGCCTGCGTGTTCAGGCGGCACATCCTGATGAATGCCGTGGCCGAGGTTAAAGACGTGGCCTTCACCCTGGCCGAAACCAGACAGTATAGTCGACACTTCCTCTTCGATACGGGCAGGCTGTGCATAGAGCATGGACGGGTCCATGTTGCCCTGAAGCGCCACTTTGTCCCCCACGCGACGGCGCGCATCGGCAATATCGGTGGTCCAGTCGAGGCCCAGCGCGTCGCAGCCGGTGGCCGCCATCGCTTCCAGCCACTGGCCGCCGCCTTTGGTAAACAGCGTCACCGGCACGCGACGGCCTTCGTTTTCACGCAGCAGGCCATCGACAATTTTGTGCATGTAGTACAGGGAGAACTGCTGATAATCACGTCCGGTCAGCACGCCGCCCCAGGTGTCGAAAATCATCACCGACTGCGCACCTGCTTTAATCTGCGCGTTGAGGTAGAGCGTGACGCTCTTCGCGAGCTTGTCGAGCAGCGCATGCAGGGCCAGCGGCTCGGCGTACATCATCTTTTTGATGACGGTAAAGGCTTTGCTGCTGCCGCCTTCCACCATGTAGGTGGCCAGCGTCCACGGACTACCGGAGAAGCCAATCAGCGGCACATCGCCTTTGAGCTCGCGGCGAATGGTGCGCACGGCGTTCATCACATAGCCCAGCTCGCCTTCCGGATCGGGGATCGGCAACTTATCAACGTCGGCTTTGCTTTTGATCGGTGAGGTAAAACGCGGGCCCTCGCCGGTTTCGAAATAGAGCCCAAGGCCCATCGCATCCGGAATGGTGAGAATGTCCGAAAAAAGAATGGCGGCATCGAGCGGGAAGCGGCGCAGCGGCTGGAGCGTCACCTCACAGGCCAGCTCGGCGTTTTTGCACAGCGACATAAAATCGCCCGCCTGCGCGCGCGTGGCTTTGTACTCTGGCAGATAGCGTCCCGCCTGGCGCATCATCCACACCGGGGTGACATCAACGGGCTGGCGCAGCAGCGCACGCAGATAACGATCGTTCTTCAGTTCGGTCATTTTGCAGTTCCTTATTGCGTCAGTCCGTCAGTGTAACACTACTCATACTCGGCCCGACACATTGCCACGGTATCTTCTATCAGGCGACGCGCCACCGTTCCCGGCGGGGGCAGCAGCGGTAAATCGTCGTAGCGATACCAGTTCGCCTCCAGCAGCTCTTTCTGATCGATAACAATCTCGCCGCTGTCGTATTCCGCCATAAACGCGGTCATCAGGGACATCGGGAACGGCCACGGCTGCGACGTCACATAGCGCAGGTTTTTCACCTTAATGCCGCTCTCCTCCATCACCTCACGCGCCACCGCCTGTTCCAGCGTTTCGCCGACTTCCACGAACCCGGCGAGGACAGTATGAATGCCGTTGCGATGACGGGTATGCTGCGCCAGCAGGATGGAATCATCACGGCGGATGGCGACAATGATGCACGGTGCGATTTGCGGATAGTAGCGTTCACGGCAGTGGCCGCAAAGCATTGCCCACTCGGTTTTGCTCGGGTGCATGGTGTGGCCGCAGTAGCCGCAGTATTTGTGCGAGCGGTAAAACTCCGCCAGCTGCACGCCGCGCCCCGCCAGCTGGAACAGGCCGACATCCCGATCCAACACCTGACGAACGGATCCCATATCCTGACGACGAGCCTGTAGGATCAACCATACCGGATCGCCCTGCCACTCGCCGATCCGCAGCGCAGGTTGGCCGACGAGATCGAAGATTTCTGCCGCACCGTAGGGTATCTCCCCACCGGGCAGCCACAACTTTTGCTCGTGACTGACGATCCACCAACCCAGATCTGATTTTTCAATAATACGATCCATATCTATTGCACTACCTTCGCTTCACTGACATGTTGTTAGCATTGTGGTTACATTTTGGATAAGCAGATCCCATTCTAAACCTTATGGAGTCGACCATGTTAAACCAGCTGGAAAGCCTGACTGAGCGCGTTGGAGGAAGTAACACCCTGGTGGATCGCTGGCTACATGTGCGCAAGCATCTCCTTGTGGCGTATTACAATCTGGTCGGTCTTAAGCCTGGCAAAGAATCCTTTATGCGGCTGAACGAAAAAGCGCTGGATGATTTTTGTCAGAGCCTTGTCGACTACCTCTCCGACGGCCATTTCAACCTTTATGAACGCATTATCCGCGAAATGGAAGGGACAACGCCGTATTTAGCGGCCAGTAAACTCTGTCCGCTGCTGGAAGCCAACACCCAGCGGATCATGGACTACTACGATTCCGCGCTGGAGAACGCTATCGATCACGATAACTATCTTGAGTTTCAGCAGGCGCTTTCCGACCTTGGCGAAGCGCTGGAAGAGCGATTCACGCTGGAAGACAAGCTCATCGCCCTCGTGCTGGACAACAACCTGAATATCAGCACCAGCGATAACGTTGCGCGCCCTGCTTGAGTTCTTAATCGTTAACGAGTAATTTACAACCATTCGCCCCTCTGCGGAGGGGGATTTTTCTTGTCGGAGTGCCCAGTGTGAAAGCACGGGCTGAGACCGTTAATTCGGGATCCGCGGAACCTGATCAGGTTAATACCTGCGAAGGGAACAAGAGTCACACTGCTGTTGTATCGCCCCTGAGGCGATCTTCTCTTGCTTCATCCGTCGTCTGACAAGCCATGTCCTTCACTTTTGGAATGAGCTATGTCTACTGCAAAACTGACCCGCCGCGAACAGCGCGAACACGCACAACGCTTCATCGACACCCTGGAAGGCACCGCTTTCCCGAACTCGAAACGCATCTACATTTCCGGCTCACAGGCTGATATCCGCGTCCCGATGCGCGAAATCCAGCTCAGCCCGACGCTTATCGGCGGCAGCAAAGACAACCCGCAGTTTGAAGACAACGAAGCCGTGCCGGTGTATGACACCTCGGGCCCGTACGGCGATCCTGATGTTGCTATCAACGTCCAGCAGGGTCTGGCAAAGCTGCGCCAGCCGTGGATAGAGGCGCGTAACGACTGCGAAGAACTGAGCGTGCGCAGCTCTGCGTACACCAAAGAACGCCTGGCCGACGACGGTCTGGACGCGCTGCGCTTTACCGGCCTGCTGACGCCGAAACGCGCTAAAGCGGGCAAATGCGTAACCCAGCTGCACTACGCGCGCCAGGGTATCGTCACGCCGGAGATGGAGTTCATCGCCATCCGCGAAAACATGGGCCGCGAGCGCATCCGCAGCGAAGTGCTGCGCCACCAGCATCCAGGTGAAGGGTTTGGCGCTCGCCTGCCGGAGAACATCACGCCGGAATTTGTGCGTGATGAAGTGGCCGCCGGGCGCGCCATTATCCCCGCCAACATCAACCACCCGGAATCCGAGCCGATGATTATCGGCCGCAACTTCCTGGTGAAGGTCAACGCCAACATCGGCAACTCAGCGGTGACGTCATCCATCGAAGAAGAGGTGGAAAAGCTGGTCTGGTCGACGCGCTGGGGCGCGGATACGGTGATGGACCTTTCCACCGGCCGCTATATTCACGAAACCCGCGAATGGATCCTGCGTAACAGCCCGGTGCCGATTGGCACCGTCCCGATTTATCAGGCGCTGGAGAAGGTCAACGGCATCGCCGAAAACCTCACCTGGGAAGCGTTCCGCGACACGCTGCTGGAGCAGGCGGAACAGGGCGTGGACTACTTCACCATCCACGCGGGCGTGCTGCTGCGCTACGTGCCAATGACGGCGAAACGTCTGACCGGCATCGTCTCGCGCGGCGGTTCCATTATGGCGAAGTGGTGCCTGTCCCATCATCAGGAAAACTTCCTCTACGAGCACTTCCGCGAAATTTGCGAAATTTGCGCCGCTTACGACGTCTCCCTGTCGCTGGGCGACGGCCTGCGTCCTGGCTCCATCCGCGATGCTAACGACGAGGCGCAGTTTGCCGAGCTGCACACGCTGGGGGAGCTGACCAAAATCGCCTGGGAGTACGACGTGCAGGTGATGATTGAAGGCCCGGGCCATGTGCCGATGCAGATGATCCGTCGCAACATGACCGAAGAGCTGGAGCACTGCCACGAAGCACCGTTCTACACGCTGGGGCCACTGACAACTGACATCGCGCCGGGCTATGACCACTTCACGTCAGGCATTGGGGCGGCGATGATCGGCTGGTTCGGCTGCGCCATGCTCTGCTACGTGACGCCGAAAGAGCACCTCGGCCTGCCAAACAAAGAGGACGTGAAGCAGGGACTGATTACCTACAAGATTGCCGCCCACGCGGCGGATCTGGCGAAAGGCCATCCGGGCGCGCAAATCCGCGATAACGCCATGTCCAAAGCGCGCTTTGAATTCCGCTGGGAAGACCAGTTCAACCTGGCGCTGGATCCGTTTACCGCCCGCGCCTATCACGATGAAACCCTGCCGCAGGAATCGGGCAAAGTTGCGCACTTCTGCTCCATGTGCGGACCAAAATTCTGCTCGATGAAAATCAGCCAGGAAGTACGCGATTACGCCGCCGCGCAGACCATTGAAGTCGGCATGGCGGACATGTCGGAAACCTTCCGCGCGAAAGGCGGCGAAATCTACCTCAAAAAAGAGGAGGCATAATGTACCAGCCTGATTTCCCCCCTGTCCCCTTCCGCTTAGGGCTTTACCCGGTGGTGGACAGCGTGGCGTGGATAGCGCGCCTGCTGGAGGCAGGCGTTCGCACGATCCAGCTACGCATTAAGGATAAACGCGATGAAGAGGTGGAGGCCGACGTGATCGCCGCTATCGCGCTGGGACGTCGCTACCACGCCCGCCTGTTTATCAACGACTACTGGCGGCTGGCGGTTAAACACCAGGCGTACGGCGTGCATCTGGGACAGGAAGATCTGGAAACGACCGATCTCAACGCGATCCGTGACGTCGGTCTGCGGCTGGGCGTTTCTACCCATGATGATATGGAGATCGACGTGGCGCTGGCAGCCCGCCCCTCTTACATCGCGCTCGGTCACGTTTTCCCGACGCAAACCAAACAGATGCCGTCCGCTCCACAGGGCTTGACGCAGCTGGCGGCCCACGTTAAGCGCCTTGCCGATTACCCCACCGTTGCCATCGGCGGGATCAGCCTTGAACGTGCGCCCGCCGTGCTGGAAACCGGCGTCGGCAGTATCGCCGTCGTCAGCGCTATCACCCAGGCCGCAGACTGGCAGGCCGCCACCGCACGGCTTTTACAACTGGCAGGAGCAGGCGATGAAAGATCGTGATTTTATGCGCTACAGCCGCCAGATCCTGCTGGAGGATATCGCCATCGACGGGCAGCAAAAGCTGCTCGCCAGCCGGGTACTGATTGTCGGCCTGGGCGGATTAGGCGCCCCCGCCGCGCTGTATCTGGCCGGTGCGGGCGTGGGTACGCTGGTACTGGCCGATGACGATGAAGTACACCTCAGCAACCTGCAACGGCAAATCCTCTTCACGACAGAAGATGTTAACCAGCCTAAGGCGCAGGTTACGCGCCAGCGGCTGAACCAGCTTAACCCCGATATCGAACTGGTTGCGCTCCAGACGCGGCTTAGCGGAGACGAGCTGCAACGCGAAGTTGCCCTTGCCGACGCGGTGCTGGACTGCACGGACAACATGGCGACGCGTCAGGCCATCAACGCGGCCTGTGTTGCACAGAACACGCCGCTGATCACCGCCAGCGCGGTCGGTTTCGGCGGGCAGATAATGGTGCTTACGCCGCCGTGGGCACAGGGCTGCTACCGCTGCCTGTGGCCTGACGAGGCTGAACCGGAGCGTAACTGCCGCACGGCAGGCATTCTGGGCCCGGTGGTGGGCGTGATGGGTACTCTTCAGGCGCTGGAGGCCATCAAGTTGCTCAGCGGCATAGAGACAGAACGCAACACGCTGCGGCTGTTCGACGCCCGCTCCAGCGGATGGCGTCATCTGGTGTTAAACCGCGCCAGCCACTGCCCGGTATGCGGAGGCCGCAATGCGCATTCTGTTTAACGATGAGCCGATGACGTGCGACGACGATCTTACCGTTGCCGCCCTGCTCGACACGCTGCGCCAGCTGAAGCCGGGAACGGCGCTGGCGCTCAATCAACAGATCCTGCCGCGCGAGCGGTGGGAACATCAGCAGGTCAATGAAGGCGACCAGATCCTGCTGTTTCAGGTTATCGCAGGGGGCTGAGATGTTACGTATTGCCGACAAAGTCTTTGATTCACATCTGTTTACCGGAACCGGAAAATTCGCCTCCCCGCAGCTGATGGTGGATGCCATTCGTGAGAGCGGCAGCCAGCTGGTGACACTGGCGATGAAGCGCGTGGATTTGCGTCAGCACAACGATGCCATACTTGCGCCGTTACTGGAGGCAGGCGTGACGCTCTTACCGAATACCTCCGGTGCGAAAACGGCCGAGGAAGCAATTTTCGCTGCGCAACTGGCGCGGGAAGCGCTCGGCACCCGCTGGCTGAAGCTGGAAATTCATCCGGACGCCCGCTGGCTGTTGCCCGATCCGATCGAAACCCTGAAAGCGGCAGAGAAGCTGGTGCAGCAGGGATTTACCGTCCTGCCCTACTGCGGTGCCGACCCCGTGCTGTGCAAGCGTCTGGAAGAGGTCGGCTGCGCGGCCGTAATGCCGTTAGGGGCACCCATTGGCTCCAACCAGGGACTGGAGACCCGCGCGATGCTGGAGATCATCATCGAGCAGGCGACCGTGCCCGTGGTGGTGGATGCGGGCATCGGCGTACCCAGTCACGCCGCGCAGGCGCTGGAGATGGGGGCCGATGCGGTGCTGGTCAATACCGCGATTGCGGTGGCCGACGACCCGGTGATGATGGCGCGTGCGTTCCGCCTTGCCGTGGAGTCCGGTCTGCTGGCACGCCAGTCCGGCCCTGGCTCGCGCTGCGTTCAGGCGCAGGCCACCAGCCCGCTGACCGATTTTCTGGAGGCGCTCTGATGGCTACCTTTACCGATCGCTGGCGTCAGCTGAACTGGGACGATATTGCCTTACGCATCAACAGTAAAACCTCTGCGGACGTAGAGCGGGCATTAACAGCCAAACATTTGACCCGCGAGGATTTGATGGCGCTGCTTTCTCCGGCAGCCGGCGCGTACCTTGAACCGATGGCGCAGCGCGCGCAACGCCTCACCCGCCAGCGTTTTGGCAACACGGTGAGCTTTTACGTGCCGCTCTATCTTTCTAACCTGTGCGCCAACGACTGCACCTACTGTGGTTTCTCCATGAGCAACCGTATTAAGCGTAAAACGCTGGATGAGCATGAGATCGCCCGCGAGTGTGCGGCTATTCGTGAGATGGGTTTTGAACATCTCCTGCTGGTGACGGGTGAACATCAGGGCAAAGTGGGGATGGACTATTTTCGCCAGCATCTTCCGGCCATCCGCCGCGAATTTGCCTCGTTGCAAATGGAAGTGCAGCCTTTGTCGCAGGAGGAATATGCGGAGCTGAAAACGCTCGGGCTGGACGGCGTCATGGTCTATCAGGAAACCTACCACGAGGCGACCTATGCCCGGCATCACCTGAAAGGGAAGAAGCAGGATTTCATCTTCCGGCTGGAAACGCCGGACAGGCTGGGGCGCGCCGGTATCGATAAAATTGGGCTGGGCGCGCTTATCGGTCTGTCCGACAGCTGGCGGGTGGACTGCTATATGGTGGCGGAGCATCTGCTGTGGCTACAGCAGCGCTACTGGCAAAGCCGCTATTCCATCTCTTTCCCGCGGCTGCGTCCGTGTACGGGAGGCGTTGAACCCGCTTCGCTGATGGATGAGCGCCAGCTGGTGCAAACCCTGTGTGCATTTCGCCTGTTCGCGCCGGAAGTGGAATTGTCGCTCTCCACGCGTGAATCACCCGCGTTTCGCGACCGCGCGATCCCGCTGGCGATCAATAACGTTAGCGCCTTTTCCAAAACGCAGCCGGGCGGTTACGCGGACGATCACCCGGAACTGGAACAGTTTGCACCGCACGACGGACGACGGCCCGAAGCGGTGGCGGAAGCCCTGACTGCCCAGGGGCTACAGCCCGTGTGGAAAGACTGGGATAGCTGGCTGGGAAGAGCCTCGCATTAGCGCTGAAACCGACTGCAAAAACGCGAAAAGGTTACGAGGCGGCTCGTAAGATCAAAACCGGGCGATTGAGGCGATCTGCCTGGTTTTCTTATGCTTTACCACGTCAGCAACGGACGCTGACCAGGGTGAAAATGCTTCTTCCTCGTTTCGCCCTGCCCTCCGCCTCTTAAACAAAATTTTAATCGATACAATAAATACGTCGTTTCTTATCTACGCTTAAGATAAATCATCTCGTCGGTAATCGCCTTCTGTATAATTTACTACCAGCAACCGGACAGCGACTATGCTGAGGGTATCGACAGACGCAACGCGTCTACCATCTGGATTGATGTACAACTCATGGCACTCCACAGTAAAAAGCTCTCTTTTACGCGGCCAATTATGGTCAGCTTCGCGGGGATCCTGCTCAGTTTTGCGCTGATCGCCATCCTGGTTATCCTTTCACAGAGAAAGGATTTTCTTGAGGATTATCATAAGATTAATGGTAACTTCACCCATAATCTGGCGGTAAACTATACCGAATCCATCCTGCGAGAAAATGACTATATTCTTGGTCGTGCTGCGATGTACTTCGCCCGTAACGACAGAGTAAATCAGACAATTAATATCGACCCGACACACGGTTTGCAGATGTTGATGCATTTGCAGAACCTGATGCCGACGGTGTCGTCTATCTCTCTGGCGGACACAGTAGGGCGCCATCTGCGCGCGCCGGAAGTGCTGCCAACGGAGAAGGGTAAGTCGTTCGACGCCCGGACCCGTCCATGGTTTATCGGACAAGCGGAAGCCAGCAACTTTCCTCACTACACCCGCCCCTATCTGGACTATTTTACCCAACATCCTACGGTCACTCTCTATAAGCCGGTCATTTCACCGGAAGGCCGCCTGAAGGGCACGCTCGCTTTCCATCTTGATTTAACGTCCATGGGGTATACCCTGCGCCAGATGGTGGCGCCGGTTCAGGGTGAGTTTTTTGTTGTGGAGCGTGACGGCGCTGTTGTGCTGCATCCGGACACGGGGGCGCTCTTTAAGCAGTACGTAAGCGAAGCGCTGATGGACCAAATGACCAGCGGCGAGGGCCATCTTTTCGACCCCAAAAGTAAAACCTGGTATTACTACTACTCTTTCACCAATCCGGACTGGTTTGTGATTTATCGGGTCTCCGATGCCACGCTTACCGTCATCACCCGGCATGAGACCACCGTCGTCGGCTGGGGATTTGCGCTGGCGGCAATCATCATCATTCTGTTTGGGCTTTACCTTCGTCATGCCTCGCGTTCTGTGCTGATGAACATTATCAATGCCATCAAAACCGGCGACGTCAACCAGGCGCCACGCCTTGAAGCGATGCTCAGCCATACCATTCGAACCAATAAAGAACGCGAGCTGGCCTATGTCCGTCAGGCCACCCATGATGCGCTGACAGGCTGCAAAAACCGCCGTGCGTTCGACAACGATGTGGATGAGCTGCTGACCGCCCATCAACCCTTCGTTCTGGCGCTGATCGACATCGATAACTTCAAGTCCATTAACGACACCTGGGGCCACCTGAGCGGGGATATTGTGCTGCGCAACGTGGCACGCGAAGGTATTCAGATCATGCAGCCGCACCACGTTCCCGTTTACCGCTACGGTGGAGAAGAGTTCGGCGTGATCTTCCCGGCCGAGCTGATGAACTCCGCGCACGCGCTACTGGAAGCCTGGCGCACCGCCGTTGAAAAGCGGACCTGGCGGGAAGAGAACCTGCGAGTGACCTTCAGCGCCGGGACGGGAGAGTGGCACTTCGAACCGCTGGAACAATTTATCGGTAGCGTAGATGAAGCGCTGTATACCGCTAAACAACAGGGTAAAAACCGCATCGTAAGCACGGCCAGCCGATAATACCCTTCCTCAAATTCTGCCCGATCTGACGGGCAGAATGCTCTCCGCGGTAAAATTGTAACCGGTTTCAGAAAAATGCCGATTTCTTTGTGATGCCTGACACACAATCGTGGTAAAGCGGTTGTTGAAGCAGTCTGCACGGGATAATTATCAATAAACACATGTAGATCGAGGCTGACTATGAAGAACATCGTTTTATGCTGTGCAGCGGGAATGTCAACCAGCATGCTGGTTCAACGTATGAAAGATGCCGCGCAGAAAAAAGGAGTCGAAGTAACCATTAAAGCCGTTCCGGTCGCGGAGTTCAAAGATAACATCGCGACGGCTGATATCGTATTACTGGGGCCACAGGTCAAATACGAACAGGCAAAACTCCAGGCGCAGGCCGATCCGCTCGGAAAAAAGGTCGCGGTCATCGACATGATGGATTACGGCATGATGAAAGGTGATGCCGTACTGGAAAAAGCGCTCAAACTTCTGGAGTCATAATGGAAGACTTAGAAACCACGATCATGGAACTGCTGGTCAACGCAGGCGCGGCGCGCAGCGCGGCTCTGACGGCGTTGCAGATGGCGCGAAAAGGCGACTTTGACGAAGCCGAGAAAGCGATGGAAGAGTCGCGTGAATATGTGAAACATGCGCATACGATCCAGACGCAGCTTATCGGTCTTGACGAAGGGACAGGAAAACTGCCGGTTAACCTGATCACCGTTCATTCTCAGGACCACCTGATGAACGCGATGGTAATTCAGGATCTGGCGGGCGACATGATTGAGCTTTATCGACGCATCCCGCTGGTAAACTGAAAATGCAGATATAAAAAAACCCGCCGAGGCGGGTTTTTTATTTACGGCATCAACGATTACTCGTTGTCGGAACCGCCCAGACCTGCGTTCAGCAGTTCTGCCAGGCTCGCGGATGCATCTTCAGCAGTCACCTGCGGTGCAGCTGGCAGTTCGCCCGCTGCGCGACGGCGCATACGATCCTGGTGGTACGCATAACCGGTACCGGCCGGGATCAGACGACCCACGATAACGTTCTCTTTCAGACCGCGCAGTTCATCACGTTTACCTGCAACAGCCGCTTCGGTCAGGACACGCGTGGTTTCCTGGAACGATGCAGCAGAGATGAAGGACTCGGTTGCCAGAGACGCTTTGGTGATACCCAGCAGATCGCGCGAGAAGGTCGCGCCAATTTTGCCGTTCGCTTCCAGATCGCGGTTAGCGATCTTAACGCGTGAGTATTCAACCTGCTCGCCTTCCAGGAAGTCGGAGCTGCCTGCGTTTTCGATGGTCGCTTTACGCAGCATCTGACGAACGATAACTTCAATGTGTTTATCGTTAATCTTAACGCCTTGCAGACGGTATACGTCCTGTACTTCGTTAACAATGTAACGGGTAACAGCATGCACACCACGCAGACGCAGGATGTCGTGCGGCGCTTCTGGACCGTCGGAAACCACGTCACCACGTTCTACGCGTTCACCTTCGAACACGTTGAGCTGACGCCACTTAGGAATCATCTCTTCGTACGGCTCGCTGCCATCTACAGGCGTAATAACCAGACGGCGCTTACCTTTGGTCTCTTTACCGAAGGAGATGATACCGCTGATTTCAGCCAGGATTGCAGGCTCTTTCGGACGACGTGCTTCGAACAGGTCCGCAACGCGTGGCAGACCACCGGTGATGTCCTTGGTACCGCCGGATTCCTGAGGAATACGCGCCAGGGTATCACCAGAGCTGATCTGTACGCCATCTTCCAGCTGTACAATCGCTTTACCCGGCAGGAAGTACTGCGCAGGCATATCGGTACCAGGAATCAGAACGTCGTTACCCTGCGCATCAACGATTTTCAGTGCAGGACGCAGATCTTTACCACCGGTAGTACGTTCAGCAGAATCCAGAACCACCAGAGAAGACAGACCGGTCAGCTCGTCGGTCTGACGAGTAATGGTCTGGCCGTCGATCATGTCAGTAAAGCGGATGAAACCACTTACTTCGGTGATTACCGGCATGGTGTGTGGATCCCAGTTTGCAACGGTTTCACCGCCGGCAACCTGCTCGCCATCACCTTTCGCCATAACCGCACCGTAAGGCACTTTATAGCTCTCTTTGGTACGACCGAATTCGTCGATCAGCTTCAGCTCGGTGTTACGGGAAGTGATAACCAGTTTACCGCTGGAGTTCACAACCGACTTCGCGTTGCTGAGCTTGATGCTACCTTTGTTTTTCACCTGGATGCTGGATTCAGCAGCCGCACGAGATGCCGCACCACCGATGTGGAACGTACGCATCGTCAGCTGTGTACCCGGCTCACCGATGGACTGTGCCGCGATAACGCCGATAGCCTCACCTTTGTTGATGATGTGGCCACGCGCCAGGTCACGACCGTAGCAGTGCGCACACACACCAAAGTCGGTGTCACAGGATACAACGGAACGCACTTTCACGGAGTCAACAGAGTTCGCTTCCAGCAGGTCACACCACTGTTCGTGCAGCAGGGTGTTGCGTGGAACCAGAATGTCTGCGGTGCCCGGCTTCAGAATGTCTTCCGCAGTCACACGACCCAGTACGCGATCGCGCAGCGGCTCTTTAACATCACCACCCTCGATAACCGGGGTCATGGTGATACCTTCGAGGGTGCCACAATCGTCTTCGGTGACGACCAGATCCTGCGCAACGTCAACCAGACGACGCGTCAGATAACCGGAGTTCGCCGTTTTCAGTGCGGTATCCGCCAGACCTTTACGCGCACCGTGCGTGGAGATGAAGTACTGGAGTACGTTCAGACCTTCACGGAAGTTCGCGGTGATTGGCGTTTCGATGATGGAGCCATCTGGCTTCGCCATCAGACCACGCATACCTGCCAGCTGACGAATCTGTGCCGCAGAACCACGCGCACCGGAGTCGGCCATCATGTAGATGCTGTTGAAGGAGACCTGCTGCTCTTCTACGCCGTCACGGTTAATCACGGTTTCGGTTTGCAGGTTGTCCATCATCGCTTTGGATACACGATCGTTCGCCGCTGCCCAGATATCGATAACTTTGTTATAGCGTTCGCCTGCGGTTACCAGACCAGACTGGAACTGCTCCTGGATCTCAGCAACTTCAGCTTCCGCTTCAGAGATGATCTCGTGTTTCTTCTCTGGGATGACCATGTCATCGATACCAACAGATGCACCTGAACGCGCTGCATAAGCAAAGCCGGTGTACATTGTCTGGTCAGCGAAGATAACGGTCGGCTTCAGACCCAGAATGCGGTAACAGGTGTTCAGCATTTTGGAGATCGCTTTCTTGCCCAGCGCCTGGTTGACGATGGAGAAAGGCAGACCTTTCGGTACGATCATCCACAGAATGGCACGGCCAACGGTCGTGTCTTTCAGGCTGGTGTGCGCAACGAATTCGCCGTTTTCATCTTTTTCGTATTCGGTGATACGCACTTTAACGCGCGCATGCAGAGAGGCCAGGCCAGCGCGATAAATACGCTCAGCTTCTTTAGGGCCAGTCAGCACCATGCCTTCGCCTTTGGCGTTAACACAGTCACGGGTCATGTAGTACAGACCCAGTACAACGTCCTGAGAAGGAACGATGATAGGTTCACCGTTCGCTGGAGACAGGATGTTGTTGGTAGACATCATCAGCGCACGCGCTTCGAGCTGGGCTTCCAGCGTCAGCGGTACGTGAACAGCCATCTGGTCACCATCGAAGTCGGCGTTATAGGCCGCACAAACCAGCGGGTGCAGCTGGATAGCTTTACCTTCGATCAGTACCGGCTCAAAGGCCTGGATACCCAGACGGTGCAGAGTTGGTGCACGGTTCAGCAGTACCGGGTGTTCGCGGATAACTTCGTCCAGGATATCCCAAACGACAGCTTCTTCACGCTCAACCATTTTCTTCGCGGCTTTGATGGTGGTGGCCAGGCCACGCAGTTCCAGCTTGCCGTAGATGAACGGTTTGAACAGCTCCAGTGCCATTTTCTTCGGCAGACCGCACTGATGCAGACGCAGGTATGGACCTACGGTGATTACAGAACGACCGGAGTAGTCAACACGCTTACCGAGCAGGTTCTGACGGAAACGACCCTGTTTACCTTTGATCATGTCGGCCAAAGATTTCAGAGGACGTTTGTTAGAACCGGTGATCGCACGACCGCGACGACCGTTATCCAGCAGGGCATCTACCGCTTCCTGCAGCATACGTTTTTCGTTGCGTACGATGATGTCCGGCGCAGCCAGATCCAGCAGACGTTTCAGACGGTTGTTACGGTTGATCACGCGACGATACAGATCGTTCAGATCTGACGTTGCGAAACGACCACCATCCAGCGGAACCAGCGGACGCAGATCTGGCGGCAGAACCGGCAGAACGGTCAGAATCATCCACTCTGGTTTGTTACCAGACTGAACGAACGCTTCCAGCAGTTTGATACGCTTGGTCAGCTTTTTACGCTTGGTTTCGGAGTTGGTTTCGTTCAGCTCTTCGCGCAGAGTTTCACACTCTTGCTCCAGATCCATGCTCTTCAGCAGGGCCTGGATAGCTTCCGCACCCATCTTCGCGTCGAATTCGTCACCGAACTCTTCCAGCGCGTCCAGATACTGTTCTTCGGTCAGGATCTGGTTACGTTCCAGATTGGTCATCCCGCCTTCGATAACCACATAAGATTCGAAGTACAGAACACGTTCGATATCGCGCAGCGGCATATCCAGCAGCAGGCCGATACGGGACGGCAGAGATTTCAGGAACCAGATGTGAGCGGTTGGAGACGCCAGCTCGATGTGGCCCATACGCTCACGGCGTACTTTGGTCTGGGTCACTTCAACGCCACACTTCTCACAGATCACACCACGGTGTTTCAGGCGCTTGTACTTACCGCACAGGCACTCGTAATCTTTTACTGGCCCGAAAATACGCGCACAGAAAAGGCCGTCACGCTCAGGTTTGAACGTACGGTAGTTAATGGTTTCCGGCTTTTTAACTTCACCGAAAGACCATGAACGGATCATGTCTGGCGAAGCCAGAGCAATTTTGATCGCATCAAACTCTTCGGTTTTAGTTTGCGCTTTCAGAAACTTTAATAAGTCTTTCACGGATTTGCTCCCGTCGGAGTTAGCACACTCTGCTGTCGGGCGTTAACCCGACAGCAGTGACCTGTTTGAGCGAGAATTACTCGTCTTCCAGTTCGATGTTGATACCCAGCGAACGAATCTCTTTCAACAGTACGTTGAAGGATTCTGGCATGCCCGGCTCCATCTGATGGTTGCCGTCTACGATGTTTTTATACATCTTAGTACGACCGTTCACGTCATCAGACTTAACGGTGAGCATTTCCTGCAAGGTGTATGCTGCGCCGTATGCTTCCAGCGCCCACACTTCCATCTCCCCGAAGCGCTGACCACCGAACTGAGCCTTACCACCCAGCGGCTGCTGAGTAACCAGGCTGTAAGAACCGGTAGAACGAGCGTGCATCTTGTCGTCGACCAGGTGGTTCAGTTTCAGCATGTACATGTAACCTACGGTTACCGGACGCTCGAACTGTTCACCGGTACGGCCGTCAAACAGCGTAATCTGACCAGACGTTGGCAGACCACCCAGTTGCAGCAGCTCTTTGATTTCAGCTTCTTTTGCACCGTCGAATACCGGCGTTGCAATTGGCATACCTTTGCGCAGGTTCTCTGCCAGACGCAGCACTTCTTCATCGCTGAAGGTGTTCAGGTCGACTTTCTGACGAACGTCGGTACCCAGATCATAGGCACGCTGGATGAACTCGCGCAGTTTCGCGACTTCCTGCTGCTGTTTCAGCATGGCGTTGATCTTATCGCCGATACCTTTCGCAGCCATACCCAGGTGGGTTTCCAGAATCTGACCGATGTTCATACGAGACGGTACGCCCAGTGGGTTCAGTACGATATCTACCGGCGTACCGTTAGCATCGTGCGGCATATCTTCGATCGGGTTGATCTTAGAGATAACACCCTTGTTACCGTGACGACCTGCCATCTTATCACCAGGCTGGATCTGACGTTTAACAGCCAGATACACCTTAACAATCTTCAGCACGCCTGGTGCCAGATCGTCGCCCTGAGTGATTTTACGGCGTTTCGCTTCGAGTTTTTTCTCGAACTCGTGTTTCAGTTCGTCATACTGCTCAGCCAGTTGTTCCAGCTGATTCTGTTTCTCTTCGTCGGTCAGGCCCAGTTCCAGCCAGCGATCGCGTGGCAGTTTGTCGAGCTTCTCAGCTTCAACGCCACCGGCAACCAGCACCGCATAGATACGGCTGAACAGACCTGCTTCGAGGATTTGCAGTTCTTCAGACAGGTCTTTCTTAGCCTGTTTGAGCTGCATCTCTTCGATTTCCAGCGCACGCTTATCTTTCTCAACGCCATCACGAGTGAAGACCTGAACGTCGATAACCGTACCGGAAACACCGTTTGGTACGCGCAGAGAAGAGTCTTTAACGTCAGACGCTTTCTCACCGAAGATAGCACGCAGCAGTTTCTCTTCTGGCGTCAGCTGGGTTTCACCTTTCGGCGTCACCTTACCTACCAGAATATCACCGCCGGTGACTTCCGCACCGATGTAAACAATACCGGATTCATCCAGTTTGGAGAGCGCAGCTTCACCCACGTTAGGGATGTCGGCAGTGATCTCTTCTGGCCCCAGCTTGGTGTCACGGGACACACATGCCAGTTCCTGAATGTGGATGGTGGTGAAACGATCTTCCTGAACCACACGCTCTGAGACGAGGATGGAGTCTTCGAAGTTGTAACCGTTCCACGGCATGAACGCTACGCGCATGTTCTGACCGAGCGCCAGTTCACCGAGGTCGGTGGACGGACCATCTGCCAGCACGTCGCCGCGCTCAACTGGCTCACCCAGAGACACACATGGCATCTGGTTGATACAGGTGTTCTGGTTAGAGCGGGTGTATTTGGTCAGGTTGTAGATGTCGATACCCGCTTCGCCCGGATACATCTCGTCTTCGTTAACTTTGATAACGATACGGGATGCGTCAACGTACTGAACGGTACCGCCACGCTTAGCAACTGCTGTAACACCGGAGTCAACGGCAACAGCACGTTCCATACCGGTACCAACCAGCGGCTTGTCAGCACGCAGAGTTGGAACGGCCTGACGTTGCATGTTCGCACCCATCAATGCACGGTTGGCGTCATCGTGTTCCAGGAACGGGATCAGGGACGCACCGACGGATACCACCTGCTGAGTGGATACGTCCATGTAGTCAACCTGGTCGCGGCTGAACAAGCTGGATTCGCCTTTGCTACGGCAGGTAACCAGATCTTCTACAAAGTGGCCTTCGTCATCCAGGTTGGAGTTCGCCTGAGCGATAACGTAGTTGCCTTCTTCGATAGCAGACAGGTAATGAATTTCGTCAGTAACAACACCGTCGGTCACTTTACGATACGGGGTCTCGAGGAAACCGTATTCGTTCGTCTGTGCGTACACGGACAGGGAGTTGATCAGACCGATGTTTGGACCTTCAGGCGTTTCGATTGGACATACGCGACCGTAGTGAGTCGGGTGTACGTCTCGAACTTCAAAGCCTGCGCGTTCACGGGTCAGACCGCCTGGGCCGAGTGCGGAGATACGACGTTTGTGCGTGATCTCAGACAGCGGGTTGTTCTGGTCCATGAACTGAGACAGCTGGCTGGAACCGAAGAACTCTTTCACTGCCGCAGAAATCGGCTTGGCGTTGATCATATCCTGAGGCATCAGGGTATCCAGATCGCCCAGAGACAGACGCTCTTTCACCGCACGCTCTACACGTACCAGGCCAACGCGGAACTGGTTTTCCGCCATTTCGCCTACGGAACGGATACGACGGTTGCCGAGGTGGTCGATATCGTCCACTTCGCCTTTACCGTTACGGATATCGATGAGCTTCTTCATCACTTCAATGATGTCGTCTTTGCTCAGGATACCGGAACCTTCGATTTCGTCGCGCAGCAGAGAACGGTTGAACTTCATACGACCAACCGCGGACAGATCGTAGCGGTCTTCGGAGAAGAACAGGTTCTCGAACAGGCTTTCAGCCGCTTCGCGAGTTGGTGGCTCACCAGGACGCATCATGCGGTAGATTTCGACCAGCGCGCTCAGACGATCGTTGGTTGGGTCGACGCGTACAGTCTCAGAGATGTACGGACCGTGGTCCAGATCGTTGGTGAACAGCGTTTCGATACGTTTGTGGCCAGCCTGGCTCAGCTTAGCCAGCAGATCCAGGCTCAGCTCCATGTTCGCCGGGCAGATCAGCTCGCCAGTTGATTCATCAACGTAATCTTTCGCGGCTACTTTTCCTGCAATGTATTCAACCGGAACTTCGATGTGTTTGATATCATCTTTTTCCAGCTGGCGGATGTGGCGCGCGGTGATACGGCGACCTTTTTCCACATACACTTTGCCGTCGGCTTCGATGTCGAACGACGCGGTCTCACCACGCAGACGTTCCGGCACCAACTCCATCTGCAACTTGTTGTCGCGGATTTCAAAGATCACTTTCTCAAAGAACAGGTCCAGGATCTGCTCAGTGGTATAGTTCAGTGCACGCAGAATGATGGTTGCAGGCAGCTTACGACGACGGTCGATACGGACAAACAGGTTGTCTTTTGGATCGAATTCGAAGTCCAGCCATGAACCACGGTAAGGAATGATGCGTGCGTTATACAGTACTTTACCGGAAGAGTGCGTTTTACCTTTATCGCTGTCGAAGAAGACGCCCGGGCTACGGTGCAGCTGGGAAACGATAACACGCTCAGTACCGTTGATAACGAAAGTACCGTTGTCCGTCATGAGTGGAATTTCACCCATGTAGACTTCTTGTTCTTTAATATCTTTTACGGTGCCTTCCGGCGCTTCGCGCTCGTAGATCACCAGACGCAGTTTTACGCGCAGCGGTGCGGAATAGGTCACGCCACGGATCTGACATTCCTGAACGTCAAACACCGGTTCGCCAAGGCGGTAGCTGACGTACTGCAGCTCGGAATTACCGCTGTAGCTCTGAATCGGGAACACGGAACGGAAGGCTGCTTCCAGGCCGTACTGCCCTTCAGGATCTTGCTCGATAAACTTCTGGAACGAGTCAAGCTGGATAGAAAGGAGATATGGAATGTCCAGAACTTGTGGACGTTTACCAAAATCCTTACGAATACGTTTTTTCTCGGTATAGGAGTAAACCATAGGGTTCCTCAGCTCGCTGACAAGTCGACCCATCTGTCCGACGAAGGGACAGTTTGTGCAACACCATTTTGTGGACCGGAAAATTGAATACTTTCCGCAATACCTGTTGCTATCACGCTTAAACCATTTCATTGCGATTTACACAGAGCGAGCACCCTGTCGCAGTATATTAAGTCGTCGATAGAAACAAGCATTGTCAGGACAACCAGCAGTCAAACAGTGTGAAATGCTGCTGATGCCTTACAGCGCAAAAAGGCTGGTGACTAAAAAGTCACCAGCCATCAGCCTAATTGCTTAGGCTGCAACCAGAAAAGTTGGCTTATTTAACTTCAACTTCAGCGCCAGCTTCTTCCAGAGATTTTTTCAGTGCTTCTGCGTCGTCTTTGCTCACGCCTTCTTTCAGCGCAGCTGGAGCAGATTCTACCAGGTCTTTAGCTTCTTTCAGACCCAGGCCAGTTGCGCCACGTACTGCTTTGATTACAGCAACTTTGTTCGCGCCAGCAGCTTTCAGAATTACGTCGAATTCAGTTTTTTCTTCAGCAGCTTCAGCCGGGCCCGCAGCTACAGCTACAGCAGCAGCAGCAGAAACACCGAATTTTTCTTCCATTGCAGAAACCAGCTCTACAACGTCCATTACGGACATAGCTGCTACTGCTTCAATGATTTGATCTTTAGTGATAGACATTTAAATTGTTCCTGAAAATCAGAATAAGTTTATACGTAAGCAAATGCTTTATAAAGATAACTGCGATTAAGCAGCTTCTTTCGCATCGCGTACAGCAGCCAGAGTGCGAACCAGTTTGCCAGCCGCAGCTTCTTTCATGGTTGCCATCAGGCGTGCAATTGCTTCTTCGTAGGTCGGCAGGGTTGCCAGGCGATCGATTTGCGATGCCGGGATCAACTCACCTTCAAAGGCTGCAGCTTTGACCTCAAATTTTGCATTCGCTTTCGCGAACTCTTTGAACAGACGAGCAGCAGCGCCCGGGTGTTCCATAGAGTATGCAATCAGGGTCGGACCAACAAACGTGTCTTTCAGGCACTCGAACTGAGTACCTTCAACTACGCGACGCAGCAGGGTGTTACGAACAACACGCATGTATACGCCAGCTTCACGACCTGCTTTACGCAGTTCAGTCATTTTGTCTACAGTAACGCCACGGGAATCCGCAACTACTGCAGACAGCGCGCCTTTGGCTACTTCGCTGACTTCAGCAACAATCGCTTGTTTGTCTTGAAGATTTAAAGCCATTAGCTTTGCTCCTGGATGTTTGCCGGAACTCATGTTCCGGAACTCACTTCACTCGACCCAACGGGAAGAGCGTCTTAATACGGTGAGCAGAAACAAGCCAGAGTATTTAAAATAATCTTAGCGTTCTGTCACCGTCTACGCAGGGGATTAAGTTTCTTGCGAAACACCTGCGGTCTTCGACGGAGGCCTGGATAGGCCAGGCTCCAACGAACAATTCTTTTAGCCGCTAACTTTTGTTAGCAAACGTGGGGGTAAGATTGTAGACAAAATCACCGCCCACGTAAAGGCATTAGTTTGCAGCAGCGCTCAGGCCAGCCTGGTCAACTGCAACACCTGCACCCATGGTGGTGGAGATGCTAACTTTCTTGATGTACACGCCTTTCGCCTGAGTTGGTTTTGCTTTTTTCAGCGCAACCAGCAGAGCTTCCAGGTTTTCTTTCAGTTTGTCAGCGTCAAAGTCCACTTTACCGATGGTGGTGTGGATGATGCCGTTTTTGTCGTTACGATAACGAACCTGACCTGCTTTAGCGTTCTTAACCGCTTCAGCAACGTTAGGGGTTACAGTACCCACTTTCGGGTTTGGCATCAGGCCGCGTGGACCCAGAACCTGGCCCAGCTGGCCAACAACGCGCATTGCATCTGGAGAAGCAATAACAACGTCAAAGTTCATTTCGCCTTTCTTGATCTGATCAGCCAGATCTTCCATACCTACCAGTTCAGCGCCGGCAGCTTTAGCAGCTTCAGCGTTTGCACCCTGAGCAAATACAGCTACGCGTACGGAACGGCCAGTACCGTGTGGCAGTACAGTTGCGCCACGAACGTTCTGATCGGATTTACGAGCGTCGATGCCCAGGTTAACGGCAACGTCAACGCTTTCAACGAACTTAGCGGTAGCCAGTTCTTTCAGCAGAGCGATAGCTTCGTTGATGTCGTACTGTTTGGTCGCATCAACTTTGTCACGGATCACGGACATGCGCTTGGTCAGTTTAGCCATTTCTTAGTCCTCCACTACCAGGCCCATGGAACGTGCAGTACCTTCGATGGAGCGAGTCATCGCTTCAATGTCGGAACCAGTCATGTCGGCAGCTTTGGTCTGCGCGATTTCCTGCAACTGAGCGCGGGAAATTTTACCCACTTTGTCTTTGTTCGGCTTACCGGAACCAGACTTGATGCCCGCTGCTTTCTTCAGCAGAACTGCTGCTGGAGGGGTTTTGGTAACGAAAGTGAAAGAACGGTCAGCGTAAACAGTGATTACAACTGGGATTGGCAGACCTTTCTCCATGGATTCAGTTTTGGCGTTGAACGCTTTACAGAATTCCATGATGTTCACACCCTGCTGACCCAGAGCTGGACCAACTGGTGGACTTGGGTTCGCCATACCTGCTGCAACCTGCAGCTTGACGTAGGCTTGTACTTTCTTAGCCATTCTAAAATCCTCTGATTGGGTAATAACGCCTCGGAGAGGCTCCCCGTGAATAAAATTCGTTTTACGGGTCGGGACCCATAAAAACAAAAGGCGCGAAATTGTATTCCAATCTCGCGCCCTGTGCAACGATTAAATCGTCGCTTTTTTGATCGCTGCTTAGGCTTTTTCTACCTGAGCAAAGTCCAGCTCTACCGGGGTCGCACGACCAAAGATAGAAACGGAAACTTTCAGGCGGGACTTCTCGTAGTCCACTTCTTCGACGACGCCATTAAAGTCAGCAAACGGACCGTCGTTAACACGAACCATCTCACCCGGTTCAAACAGCGTTTTCGGACGCGGTTTATCACCCACCTGCTGGAGGCGGTTCATAATCGCATCAACTTCTTTGTCGCTGATTGGCGCCGGACGGTCAGATGTGCCGCCGATAAAGCCCATCACGCGTGGTACGCTGCGCACCAGGTGCCAGCTCGCGTCGTTCATCACCATCTGAACCAGCACGTAACCCGGGAAGAATTTACGTTCGCTTTTGCGACGTTGGCCGCCACGGATCTCAACCACTTCTTCGGTCGGAACCATAACTTCGCCAAATAACTCTTCCATATTGTGTAATTTGATATGCTCACGCAGCGACGTAGCTACGCGGCCTTCAAAACCGGAAAACGCCTGAACGACGTACCAGCGCTTTTTAGGGGCTTCAGACATCTCAGAACCTCAGGCCAGTGATAAAGGATACCAGGCGAACCAGAATACCATCCAGTCCCCACAGGATCAGTGACATTACAGCGGTTACCGCCGCTACAATCAGCGTGGTGTGCAATGTTTCCTGGCGAGTCGGCCAAATGACCTTGCGGACTTCGGTACGCGCTTCGCGGGCAAACGCAACGGTCGCTTTGCCTTTCGTCGTCAACAGCGCGACACCACCCGCCGCAGCAATCAGAATTACCACTGCAAGCGCGCGTAGCGGCAGCATCATGTCACGATAAAGATAGTTGCCGACAATCGCCACAATCAGCAGCACGGCTACAACTACCCATTTCATCGCTTCCAGGCCGCGCCCGCTCCCTTGAGCTTCGGTATTCGCACTCATAAACCAACCTGTCAGAAGTATTCTACAAACATTTTGACCCCGCGAGTGCGAGGCAAACCAATCGAAATGCTATTCGCTTTTCGTATTATACGCTCTCCGCAGAGCCTGTCTCAGCAATGATTATGACAAAATTAATCACTGATGAGCCAGGTTCTGATGTGAAAGCGTGCAAAAAGGGCATCAAATGATGCCCTTTTATTGCGCATTGCGTCAAATGTTATCAGCGATTAGCCGAGAACTTTAGCAACAACGCCCGCGCCAACGGTACGGCCGCCTTCACGGATTGCGAAACGCAGACCGTCGTC
>NZ_JBMKJH010000016.1:0-62474 GCF_049237785.1 Enterobacter cloacae complex sp. SHL022 | reverse complement strand
TTCGAATACGCGACGTTTTGAAGGTTGCCGCCGGGGGTTGTCTGCGGTCTGGCGAATATCCGCGTATTGCTTCCCTCAAGTTTTGCCATGCTCTTGTATATGGCCATGTATGGCTGCGGCTGACCGCCAGCCGATATAACCCCGGTAATTAGCCCCAGCATGGCAGGCATACAGGCCCACTTCCCCGCCAGAGTTGTATTGATGTTGTATCCTGAGCTGGCATCCACCCCGGCGGTACCGAGGATGACAACATCGCTCAGCGTGCGCGTTTCGTTTGTTAAAATCAGCGTCCCTGATGCATCCCACACAGCCAGCCCGTAGTCTGGCTTTGTCTGCGGGAAAATAGAGAAAAAATAAACGTACGCTGTGCCGGTTGCATTCGGTCTGAGAAAATCAATCGTGATGGTGTTCCCGCTTATCGTCTGGGTGATTTCGACCTCAACCGTGCAATGAACGAAGGCGACAACAGGCTGACCTGCGGGGAATGTGTGCGTCACTTTGGTATTGAACCCCGATGTTCCCTGAAGTGCCGCTGTCTTTCGCGCCTGAAGAGCGATTGGCGAGCTGTTCGCGGTCACCCATACTTCCCCGCTCGTGGTCGTCAGTAAAACGCCATACTCCGCCATTTATGCCCTCTCGATCTGGAAAATGAGATAAGCCGCTGCCGCAGGCTCAGTCCCTGCTGAGTAGTCGGTATCGCCTACTGCTGACACTGTTGCTGTTCCCCCCGAAATGGTGATCTTCCTCCGACTCGTTCCAAACTGATCGCCGTTCATGCTCTGAAAATAGGTCAGCCTGCAACCCGGTGGAAGCGCTACGGTGTAAGAGCCTGTTTTCTGGTTCTGGGCCAGCTGGAGATAGCCACAAACGCTGACAGGCTTAACACCATAGTTATTTACATTGCCTGAGGCGTCCCATGTCTGAACACCATATTCCGCCATCCAGTCCTCCTGAAAAAAAAGAGGCCCCGTAAGAAGCCTCCCGTTACCATGTTCCCGTGATTCTCCCGATCTGCACCCTCAACACATTCCTGGAGTCCCGCACGCTGATTGTCTGGTTTGTCTGTTTCATGGACCCCTCACCAGCTGTCGAACCGAAGTTCTCAAACGTACCGCCCTTATCCAGCCTCCACCCGACTGAGCCAGCAACATAGTTATTGGACTGGATGTAGTTGCCGATCTTGGCGTTGCTGATGGTGCCATCACCTATCAGTGCGTCTCTGATGAACACCTGCCCGTTCTGAATAACGAACGGAAGCGTAACGGTCGCTCCGGCCTGGTGAGTAACGGCGAAGCGGTCAGCCAGGAAGATAACCTGCGACTGCATGCCGGACGGCGTATTCTCCACGCCGATCCCCATCCCTGCCGCGTAAAGCTGACCATTGCTGGATAACCCGACCTTAATGCTGTACATCGCCTTCAGGTCGCCGTTGACGTTCGCAATGGCCTGCGCGTTGGTGGTGATCGCTGAAGTGTGCCCGTTCACCGTCGCCGTGATGCTGTTTACCTGCGTGGCCATAGCCTGCTGGTAATCGGAGAACGTCTGGTTCAGGCTGTTGATGGATGCCTTGTTGCCGTTAACGTCCGTCTGCAGGATCAGCAGCGAGCGCGCCGTTGCCTCCCTGTCGTTGACAATCACTTCATCAATGCGGTCCAGATTCGCGCTGTTACCGGCGACGGATGCAGACAGCGTTTTGCGCGCGGCCACCTGCGCCAGGTTGCCCTGAATAATCGCGATAGCGAAGTTCTTCACTCCCCCCGTCATGCCGTCCACAGACACGCTGATATTATCGATACGCTGACCCAGTGCGGTATCGGCCGTCGCCACTGTCTGCTCAAGCTCGCTCAGAGAAGAAGACACATCTCCGACCGTGCTCGACAGGTTTGTAACGCTGGTCTGAACCTTCCCGATATCCTGGGCGTTTTTGGCGATTTCCTGCGCCTGTTGCGCCAGTTCGTCGTTGGCCTGTTTGATGTCGTCAGCCATGCCAGCAATTTTTTCATTGCTGTCTACCGCGTTCTCGATCAGGTCATTGAATGTATCGGAGCCTTTCATGTCCTCCAGAATGGCATCGGTGATATCGGATACATCAATGCTGGCCTGTCCGCGCACAAAGTCAGTGTACCCTGATTCGTTTCCGCTGCGGTCAACCAGCTGCGCGCGGTACCAGAAAATTTGCCCTGCCTTAAGGCCCATCTGCTGATACTTGCGCTGCGGATAGGGTACGTCTGCCAGAAGCATCGCATCGTCTTCCGTCCCGGTCAGGCTGTACTGAATTTCCGTCTTCAGCGTGTCGTCGGTGTTCGCCGGGAATCCCCAGCTCAGCTCAATACCGAAAATCACATTATCAGAAGCGATGAAGCCGACCGGTTTCGGCGGATTGCCCACTTTACCCGTCAGCGTTTTCTCTTCTGAATAGCCCCACCCGGAAGAAATTTCTGCGGCATTGATGGCGCGCACCCGTACCAGATAACGCCCGGCATAAATTCCAGGAACGTCGAATGACGTGGTGGAACTGCGCGGCACGTTAACCCAGTTCCCGTCGTTGCGGCGCCATTGCGCTTCATAGGCGATAGCGTTCTGCGCCTGGTCCCAGCTCACGCGCATTGTTTCGACGCTGATATTCTGCTGCACTACTGAAAACGAACTGATTACGATGTTGTCTGGTGGTGACTGATTGCCAGGCGGGATCACGCTCACCGGCCGCTGGTCAATGATGGCTCCGGTATCGATTCGGGCATATTTATCCGGATCATGATTTGCACCGACGATTGTGAACGTGCCGTCATTATTATCAGTTACCGTAATAACGCGATACTGCTGTGCATAGAGTTCATCAGACTCTATGACCCACACGGCCTGAGTCACAGGTGTTTCGCTGTAAGCAGTCGTAACGGTTACTTTATTGCCCGTTATCGAATGGATGGTGCGTGACTGCGCAACCCCTGATGGCAGATTGATAATCATCCTGTCGCCCGAAGATGCATCTGGCGCCCTGTCCAGCGTCAAAATACGACCATTCACCGCTGAAACACGGCCGCCAAGGTCACGTCCGGAAAGATTTCGGTCGGCTACAGCAATTACATAGCCAGGCTGTGGGATGTTACCGTCTTCCCCTACATTGAAAGTAACAACGCGATCTTTGTTGTTGGTGAGGATCCCCCATCGCCCTTTTCGGTTCGCCTCCGATTGCCGGGTACAACCAATAGCTGTTATCTCAAGTTGATTAAAACCATAACGCGAAACCAGCGCCTGTTCAAAAACAGGTTCCATCGCATCAGAATAGGCGTTATCGGGATCAGACCAGGATACGAGCGCATTGGTATAACGGTTCTTTGTGGTGCTGCTGGAATAGGTAAACCGGCCATCGATAACGTTCGCATGCGTGTATGTAAAATCAACATCCCTCGGCATGTCCGCCAGCGCCACAATCTGGTCGTCGCCCCAGTAGGTCATCCCGCGGAAGATAGCAGCAAAATCACGCAGGACCGTATAAGCGTCGTTGCGTTCCTGAATGTAGACGTTGCAGGTATAACGTGGTTCGGTGCCACTTCCGCCTTTGCCATCCGGCACCATCTGATCGCAATACTGTGCAACCTGGTAAAGTGTCCATTTGTCTATGTTCGCTGTTGTGAGACGATCCCCAAGCCCGAAACGGTCGCTAACCACCAGGTCGTAGAATATCCACGCGGGGTTATCAGTCCAGGCCCATTTGAATGTCCCAAGCCACGTACCGCTATAAGTTCTTGTTTCCGGATCGTAAGTATCCGGTACGCGGATGACACGTCCACGTGGTTCACAGGCGATTTGTGGAATAGAGCCATTGAACTGGCTGGAATCAAACTCGATGTACAATAGAGCTGTGTTTGGATAGCGCAGTTTGGCATCGATGACCTCTGTATAACTTTGAAGCGTCATCGTGTCGCCGATTTTGGCACTATTTGCGTCAGCGGTAATCTTGCGCAGTCTGATGGTCCAGGTACTGCCAGCTTTCGGTAAATCGATACGATGGCTGCGTTCATAACCTGATGTGGTTTTCCCGGTCACATTAGTATCAAGGACCTGTTGCCAGCTACCACCGTCCATCTGAAGCTCCACCACATAGTTGATGGAGTACCCTACTAAATCCCCGTTATCCTGCTGTTTGAAAAGAGATGGCCACTTCAGGCGCAGGCGAACCGCCGAAAGCTGCGTATTGGTGAAGGTATGCGTCCAGGCTGTTTCGCTGGATATTTCGGTACCGACGCTGATTTCATTTTCTGTGCCAGGTATCCCCTGAATGTAATCCTGAGCCTGTGTCCCTGGGCGAAACTCCCACACGACACCGCTGAAGTTCTCGGAACCATCAGCGTTTTGTAAAGGTGTGCCGTCAAGATAGATATCCCTCGCAGTCAGCCCACCAGCAAACTCCCCTTCACCGAGAACCATCAGTATTTTCGCTTTCGCAACGGACTGGAGATCATCGGGCTGCTCGACGGGAGTGCGGGAACTCGAGCTGCCGCCTTTACGTCCGGTAATTGTTTTAGCCATATCGCGCCCATAAAAAAAGCCACCCGAAGGTGGCCTGATTGACAAATATTTGTTATTGCTGGTCTTCTACGTAAATCCCGGCAGAAGCAACAGCGCCGCCGATTCGCCGCTTACCATAGAGAATGGGGACAGGGTTTCCCTGCGAGGTTGTGTTCGTCACTCCACCAAATGCATAGCTGGCGCGGTTATCTGCTGATTGCTTGCTGGCTAGCCCGGTAGTCTGTGGAGAAAGCATCTGGACTACGCCGCCGATCGCCATTGATGCCCCAATCCCCGCCACAGCTCCCCATCCACCAGCAAAAGCAGTCCCACCAATCCCGATCGCGGCCCCTCCCGTGACGAACGCAGCAACAGCGACAAGGGCAACCCCGAGGATTGTCTGAAAAACCCCGGCTCGCTTACTGCCGATGATCACCGGCGCGATGCGGATTTCCTCTGTGCTCCTGTCCATACTGAGCTCATCGTTTACGAGGTTTCGTTTCCCGCTGAATACCGCATAAGTTAAACCTCGTTGCTTACTGGTATTCAGGAAACGCTCAAAACCCGGCACGATAACGCTCAGGGCGCGGATGGCCTCTTTTGGTGAAGCTACTGATAAACGATATTCACGCCCGAAGGTGGCGCCCAGCACGCCATAAAGCCGGACGGTTCTGAGCGGTTCTTTATCGAGTGAAATTGCCATATTTACCCCATAAAAAAACCCGCCGAAGCGGGTTATATTATTCAGTATTAGTCAGCAAAAAACCGCCTCTCAGCGGATTCATTTGTTCGATATGATTCGGATGTAGTGTGAGGTTGCCACGAGAGCCTGTAGCGAATTTCCGCCAGTTGCACATAACGTTCTTGAATCGTACTCTCGAGACCAGTGACACAACCAATTTTCCAAGTCATCCACTGAATAATCCTTACGAGCCAACCCCTCAGCGATGGTTACGACCTCATCACTGGGTGCTGTAAGCTCATATCCATTCAGCAACAGAAATACGTAACCAGCCATCATGGCAGTGCGTTTGTTTGCATTTGCGAATGGATGATTCTGGATCAGGCTTTCAATTAGAACAGCAGACAGACGAAACATATCGTCTGTCTGCTCATAATATCGAATGGTACTTGGTCGTGACTGTGAAGAGCTGAGGTTATTCGGATTCAGGACGCCTATTGGTTCATTTGGCGTCTGAGTCTCGATCAGAGACCTGTTGATGTAAACGATATCGTCAATGGAAAGATAATTGACTCCCTCAACATACTCTATCGTCATCCGTTTCTACTCAGACCTTTGAAAGTTCTTCCATCGCCTTCTCGTAACGAGCAAACCCAAACTCAAAGGCGTTTTTAACTTGACCAGTATGTGAACATGTTTCGCTGATCGCTGCACGAGGTTTCGCCACCGTGGATTTGTCACGAGGCGGAATGTACAAGCGATCTGCCTTTTTTAATGCGTGACCCATGATTATCACCCTCATGCACGTTTGGCAGTGCTTTCTTAAATTGTAGGATGTAAACACACCCAAAGATTTCATGACCACTTCGAGTGGTTGAGGACAATTTAATACCATTCGTCATATTTGAGCAATGGGCCCATGTCTGAAGATAGATGCAAGTTCGACGAAATTTATCGCGGCCACTTTGCAAGTTAACCATCTTTTCGCAGAATTTACCCCTCAGGTAATAGTAAACTATTGCCACGTTCTCAGGAGATAGGCGGTGCCTATGAGCCGTCCTGAGCTTTCAAGAATGGCATAAATAGCACTTTTTGCACAAAATGTATGGCTTGGTTGGAATGCAGAACAACAAAGATTGCTGTAGTATTTCGCCCCCTCTGAATGGAGATGCTCAGATTTTAACCGCACCCTAATAAAATTTTATGTCTGAGTATCTTCATGGTCCTTTCCATCCAGTATCCGCCATAAGGTACGCGCTGGCTCAGATGTCCATAAAGGTGATGCAGTAGCATGTTGCCTTCCAGCAGAATCCCCGCATGATTCCACTTATCAGCCTGAACCTGCATGATCACCATATCGCTAGGTTTCGGCGGCCCGTCGAATTCACGGAATCCGCACTCGTACCAGCAATCCTGATAGAAGTTGTCCGGATAGTCGTTTTCCCACCAGGGATAATCGACCCGGTAATCGTGAAGCTCTATCCCGTACGTTTGCCGGTAATAGCTCATCACCAGCCCCCAGCAGTCAAAGTGACCAAGCACAAACGGGCGCTCGAGCAGCGGCAGTTCTCCACGCGGCTGGATGGTCCTTAAATCCCCCTCCGGCCAGCTCACGATATGCCAGGGTAAAAGCGTTGAGTCGCATTGCGCTTTATCCAGTTCGCTCGGCTGCGTAGTGGCGTCAGGGTGGCTGTGAACGATGGCGATCACCGTACCCCAGTCCTCAGCAACTGCGTAATCTTCCGGGCAGAGGACAAAATTTTCCTCCGGTGCCGCGGCAAGGTTCCGGCAAGGGAAATAACGTTCAACACGGCTTTTTTGCGCCACGACACCACAACACTCACGAGGATATTCAGCGGCTGCATGCGCCATAATCGCATCAATGGTTTTCTGACGCATATTAGCTCCTGATTAGTGAAGTACCCGGGAAACCACCGAACGGCAGTTCTTCATTCTCTCCGAAGCGAAGTTTGCACGCCGTGAGCGTGCCGTTACAGACATCAAGCGAGGGATCATCGACAGGATTATTATTGTTATCGAAGTATCTGGTTCCGGCATAATCGCAACCGTCACCGGTTCGGTACTTATTGCGCATGCACCAGGTGCACAGGGAATGAAGCTGGCGCGTGGGGATCATCTTACCCTGCAAAGACATCGGGCTATCGAGTACGAATTCGATACTTTCGCCCGGAATTTCGCTGCTTTTGCCATCGATGTAAAAAACTCGTTTTCTGACCTGTTGCGGATCAGCTGTTGCGTTACCAGCGAGGAAGTTCTTCGCATCTAGATAATGTGAATAAGTGTCATGGATAGTAACTTTGGCCTGTAGCATATCGTCATAAGCAAGGCACAGCGCTGTAATCTTGCTATCGATATCTGCAACCGTGAGCGTTGGCTGGGCGCTGTTGCCGTCTGTGGAGGCTTCAAGCCCTTCAATTTGATACGGCCAGGCGGCATATTCTTCCCCCTGCCACCAGATACTTTTCGCCTTCAGCTTTGATTCATCACCGCCAGCAGCGGCGATTTCTTCTTCCGTGTGCGGGAGGTTGTACGCGTGAAATCGCAGTACATCATCCACGCCGAACGTAGAGCCATCAACTTCGATAAGCCGGACTTTATTGCCGGGCTCAAGGCTTTGATAGTCTGCTGTGATCATGGTGCGTACGCCTGTTTGAATGTTGCGGAAATAGTCAGAACGTTGCTGGATAAGGGCTGTGACTTGATTGATTCGGCCTCAATCCGGTAGAGACCAGTTTCGCCAACTGGAGATGTCCAGATAAATGCCTTTGTGACGTGAGAACGAAAGAATTTAAGGGCCTGAAGCATGTCCGTTTTTTTGCCCGTGAGCGTGACAGGCCATGACTGTTTTTCAGGGTTAATGCCTTCCCCGGCGATCTGCTCATAGCCGTCGCCAAAGGTTGCAGAGCGGGTTTTATGGCTAAACGTTCCCTCCATTCCCGCCTGTATCTGCGTCCGCCAGGTGAACGTTTCCAGGGCCATGTTTGCTCCATAAAAAAAGCCACCCGAAGGTGGCTTGTGACAGTATGAGAAGAAGATTAGCGGGTTTCACAACCAAGCTGAGACTTGTCGATAATCTGCGTGCCTTCAACACGGTAACCATATGTGCCGAACAGAAATGCGTGGTTTAATTGATAAATAACAACATCGCTTAAGCCTACGGAACACTTATCTTTTTCAATAGCCCGATCCATTGCAGTTTTAACGCTTGGAATGCCCAGCGGGAAAATAACAATTGGAGCTTTGTCTTCACCAGTCACACGTTGACCTTTTTCAAACTTAGCTGCATTCAGGTTGTAATTTTTGGTACTACCAACGGTCATATCAGCAACACGAACAGTACAGCCAGACAACATTAAAGCCCCAAGAGCTAAGGCCACTACCTTCTTCATTGTACGTTTCCTTTAATTGCAATCGGAAACATCTTAACACAATGAATAATATGATCAAAAAAAACACCGAAGCGTCTTATCTTGATTTTGTTGCATTCCATATAAGGCCGCCAGGCTGAAGTTGTTTCGCAATACCTGCCCGAACAGATTGATCGATAGTCTGCTTGTAAGCACGTGAAATAGCGTCGTTACTCCCGGAAGATTGCTGCTGGTTGCCCTGGTTCTGTACCACCACGGAAGTTTGGACATTAACGCCGCCAGCACCTGATGTTCGTAGCCCATACATTGGCGCAGTACCAACATACCCGCCGTTTGCATAGCCCTGAGCACCTCGCATCAAAGCGTAAAGGTTGCCAACACCCAGCGCACTGGTTGCCTCCTTGGTGAATACGAATTCGCCACCATGCACCACGCCTTTTGGCTGATACTTTCCTCCATCCCCCGTGTAGCCGCCAGTATCAAATTCCGGAACTGCGCCACCATCAGAAAATCCAAAAAATGAACCAAATGAGGTCCCACCAAAGGCAGACTTCATTCCGTTGACCAGCGCCAACTGTGTCAGCATCTGGGCAGTTCCTTTCAAAAAGGTTGTCAGGAAATCTGAGAAGTTAGCTTTTCCAGTAGTAAAGAAGTCCGTTAGAGTGCTGGCCATGCCGGCGAACGCATTACTGGTGAGCGTCTGCACTTGGGAGTAAACATTGGTTGCGGAGTCCTCAAATTCAGCCCAGCCCTTTTTCGCGCCGGTCAACCAGTCGCCACGCAACCTGTCCTCTGCGGCATAGTAATTATTCGCCGCTTTGAGCTGCTTCTGATAACCAACGTCCTCCAGAGAACCGCCGGCGTTCACCCAACCTGCGGCAAGCTGACTTTTCGCGAGTTCACGCTGAGCTAACCGCTCGCTCATTCCAGCTCCACCAACCAAAGCAGCCTGTTTCTCAGCCATCTGCGTAACATATTTCTGAGAGGTATCCATTCGCTTGTTCAGCTGTTCCTGTGCGGTAATCTGATCACCCAACAGGGCTTTCTGCCGTGCCAACTGAAGCACCTGGTCTTTACTCGCCAGCAGGGATTGTTCCTGCTTCGTCAGTGAACGTGAACGCGAGGCTTCTTCCAGCACCTGAAATTTCGCCTCAGTGGTCCACAGATCTTTGCGCTGCTGGCTGATAGTGTCGTTCAGCCCTTTATACTGCTGAAGAGCACGCAACTGCGCCTGAAGCGCCAGCAATTCGGCCTGAGCAGTGTCAGTACTGCGGTCGCCAGCCGACACAGTGCCTTGTTTTCCTGTTTTCGTTTTTTTGCCAAACGAAGCGACTGTCTGCCGATCCTTCTCAGTGGTCGCGGAGCTTATCTTGCGGGATGTATCGAGGTACTTGCCTGCGCTAATGTCAGCTGCGTCCCAGTCCTTTTTCAGCTGAGATACGCTGTTACCATAAGCGCCGGCCATTTGTTCGTTATAGTCCTGCCATCCTTGCAAAGTATCAGTTTTCGCCCAGTCAGGAACGAGATTAATCGCAGCCGCGATAGAAGAAGAAATAATCTGGTTCAGCTTCTGGAAAACTATCGCGACGCTGTAATAAATTGCGTTAAATTCCTTTAGCGTGTTTGATGCCAGTTCAGCCACCCACTGACCGATGCTCTGCATAGCCTCAGACGCCCATCCCTTGATATCAAGCCACAGGCGGCCAAATGGTGTCAGCGAGTCGTAAGCCTGCTCTCCACGCTCTGCCATCGTGTCGCCAAACAAATCCATAGCTTGAGTAACGGCAGCGGTCTGGTCTTTCTGCTTAACTAAATCGTCAATGTGCTTAAGCTGTGAAACGGTAAGAAAGTTGAATTGCTCATTAAGGTTCTGAAGAGCCTTAACCGGATCCTTTTCAATATCCTTATAAGCCTTGGTAATGTCCTGAGCCGAAACAATACCAGTTTCAACTGCCAGCGCTGTCGCTTTGGTAGCTTTCTCAAGCTGTTGCTGAGACATTGAGCCGATACCAACTAACTCTGTCATCAGACTCTGGACAGTGCCCACCGTAGCCCCGGTTGAAGCAGAGATTGACTGGGAGGATGCCATAATCTGTAGCGCTGACGTACCGGCAATGTTTCCGGTGCGGATGATAGCTTTATTGATTTCGTCATAGGCAGTGAAGTAATCAGATCCTGCCTTCGCGGCAAGGAGAACTGCACCGGCCAGACCACCAATCGCTACACGCGCCGGGGTGACCATGGATAACATCGCTTTTAGCGCGTTCCCCACCCCACCAAAGGAATCACGCAGCTGCCCCCCCTGCTGGATAGCAACCATATAAACCGGCATACCGGAGGCCAGTGAGGTCACAATATCCGTCATTTGCATTGGCAGGTAACGCATGGCATTACGGTACTGCCCCGCACTGATAGCTCCAGATTTCCAGGACTCTTCCTGCTCTTTTAGTCGGGCAATCATTGGCGCAGCGCGGTCCGACACGCCAAGCTGGGCCGCCTTCAGTTCGAGTAACTCTGCACGGGTTTTTCCGATAGCTGCAACCTGGTCCTCAAGTGAGTCGATAAAAGTTTTGCCTGCGGCAGTTGCCCGTTGCGCTGCCTGTGCCTGTTCAATGCGAGCTCGGCCCTCTGCTGTTTCAGATTCCATGACCTGCGCCAGTTTCGCGCGGGTCGTCTCAAGCACGCTGTTGTAACGAGTAAAATCCTCGTCACCCACCAGACCTTTGCTCCGGAATTTAGACAGGCTTTCCTGAATGGTATCCAGCTCGTCCAGCGCCTTGTTAACAGGGCTGATTTTATTCAGCAGGTTTTGCAGTTCCTGCCGTTGCTGTTTCAGGCTTTCGCTGTTTTTTTTCTGGTTGTCGATCCCGGTGCGGAACGTACTGTTCAGGTCATCCGCTTTACCTGCCGCGGCGGACGCAGTCTCCTGAAAGCGATCCAGTGCCTGGTTACCACGCTCCAGCTCAGTGGTATTTACGCGCAGGGAAATCGTGGCGATGTCGTTACTCATTCCGCCCTCTCTTTATGCATAACTTTTAGTGCGGCGCACTCCATGATTCGGATGTCCGAAAGCGCGGTTGCCTCGTCGTCGACGTTGTGCAGGCGCATCACCCAGGGCAGCACGTTGTAATCAAGACCTGATGCGCCTCCCATGCCCGTGCGCCACTGCGTGCTGACAGCCTGAAACACCAGGAATGAAGGCCATACATCTGGCCAGACGTCGATGTATTGATCGTCATAGTCATCCGGCGTAAGCCCATAGGGTGCCAGGTCTGCCGCTGTGGGTTCAGGCGTATAGAATGCAGAGGCAACCGCTATCAGTTTTTTTCGCGCTGCCCCATCAACTCTCGGTAGTAGGTTTCCGGGATTGCCTTCATTGCCGCCGGATAGTTTTCCAGCAGCACCGACAGGTTTTCCGCGTTGAATGCATCGGGAAGTGCCCAGCCAGCAATGATTTCCATCAGAAAATCAGTGGCGGTTTTGCCTTCCATTTTCTCCAGATCCGCCAGTTCTTTGAGTGGCTTGTGATTGAATGTGAATGTCAGCACGCCATCCTCATCGCCAGCGCGCGGGATCGAGACGTTGGCCTTAAAAGTTGGTTTGGGCTGAAGGGTGAATTTAGTCGCCATCGTTGCCTCTTAGTGAAAGAAAGCCTCCATGGAGGAGGCTTAGACTATCGTTATGCCTGGCTTATGCCGCGGCGCCTGTGATTTTGTAGAACGTCATTGCTGGCGATTGCAGGTTCAGCACGACGCTTACCGTTTCGACTTCGTTCACCGCCGTGGTCGGCGTGTCGTCAAAAGATGCCGTGGCCGCCCAGTAACGATTCTCCTTCGCCTTCGGAACGTACATATAAGCCGCCACAGTCTCTTCGTCTTCATCCAGCTGGCGCAGCAACGGATATACCGGGAGACTTGAATCGTGAGCGATCGAGTAAGTCTGAGAGACGGCAGATTTATAGGTATTCAGGTTGCGCTGACGGTCATCGCTGAGGAACTGAATCTGCGTGGTGTTCTGATCACCACCGGATTTCGATACCTCAGTGATTTGTGGCAGTTCGGTCCATTCTTCAATTTTGCGAATAGAGCCGGAACCGCCGCCAGCCGCGTATTTGTTTTTGTTGGTGGTATTGATGTTGCGAAGAGTGACAGCATTCTCCGCAATCGCGTCGATTTTCGCGATAACGTTATCAATACCCGACCAGTTGCAGTTCACGTGAACGATATCACCGACCGCGATATCGTCCGCGGAGCTGACGGTGATCACCGCGTGCTCAGCATTCGTCGCGCCGGTGAAAGTAATGGCTGGGCCGTAGCCCGAGGCCAGATAAACATGAGCGCCGTTAGGCAGTGCGAAGCCCATAATGGTTACTCCTGTGAAATTAGAAAACCGGCACAATGGCCGATGATTTTGACGGGGTCAGTTAATGATGTCGGCCCGGTAGTTCAGGCTGATGGGAATGGTGTAGGAAACAGCTGTCGGGATACCGCGAAAAATTGCTGGCGTGCTGGTGATCCAGCAGGTGAAGTCACTTCCTGCAATTTCCTGCCCCTCAGGGAACAATTCCACTAATCTGCCCGCCAGAGAAACGACTGAGGTACGGCCTAAGCCGGCTGGCGCCACGACATTGATCTGGTACACGCCTGAATAAGTCCGGCAGCGCAATCCGAGATCGATTGTCCGCGGCGTAACGGGCATATCGTGTACGGCCAGGTATATGTCGTTAGCAGGAGGTGTAAACGGCACGTTCTCCCATGCAACTGAAATGCCCTCGGCATCGGCCCAGGTACCCAGTCTGGCGGCCAGTGCAGATGCAATATCAGGAATCACCAGGACACCTCCTTGATAGCTTCCTCAAAGAAGCGTTGAAACTCAGCAGCGGTTATACGGACCATTCCGCCCGGTGCCTGTGTGGAATGCCCCATTTCAAGCGGGTATGCATACGGGACGTTGTTGCAGAAATAAATGGCCTTCATCCCGACTTTGAACAGTGACAGCGTGTAGTTCCCGGCTGCTTTTGTCAGGTCGCCGGTCTTGTCTATTCGTCCCGTTTCATCAGTTGTCGGAGCATCAAACGATACCTGCCAGTTACCGCGAAAGCGTCCGCCCGTATACCCCGGCGGTGCTTTGATATCCATCCCATCCACCACCCGGGCTTTTTTCTTCAGTCGCCCGGTTTTGGTCAGGTTGTCGGGATTTGCCCGCTGCGCCTCGTTATGGTCGTAAACAGCGCGATTATAGGAAACGGCTGTCTGGTTAACTTCCCACAACTCCGGGTTGCCCACTGGGGACATCACCACCAGCTGGTTAAGAATTTTGATTCCGACGGCGCGCACCACTGCTTCCTGATTCGTTTTCGCCTTATTGACGAATGCTGTGATTTCAGCGAGGAATGCCGTGTTCTCTCCCATGCTATGCCCTCAACTGCGCTTTGTAGCAGAGTACCAGCGAGGCAGGTTTTGCCGGGTTGGGTTTGATAACCCGGTGGGCTGTGCCATCAATATCGACTACGTCGCCGATTTTAATTTCCTGCTCTGCCGTAAAAACGATCTGCACGTCGCCGTTAACGATGACCGTTCCATCTATTTCGCCGGGTGCGTATTCCGTTTTAACGCCGATCGCAGTAAACTGAACATCATCCGTTTTATGCTCGACTCCACCGATAACCGTTACTGAACCCTTGCGGGTGACGTTGTATAACGCTCCGTTCTGCCTGAGCATGCGCGTTGTTCTGGCCTGCATACGTAGGTAATCAATCGCCATATCAGACCCTCTCTGCAAATGCATTGATGGCGAAACCTCGACCACCAGCAAGGTCGCCTAACAGCGCCATGACAGCAGGATAGGACGGCGTGAAAACTTCACCATCTGCGACCGCATAGGTCATGGTGACAGCACCTTCCACACGTTCAGTTTTCACAGCGGCTTCGCGCACGCTGGAGAGTAAATCTCCGTCGATTGCCTCTACCGCCAGCATGCACTGCGCGGTTAAAACCTGCCGTGGAACTTCATCCGGCGGGAAATCATGTTCATCCAGAACGACATTCACGCGTGGCCATGCCAGAGCCTGTCTCGGGTCAGCTTTTGAGCCTACCCAGTCCAGCCCCTCCAGGTAATCCATTGCCTTAATCAGCAAAGGTGTGAGCTTGCCAGGCAGTTCAATGCCGCGTATTTCCGCAAATGAGGCAAGATCCTCTTCACTGACGTAGCTGTTGGCATCAGGAGAGGTGATATCGGTATTGATCATCGAATCATCCTGTTTATGGGGCTTTCGCCCCATTCGTTATTCTCCGGCAGGCGCAGTGAAGGTGATCTCATCAGTGGTTTTCGCCACTCCTTCAACCGTGCTGGTTACCGTGAAGGTGCCAGCAACGTCTGATGTGAGTTTCACCGTTGCACCACCAGCAGAGCCGGTTTGAGAACTGGCCGTGCTAAGCGTGCCGCCTGTGGAAGTCCACGCGACGGTTTTACCGGATACACCGGAGCCATTCAGCGTGTACTTAAGAGAAACAGTTACCGCGTCTGTGCTGTCAGCAGTTGCGGAGGTTTTATCCGCTGACAGAGTTACTCCCCCACCGCGGATTCCAGTTTGATGAGAACGCCCGCAGTGGATTTGTTACTGGTGAAGTGTTTCTTCCAGTTGCCCGCGGTACCGATGGCGGTCAGGTCAGGATTATCACCTTTGGCGGTATCCCAGCTGTAGCCCAGCAGTTCAACGTTCACGGTACCTTCAGCGCGATAGCCAATCGCAAGGTTTTCCTGATCGTTGATATCGTAGGAACGGAAGCCTGGTGCCTGAGACTCGGTAACAGTCACTGCGCCGGCCACCAGCCCAAGGATCGCATCAGCGTCCATGGTGTCGGTTACCAGCACAGGTTTACCCAGCGTGCCAGGCTGCCCGCCGTAAACCACCACGCCAGCTTCTTCGTAGATTTTGTTGGCAATCGCCTCATCAACAATGTCGAAGTAGGTCGCAGAGTGCATCACGAACAGAGCCACGCGGTTAAACTTGTCGCCGTATTTACGCAGGCCACGCGTCAGGGTCTTTTTACCGTCGGTCGCAATGTCGGCGGTTACGACCATGTCGGTGTTAGCACCAATCGCCGCAGTCAGTGCTTTCAGACCATATTTCACGTAGCCTTCCAGCGTGGCATCTGCCACATCAACGCCGATCACTTCGGAGAATTCGTCGACAGAGCGGCCGCGGCGTTTGAATGCCTCTTCGGTGGTTTCATACGGGCCATATTTCCACGGTGCTTTGACGGATACGGATTCACCGGCGCCAATCTTCTTGCCGGTCACTTTATCGGTGGAGTTCGTGTCACGCGATTCGATAGAACCGCCCACTTTGTAGAAGGCTCGCTTGCGGAAATCACCTTCAATCAGTTCGTTATCCAGCAAAATCGCACCGTTGGAGGAAGCGTTGAACACTTCCAGGTTGTCCTGGCGACGCTCAAGAAACGCGGTCTGCGCCAGATCGTCATAAATAACCAGGTCGGAATTAACAGTCGTTGCCATGGTTTGAATCCCTTATTTCGGAAGTTTGAGGAAGGCCTGCTGGCCGTGTTTGCGGATGTAGTCCGCTTTGTCGCTGGCGCTCATTTCGGAACGTTTCAGGCTTCCACCACCGTTTGGCTTGTGTACACCCGCGCCCGTGCCTTCTGCGCGCGGGAACAGATGTGGAGCCGTCTCCTTGAGAGACTCCGCCCATTCAAGCGGGCTTAGTGGGGTTTTGCCGTCTTTGCCGAACAGAACATCGCCATTTGCATCAACTGCTACGGCCTCGCCTTCGTCGTTGAGCTGGAATGTGCCTTTGGCACGCAGAATAAGATCGTCAGAAGCTTCAGGCAGCGCGCCCGCTTTGGAGGCTGCTGCACGGATTGCATCCCCGAGAACCCGATCCCGGAATTTGTTGGAGAACGCTTCAGCTTTTTCCGCGCGCTCGTTCGCCGCTTTGATCTGCTTATCAACGTCAGCACGCATGCGCTCGGTACGCTTATCCAGCACCTCGTCAATTTTTCCGGCGGCGATAAGCTTCGCCTCTTCATCGTCAGAAAAACGCTGGAGAATGCCGCGTACAGCGTCTGGGTCGATACCGTCAAAACGTGACAGGTTTTCTTTTTGCTGCTTGATGGTGCCCAGCAACTCAGAGTTTTTTGATTTCAGGCCTGTAACTTCACTGGTCACACGCTCATCAATCAGCTTCTGGATTTCGGGGGTGATTTCGATACCGCCACCACCACTGCCCTCACCGCCGCTTTCAGGTGCGTAATATTTCAGAAGCATGTTTCGAATTAACATAATTTCCCCTCGGGATTTTGTCGGGCCTCGCCCATAAAAAAGCCCCGGCGGATGCCAGGGCGTGTAGAAAGTGATGGTTGTCAGGTTCAAGCGCCTGATAGCTGCTTAAGACGCTCCATGCTGATCCACTCGCCTTTGTCAGTGAACATATCAGCCAGGTCGATTTCACCCGCGCGGAACAGACGGCCACGCTCGGCACCCAGAACCTGATCCTGTCGCTGCGCCGATTGTCGCCTCAGCCATTCCAGATACGTGGTTTTCGCCGATACCTGTCCGTCCATGCTGGCGCGGGTACCATCGTCCATTTCATCGATATCGATACCGAGTTCGCGCCACGACTTAAGAATCAGGGTTTCGGTAGAACGGCAGCAGAAATGAATTTTCCCGGGCCCTTGCAGGTAAGGTACTTTATGCCCGATCGGTTTATTATCCAGCGTGTATCGCAGCAGGTCGCGAATAATGCAGTCGTGGCTGGTTTTATTGTCCAGCGTAGACAGCCACTGCTTACCCTTCACGATGTCACTGTTGGCGCTGGTGAAGCTGTTGCGCGCGGTGGCAGCCAGATGATTAACGGCTGTTTTAGCGATGCTTGCGGCGTTTGCCCTGCTCATCTGAAGCGCGCCGTCGCGATAGACTTTATTGGCATGACCGCGCACGCTTCGGGAGATGGATTCAACCGTGTCGCCAGCAAGATAGCCACGGCGTACAGCGTTTACGATCCGCGCCAGCCTGTCCGATTCCAGATTCTCCGCCCACTCACTCAGCAGGCGCCCCTGAAATGGCTGAGCCATCGCCGCGGCATAAACCATATCGGCGGTGATTCCCTGTAGCGGGTAGCGTGCCAGCACCTGTGAGGGAAGAAGGGAATCGAACAGGCTCAGCTGATAACTGACCTCATTCCTGGAAAGCGCAAGCAGTTCCCCTTCCAGCCCGGACTGCATCGAAGCGACAGCCTGATGGTTAAGTTCGCGTACGCTGCCGAGCAAGCTTTCCAGACGTGTAACCGTGAAGCTATCAGCCGGGAGCCGATCCAGTGCATCCAGCAGGCGGGCAGACAGTTCTGCGTCTGTCTCGTTGAGCAGCTTCACCATTCGGTTAGCCACGCCCGTCGCATAGCGGCTAATCCAGACGGAATGGGTAATGGCCTCATCCCGCAAACTTTCGTTGACTGTTGCCATATCAGCCCCCGGTCAATGAGGGCGCCTGATTGCGGAGCGCATCAATCACATCATCCGGGCTGTCTGCCGGGTTGATGAGGTCGAGTTTCTGAAGCGCCCGAATCATGTCAGTATCGCGCAGTGCGCCGGACTGCCATGCATTAACAATCGCGGTAACCATCCCGGATTCGGCAACCTTCGCGATAAATTCCTGGTTGATGGTGTAGCTCGTCGATTCGTCCTTAATTCCGAGGTACTTCGCACACCAGCCCAGCGCCAGCGTGTAAGCCTCGGAAACGTTTGAAACGCAGATACCCAGCACTGATGTTGATGCGCTCTGTTCACCGCTTGCCTGTGTTGCAGTCTTCGCCGTGGCGTTCTGCTCAATTAACCTGGCGCCCAACTGCACCATGTAATCGCGTTTGCTGTCCATGGCCTCTTTAGCCAGCATGTTCGGCTGCGCCTGGGCATAGCCAAACGAGCCATCTTTGGGAAGCATTAGCGGTGAACGGGAACCAATTTTTACTCCGGTCTTCTCAAGGTGATCTCGCCAGTTGGTATCAAGCCCAGTCATATACGGCTGCACCTGACCACAGAACCACACGCTGTCCTCATAGTCAGCGCTGTTTCGATAATGGCCATGGTTTATCTCCACCAGCGCGGCCAGCGGTGAATCATCGATAGTGGGATCGTTGTTCTGAGCACCGACAAAGGTGAACGGGATTTCGTCCCAGTAGTCCTTCCCTTTCGGCTTAGGGTGGTATTCACTGTCAACGCTGTAGGTTCCGCTTGCGGTGCCACCTGCCCGGCGCCATACACGGCAGATAAACTTCCCTTCTTCCAGCGCCAGCTCGCGGTACTGAATTTCGTCCTTGTAAGCGTAACCATCCGGCTCTTCTACGCATTCGCGCAGGACCACCAGTACCAGCTGATCGCGTCCGTTAATTCGCTTTGTTCGCCAGTTGATGATGTTCTCTGCCGGATAGCGGAGAATGATCGCTTCGTCTGATGCCTCTGCATAGTCAACGTAAAGCCCATCACGCGCCACCTCCAGCACGTTCTCAACCACCAGCTGCGACTGCTGATAAATGCTGGTACCCGCCCCGTCAGCATTATCCAGCAGGTATTTCAGCTTCTCCGGGCCGTTAAACGTTGGGTCTTTGCGATACGCCATGCCAAGCATGCCGATCTTCGTATTGCCGGCAATGGCGTAAAATACAGCGCGGCGCAGATAGTCCTCGTTGCGCTTACGGTTGCGCGTGGATTTATCGGTTGGATCGAGATAAGGCAAGTACTTATTGCCCGCCGCTTTTACGGCCTCAGCGCCTTTGCAAAAGTCTCTGTATTTCCGCCAGGCAGCAGAAGCCGCCCGGTGTTCTGGTCGAACCCAGGTGATGTCGTCGTTTGCCATATCAGAAAGTGGTGTCCATGGTGATTGAGTATGCCGGTTTCACGATGGGGTAATCCTTCACAATGAAGTACCCACCAGCATCATTGGGGTGATCGTTATCCGCTGATTTATCCGGTTCGCCATTAGCCGCCCAGATTTGCTGCTCGAGGCTCTCGGTGTAGACCGGGCAATTCTGGACGTTGACCAGATAGCGGCGCTCACCGTTGGCGTTGCAGAACATGGCGTTCATTGAGTTAATGCGGTCTTTAACCGGCGGGTTGGCATCATCAACGATGACACTGAAGCCGGCATCGTTAAGCTGGGCAATATCCGTCTTGCTGGCGTTCTGCGATTTGCGGGAGTCGCCTGACGCATCCGGGTAGATGTAAATCTCCCGGCTCTTCACATAACGCCCATCCTCATATCGCCAGAACTCTTCCTGGATACGCTTAATCATCGCCGGCGTGTCGTAGACTTTCACCAGTTCGCGAACCGCGCGCGGTAGCCCGTTACGCTTTACGTGAACAATCGCGGCCATTTTCCCTACGTTGAAGTCCATACCGATAAACAACGGATCCCCATCCTGAATCTCGTCAGAACAGTTGTTCAGTTTACGGTTAAAGGTGTGGTAAATGGTCCCACTGTTGAGGTTGGTGAACTTCCCGCGCAGGTATGCCTGAATCAGTTCATCAGGATAAGAACTCAGCAGCGAGGAAATGTAATCCGGGGGCAGGTTCTTCGCGTTGTCGAACGTGCTGGCCTGAATCAGCCCATACAGAGCAGAAAGCTCAGGCTTTTCGCGGACCGCCTTCACGAACTGCTGGTAGACGAACTTGAAGCCCTCCGGCGTAGTCGTTACATCGATGCCGTTACGCAACCCGTCGACTTTGTAACGCATACGGGCGATGATTTTTCGCCAGGCCTGCTGCGCTTTGGCAGCCGCCATGACGTCCAGTTCATCCACCATCGCATTACCGATTTTGAAACCAACTATCGAGCCTGGCTTCTCCATTGAGCGGCAGATTGTGGTTCCGCGGTATCGTCGCCCCTCGTAGAAGTGAACCTCTTTGTTCCCCTCATTGATTATGACGCTCAGCCCCCAGTCAAAGGCCACTTCCTCAATCGTCGGGTAGAAGATGTCACGGATCTGCGGGTACGTCGGCGCGAAATAACCCTGGTTGATTTTAGGGTGCTCCCACATCCCCTTACAGATGCCGCCACAACCCACCCACGTCTTACCGGAACCGAACCCGGCAACGTAGGCTTTGAATTTGTGCTGCATCGCGAGGAAACGCGCCTGAGGAATGTTAAGTGTCGGGCTGATCCCCATCTTCCGCCCTCGCGTCCACTACGTTGATATTGATCTGAACTGGGGTCGGTTCGTCACCATCACCATCACCGGCCAGCTCTTTGCGGAGTTTCTCAACCTCCAGCTGCCGGCGGTCGATTTCGATCTGCTGGAGACGCTGAGCGAACTCGCTATCCGCCAGGCCAAGCCGTTTCATTACGGCTTCGAACATACGCTCACGGCTGATAGCGGTTATCTCGACGCCGTTCTTTCCGACCTTTACGCCGGAGTAAGCGAGTCGCGAGACTGGCGAGAGTTTACGCGTATCAGCGAAGTAAGGCTGGCCGATACCATCGCCGTTACAGCGTGGGCAGGCAGGGTTAGGCTCACGATTATGGTCATAGCCATAGCCACCAACATCAGCGGGCTCGCGACTTTTCCGCTCAAGCGCTTCGAGTCGTTTCTCTTCGAACTCCACCATATCGCGCCACTGGTACTGGTGACCGAATCCCCAGCAGTAACGACACGCGCCGCGGCGATACTGCGATAGCTGGTTTGCATCGAAGGTGGCAAGCTGCCACATCTGCGCGAGGACTTCATCGGCACCGCCAAGCGTGCGCGCAATGGAGGCTTTCTGTTGTTGTGCAATAGCCTGGGCAACTGAAGTTTTCTGAAGGAGTTGATAACCAATTTGTTCAGCGGATTTTTTGCTGTAACCCGCCCTGATAGCTGCTTGTGTGGCGTTACCATCCTTTAGGTATTCCGCAACAAATAAGCGTTGCTGAGCAGTAAGTCCATCATCATCCATCAGCTCATTTGCGCTTTGTTCTTTCTGCGCAATGCGCACTTTTTTCTGCGCAGGTTTTTGCGCAGAAGTTTTTTTGATATATCGACGGGCGGTAGCGTAGTTCAGTCCCTGCGCTTCACACCATTCCTTTGGTGATACGCCGGTTGCGGCATGTTCGGACAGGAACCGTTGCTGAAGCTCTCCCCAGTCCGGTTTTGCCATTATTCACTCCAATAAAAAAAGCCACCAGCGAGTGCCAGTGGCTTGAATGTGGTAATCAGAAATGGGTTCGAACCGTTGGGACAAACAATATTAAGCGCTCACCCGCTGGATTAAAGTAGCATCACGCTTCGTCTGGCCGATATGAACTCCTGTATCACTCTACTGACGTATAGAACCAAGCATGACCCATCCTACTGCTACGCGCCAGTCTCGCTGCTTTCAACCAATCAGAGCATCATAAGCCTCGATAATTTCTTTCCTGCTCACGTATCTGTCGGCTGCCACCAATATGGCTCCACTTTCGCCTTTCAGAAAAGTTGAAAAAAAAATCACCACATCCAAACACCTCACCTCATCATTAGCATACAGATAAAGAATCTTGCTCCGATAACTTCGAATTTTCAGCAACTTAGCAGGCTCATCATCAGCAAAAATCAATAGCTGTGCCATAAAATCTCCTTCTACACATAATTCCTTACAAGAGAAGATTGTTAGTCCCATGAACACTCAATCACATTGACGAATCTTTTGCCTGTGATTTACGTTACCTTTAATATCCCAAAAGTCTTTTTTAACTCATACACCTGAATTCAATTCTGAAAGAAGTGAAAATGGCAGCAAACAAATCACCAGGAGTTTAAGTTTATTTAATTAGTTATAGTGCAGAATGCTTAACCCTGTATATAGAGTTCGCTTCTTCGCACTTTTCTTTCAAGTATATGAACCGGGTGGATACTTCACTGTTTGAGCAGTTCGTCACAATGCAGTAACCCTCTACCCACGCCTTTTCATCCTTTTCGGCAAACAAACTTTCGAAAATGGCAACCCAAGTGCTGTTAGGCATGCGTTCCAGTTCAAAATACTTCATTGTCCCTCCCTCACGAAGGGTTCTGTACTCATCCAATCCTAAGATTTTCATACTGCATCTCACGGTCTTTTTAATGTTATGATTTCTAGCATCATATCCAGGCTTTTCCTACCCCAAAATCCATGGGACTCTGCATTTTATCATCATTAGCAACCAGCAGATGAGCTTTGTAATAGATGAAGAATGCGCATAAGAAAGCCATAGCTATTCATGTGACATGCCTGTCCTCAGTATTGGATTTAGGTTACCTTCTGGATAAAAACTTACCCATCAACATTAAAAATACAACGATTCCAACAGGCACTCCAACAATAGGTGTAGCGAACGCGCTTACTCCCACGGCGGCAACCATACCTCCCAAAGTACTAAACATGATGGGTATGATTAACATAATGATAGCCTGGGGTATTCCTGCCTTCCAGAGGAGTAACACCATAATGACAACAAAGAACACCATGAGAAAAGGCATTGTTTGCCCCCTTAATTAAACACACTCTCTATATAACGACCATTTGGAAAATTTATTTAGTTATCTTTCAATTAAGGCCTACTTGCAGTTCGCCTGCCACGCTTTGTTATGCGCCAGGATGTCGCGCTTCGTCTGCCTGTCCAGTACATCCCAGTCGTGCGCTGTGCAGTAGATGGGTTTAACCCAGTCGCAAGACGTATCGGCTACCTCAACCCTTACGGGTCCAGTTGTCCCGCAGCTCGCGATCAACATCGTCGTCAGACATATGGTTAACAGTCTGCTGTACATTGCTGGCCTCTTTCGTTGCTTCTACCCGGCGTTCGGCTGCTGCGACCGTTGCCGCTGCGTTATCTTTGGTGCGCTGCTGGTCGGCTTTCGCTTCAGCTTTGCTGGTGCCGCGAATATGGCCCAGGCCAAAAGCGCCTGCAATGGCGGAAATCACCAGTGCGGCCAGCCCGATTATCGTTTCGATACCCACTCTCACCTCACACCAAAACTGATTTCGCCAGATTAAACAGCGCACGGCGTTTATCCAGCCCGTTGCGGCCGCCATTGATTAACAGTGTCACGCGCTCAATGTCGCCGGAATGAAGAAGGCAACCGCGGGAGGCATAGAACCATGCGGCAGAGCGCGCGGCGTATTCATCCTTTTCAAGCAGCTCCGGATGAGTAACAAGGTCCAGTTTCAACGCCTGGCCACAACTGCGATAGTTGCTCAGGCCGGTAATCTGTTTCAGCCCACGACCGCGATATTTCCAGCCATCACCAGCGACCTGATTGCCAAGGTGTTCTTTTCCCCACTCACCACCGTATACCAGATTGGCGATCGCTTTCTGGTTTGCCGGTTGCGTTGCCGTTCTGCCAAGTGCGGCGGATTGCTGTTGAGTGATGCGGTGGCTGCCGAACGTCGGTACCAGGTTTTCAACCGCGTAATTCAGGTTCTCCACCAGTCGGGTAAATCTGGTGCTTTCATGCCCCATCTGGGCAATAAACATGGCCTGATCAAGCGGTGCGGTGATGCCGTATTCCTTCATGGCGGCGTCGATATGCGGAAACCAGCGCGCAGCTAATCCCGCGCTGATACCAGCCGCCTTCTGAAATTGTGATTGGTTCATTAGTGCCTCAGATGATCAACCAGACGTGCAACGTTGCCTTTGACGGCCACCAGCACGGAAAGGAATATGATATTGGCCGCAATGGTGGCCCATGATGAATGCGGGTAGATCCCACACAGGTACGCCAGCGGTACAGCGCTGTAAGTGACGGTAATCAGCCAGGCTAAACGCGAAATCCATGGCCGATGCCGCGAATCACCACGGCGGTAAAACATCAGAGTAATTACAACTCCGGCGCAGAGCAGCGCGTTGATAGTTGCTGTTGGGTCATTTAGTACCACCTGAACCTCCCCGGCGCGTTATCAGCGCCACCAGCGAGCCGATGTCCTGCTTGTTCAGGAACGTAAGGATTTGAACGGCTAACGCAGAAGCTATTACGGCACCAATAGCATCCAGAGGCTTCTCGGTGTACCCCGTCCAGGATGTGAGTTTTGCCCCCAACAACCCCGAACAAAGAATGCCGACGATATACGACACGAAGAAGTATGCCAGGCGACGTAACACACTCAGGTCAGCCGCTGTCGCTATGTAGAATACTGCGCCTGCAAATGCTCCAAAAACAACACCGTAATCAGTTCCGGTCAATAGACCGTAAACACTGGCTCCAGTCAAAGCTAAACCGGCCAGCCCTGTGCCGGAAAATGGATCGGACATAGGTCTCCCCTCATATAGCTGTGTATCCTCTCAGTAATGAGGGGAATAAAAAAAGCCCGCACGGGAGCGGGCAACGAATGCAGATATTTATTTTTTTCAATTTCAGAACGAAGATTATCGGCAGTATTGGGAAAGACTTTAGACAATAAAAACCCGGCGCGGTGGCCGGGCAGAAAGTTTATAATTCTGGCTTGATACGGCCAAAAACTTTTTCAATGCCGGCCTCATACTCCTCTTTGTTGTCGCTCATTGCTGCAACGCCAAGAAGTTTGCCGATGTGTTGTCGTAAGGCCTTGACGCCAATTTCAGAAAGGAAGAGGTGTAACTTATCTGATTGCTTTCCATTCTCATCCCTACTGGCGCGAATTTGCTCTAATATCTTCCCCTTACTCTTAGCCAGTGGGACGTAAATTTGCATATTAGTCAACTGTCCAAAGCGGATCGGCCTGCCTTTTTCCGGACGATTAAGTCCATATAACCGATACCATTCCTCATACAACTCGTCGGGAAACTCTTTCTCATATTGGCGGGCTTCCTCTCGTACAAATGCCTTAAAAGCATCGATTACCTCTTGAACTTCAGGTCGATAACCGGCCAATGCATAGGCTACGCCTTTTATACCTGATTTAGCGGAAGCATTTATTAGTTTTTGAGCTGTATCGGCAGCAGGGATTCTAGACGGTGGCAGAGCATCGGCACTTTTTGCATCTATCAGCGCCTTTCCGATATCAACGATCACATCAATATCAAACCCATGAGCGTTATTGATGTTTTTGGACTGCCCACTATATTGAAAATTAATAGGATTTTCAATTTTCGATTTTAAACTTGGACCACCAAACTCCTTCATGTAACCAGCGCTTAGTAGTTTATCGACATCCCTTGCGAAGTTGCCGATACCTAAAAGTCGAGCAAGTCCAGCCTTAGTAACTACTGCGGTTTTCGATTCATCACTTAAGACATAACACTCAGCATCTATTCCAAATTCATCTTTGAAATTACCCATATGGGTGGCTTTGTGAATTTTATCCCTCCACCTTGCAGCAGCAGCCTTTTTGGCAATGTCAGAACGCTGCTCTTTAGTAAGAGACTTCGCCCTGGCAACCCCGCCCTTAGCTTTACCCTTTGGATCTTTCTTGTCGCCTGACATATGCAAGCACCTTTCTGTAAAACATGCTTGCATAGTCAAGAGCATATAAAAGGCCGACGGATGGTAGCCTTCAGTAAACGAATGTTGTAGTGCTTAATGGTCCACCATCGAGGATTCGAACCTTGAACCACAGAGGTAGAAGCTCCGTGCACTGACCAGTGGAAAAAAAAGACCAGCATTGGGTTGCTGGTCATGGGTCATGCAGTTGTCTCTGCGAAGCGGGTGTCTCCCCACCCAGTATTTTCAGTATCGAGAGCATTATCGAATGCCACTTTAACTATAGCATCGCGGTAAAAAATCGCTTTGCCATATTCCTATGGCTCACACTCGGAAGGTTCTGTGACCCATCGTGTAACTCATGACGCGGATATGGCAAAGGCACGCCGGATCACGACCAGAAATTTTAATTAAATAGCTTGCGAATGGTGCCGATAACCTGATCACCAAATGATGATGTGTCATCTTTAAGCGTACCAGTCAAAAATGGATAACGAGGAAAACCATTAATGCATAAAAAATTGAAGTTAGCAGGAGCATTTTTATTAGCTATTTCTTCTCTTCCTGCATACACAGCTGACAAAATTGACGGCTGGATCTTTCTGACAAATACAAACAATTTCAACTTCTATGGTAAGGAACGTTCATTGACTGAAAACAAAGGTATTCGGTCAATAATCATACAAGAAGTTCCAATTTCCAAGAACTCCAGTGCGAAAATTCTCTACTCTCATTTCACCATTCCTTCTAAAGCATGCAAAAATGAGTTTGGTGAAATAACAATGTATGAAATGAGCGGAAAAGTTGCTGGAAAATATGATTATGTTAAAGGTGGCTCAAGTGCAGCCGCTTACATAGCTGATCTTGTCTGTGGAAATTAATGAATTAGCTACAAAAACCCGCACTAAAGCGGGTTTAATTTCATTTGGTCGCAATAATCAACTGTGGAAATCATACAGGACATTTTTATGCAAAGTCAACCCTAACATGCAAAAATGCGTCGTCATTTGCTTCGATCATATTATTAAGTTGTTGCCTTCTCGAATTCGACAGCCGCTTGACATTCCCACTTGCGCAGCGTGTCCACAAGCATTTCAAAGAGTGGTTTCCAGTTACGCGACCATGATGACTGATGAAGGTCAGGGAGTCGCTTCAGAATGACGCGATATACCGTCGCCGAGGAGATAGCAGAGAAGCCAATACCAGAGCAACGTTCACACGTTTTGAAAACTGGTACGCCACGTTCCTTCGTTGCTTTACGGTCCACCACTTCACCTATGCCGCCGCAACGACAACGGGCGCTTATCGTTCCCTTGCCTTCGCAAACATCACAGACCGCCGGTACAACCTCTGTTACCTCTGTCCACAGCTCCCAGTCAGACGGACGAACGGCACGGGAGCGGCTGGCCCAGTATGGCGCTTTACCCCAAGGGTACGAAACCTTGCGGGTGACCTGCTCTTTAGTGGTCCGGCCGGTACCACAACAGCTGTGACACATCACGCTGGTAGCCGCCGAACAGGAATACTCCGCGAAAGCAAACTGCGCCAGCGTCAACATGCAGGCTCCGAGCTTATCGCCAGCGGCTTTGCGGACATTTTTAGGGGCGTTTTTAATGGCAAACTGCGCCAGCGCCTGAACTGCGAGTTGTTCATCTGTTTTGCTAATGCCGGCTTTGCCGAAGAAAGCAGCCAGGCCGAAGCGCGCACGGCTGCTGGTGGTGCCAATGGCCGCCATAACATCAGTGCCGGTGAGACGATCCGGAGAGGTTCCCTTTACATCTTCGCTGATATGCATTCCCTGAGGACTAAAATGTTTAAGTGCTGCTTCCAGTTTCATGTGCCCCTCTGCTTTGATTCAATTCTGATGTAATTACGGAAGATGCGGTAATCCACCAGCACCGATCCCCGGTAGCGGTAAATGCGAAGGCGCTGCCAGCGCGCGCGTAGTACCTCAAGCGTTTCTGGCTTCATGTGGCCTCCCCGATGATAATTTGCCCGGTTTCTCCCCAGATTTTGGTAACCCGCCCGTCCCAGACATGGCTATCCTCGTCAAACACTGCATCCAGCAAAGCTTTTTCCAAGTTGTCTTTGTCCGGCTTTTGTTGATGAGGCTGGCCGACATATTGCTCCCGCTTTGCCTTGCTCCAGCTCTTTGGCATGGGGATAACGAAAGTGACGTGATATCCGGCTTCAGGCAATTTAATGCCCAGCAGCCGGACCTGCTCTTTGTATGCCCAGTAAGCAGCCGTTGCCGGGCGTTTATGCCATCGGTCTCGCTGGGTCATTCGTGGTTTGCCAATCGGCGTAATTTCGTAAATTTTCATGCGGGCACCACCAGCCCGCGGCGGGCAACTTCAATCACTGTCAGAACAATCGCGCGGTCCATAAGCTGCCGGCGCTCTTCCCTGTTCAGCTTATTTCCGTTATCAATGCTGTCATGACAGCAAACGCAGAGCGCAGCTGTCGCACAGTCATCGGTTTTTAATCCCATGCCTTTCCCTTCGTTCCGGTGTGCCACCTGCGTTCCCCATGCTCCACAAAGAACACAACGCTCGATCTGCCCAACGGCGGCAAGCCATTTTTTGCTGCGATAAATAGCCATGCTCACCCCCATATCCGGTTTTGCCACCGGCGATTTATACGCGGTGGTTTATTGCCTTCAGGCAGCCGGGCGCTGACGGTCCAGGTGATGTAATCGGAGTTCAGGCTGCGCTCTACCTTTACGCCGCGGCGCCGGTATTCCGCCATGAGTTCTTCGGCTTGCTGGGTTGTGCAATCGGTATGATGAAACCAGGTATGCTTCATCCCCATCACCCCGCGAAGCTCATGAGCTGCGCAGCGGCGTTCTCCGCCTCGCCCTGGTCTCTGAACGCTTTTGACAATATCCAACGCCAGAGGACATCGAGCGCGGCCTTGTACAGCTGCTGGAACTCAATTTCGTCCATGTTGGCGAATGAAATACTGCGTGGGTGCTTCTGAAGTGTGCCATCCGGAAGTTTGATAGCGTCGTAATGCCCGGCCTGAATAGTCACCCAGGCGCGGTATGCATCGAAAGATTTACAGAGGCTGATCCCGTTTGTTACGCGGCGGCTCGCAACCTGCACAAGATAGTGCTCAGCGGCATCGAGCAGTGCGCTTTCGTTTCCGCCATAGGAAGCCAGGAATTTAGCGTAGCCGGTAACCAGCTTGCGCTCGTTGGAGGAGATTGCGCCGCCGGTAGGCTCCCAGTATTCGAAGCCCAGATTCAGCAGAGCGAAGAAGCGGCGATGAAACGCAGGATTGCGTACCTGTTTGAAGTCGGCCACCAGCACGGCGCCGAGCTTGATTTTTGATTGCAGCAAATCGCTGGTCTCCGGCGTAGCCGGGATCAGGATCCCTGAGGACTGCTTAATGAGTTGTAACTGCGCCATGGTGTTCACTCCGTGGCGCATCGCGGTCAGGTTGCTGGTTGTTCAGGCCAGCTCAAGAATTATGATTGCGTACGTAGTGACAAGTCAATTTTTAGAAGCCATTTCCCTTACAATTTCCATAATGGTTTCTTTGGACCAGTAACGATCATCCCTACTTAGTTTTCTGTGAGTTATGGAGCTATCTTTGGTGGAAATTATATAGCGCTCTTCCGCCCCCAACTTGAAGGACAGCAACTCCCTTCCTTTCCCATCGGTTATGGTCACTCGCAGATCTGACTGAACTACACCCTCCACGGAATCCCCCTGAGCGACATACAGACGCGATTAGAAATTGTCGGCAGCAGCATCAAAGGGATTCGCAAATTGCGGTATTCTGAAAATGCGCGCTACCCCTGAGTACACCCTTAATAGAACCAGTCGTCTGCACTTTCCCAGGTTTCCTGAAGGATACCTTCAACCGTCTTCTTCGCTTCCTTTGCCCCACCATAAACGCTTAACCCATCCGAACCAGCACGACGAACAACCAGACTGCAATCCTCGAACTGATTCCGGAGCCGTTTTAGCAGTTCTTTTTCCAGCGCTGGCATTGCTCCATCAGGAAGTTTCTTTGTGCGATCAATGGTTAACTCAACTTTCATGGTGGCCTCCTTTGCACATACTGTGTTTTTATACAGTAACCCGCAAACTCAGAATGATCAACCTGTTAAGAGCACAAAATGTTAAAAACATAAACTTTTAGACATAAAAAAACCTGCCGAATAAGGCAGGTTATTTGTTGCTTTTACATACGTTGCTTAATAGCACTGGAATATGGTGTTGAACTTTGACTCTGTATTATAGGTTCCGTAAAACCCAGCCATCTTTCCTATTCCCTTGCTATACATCATGCTCCCTGAATAGCCAATAATCATATTTTCTTTCGCAATATTCAGTATAGGACTATGGAAAACCTCACCGTTTCCAAAATTTTCAAACATAATATCGAAACGATTACCGTAATCAATAATCACAGTCCCTGATGGAGACTGGCTATCAAGTTTTGCTTCTTTATAATTCGTGATGCTGCATTTTTTTGTGGCAGCACCAGCCGGATTGTTGAGATTGGTAGCAACTGGAGATTCTACATATCTTGTTTGTTCTTTAATCACGCAACCTGATAACACTGGAAGCACCATGCCCAGAAGAAGGAATTTTTTCACGATTAGTCCTTTGATATATTTCTGACAAGATTATTCCTCAGCAGAGTGTCGAGAAAAAGCTGAAGCCTAATAATTAGGATTTTCCTCAGATAGGATAGCAATATTAACCACAATACGATATCGCTTGTCATCAGGCCGCCAACTCTCTTGGCACACAAAGATCAGGAAGATTCGCCCTCACCAGCGCCTCAGCGAATGGCGGAGGCACAGCATTGCCGCAACGGATTAATGAGAAAGAAAAAACCCGCCGAAGCGGGTTTGCTTTGCGTCACTAATGAAACTTCTCTTACAGCGAATCACGAGCGAAGCATTCTCGCGCACGTTGCGTTGCTAAGGCTACGGGGTTGAATGGCTCTCCGTGCCCATTTAAGTTGGTAAGCGGTGTTTTGTTGAACGGTTTTTGAGACGAAGATAGAATCAAACAAAACATTAAAAATGGAATATTAATTATGGATAAGAAAACCGCATCGCTGGGCTTTTCTGCTCTGTTTGTTGCGAGTGTCGCTTTTGCTGAAACTACAAGTAACTGGGTTGAGGTTACCACAGCTGATGATGGCGTTTTTTCAGCAAAAGCAGGGACATACAGGAATGTTAAAGGTGATTCATCTGCCTTGTTCATGTATCAAACAAAAAATAAAAAAGTAGAGTATTACAAAGTTAGTATTAAAGATGCCGACTGCGATAGTGGATATGGAGAGATAAAACTCTTCTATATGGATGGGAAGTTAGCTTTCAAAGGTGATTATGTTGCCGAAGGGAACAGCGTCGGCGCTGGTATTGGTGATTTTATGTGTGCCGTTAGAGGTGCTGCTAACTCACAAAAACGTTAAAGGAGGGGGCTATTGTTAAAACAATAGCTCATAATCCATATCAGAAAAATACTGATTCCGCCATTTCTGGATAAAACCCTTTACGCTCCGGCCATAGAGAATTACTTCTGTGCTCTGCTGGGGATTTAGCCATCATTCAACCTGCTGTTGCGGCGGCAACTCATCACTATTACTTACAGGTTGGCTACCCTGAAGATTGGCGGCGCGGCAGGCATTCCAGCCGCAACGAAAAGTGACATCAAAGTTGTCCTCTTCCATGAACCTACACTTGTACTCTTCGCGTGTCAGCTCACCAGGAACAGATACCTGCGCTGGCGGGGCGGAGTAAATACTCGTCCTCAATGCCCTCAACGGGTTTTGAGAAGCCGATAAAATTACCGTTATGCCAAGGTTAAGGGCCGTATGGCTCAACGGTCACACGACGCCAGCAAAGAATGGCAGTCCCCGCTTCGAGCGATTCCAGCGCTAACTTCATCACAGCAAGCGCCCGCATCTTCGTTTACGATGCCAGGCGTTGCATCGCGCTCTTCTTCAAGCTCCGAAATGGTCTTCAGGAGCTATTCTTTTAGGGTATTGCTCATGATGCTGCTCCTTTGCGAAGTTGGGCGGCGAACTCGCGGGCATCATCACCGCTGATATCTGCATGCATCTCTTTGGCGAACATCTCCACTGCTTGCGCCCGAACTTCAGCTAGGAAAGTATCGGTGGCCGGGGTTTCTCTACGTTGCATTACGACATTTATCGCCTGCTGTAAGCCCACATCAGGCCTCATGGAGCCGTGCGTGTTGAATGCGTCCAAAGCCAACAGCATTGTTTCGCTGTCAGTTGCCGGGACTTTTTTCAGCCCCGCATTCTCCGCAGCCAGCGCAGCGAGCTTGGCTTCTGACTCGGCAAGTTTCTTACGCAAACCAAGTTCACAGCTATGCGCACCGCTGCGCCCCCTCTCAAAAGAAAATCCGCAGTCACAATAAAAAACGTTGTCTTTCTCGGTAATCATGCCGCCGCCTTGTTGTGTGAAAAACGTTTCAGGTCAAAGTCGATTGTTGCCCGCAGGTCACGGAAGATACCGCAGCGCCCGTGGCGAACTAGACCACCCTGCTCCACCGCTACGCGGAGATATTTATCCGCTGTGGTCCGGTGAAGGCCGAACATCGCAACGACGTCATTCGTGGTGATGCGCCCCTGCTCCTTCACCAGTTCGATAATTCGGTTGATGATCAGGGCGCGTTCTCTGTCGGTTTTCTTTCTGGCCATCGGTTATTCCCTCCCTGTCAGCTGCTGCACGAGATTTCTGTGGCGACCAATAACACGAACCGCGTCACGCAGTTTGGTCAGTTGCTCCAGCTTGTTTCTGGTGCGGCGGATTTCGCGAGAAATGTCCCGCACCGCTGGTACCGCTTCGACTGCGTCGCACCCTTCGGTGAACGAGGGGATTTCACTCACGATCTGTTCGACTGGTTTTGCTTCTTCCGGCGCGGCAGGTGCCTCCGGTACCGGTTCTTGCTTAAGGGGTTCTGTAACAACCGCAAGGGACCAGGTAACGCCTTTGCCCTTCCCGTTCTTCACCACAACGCCCTGGCGCTCCAGCGCGCGAAGAACAGAGACCATTCCGCGGGCATTGCGATTGACGGCCGCAGCCAGCGAAACTGTCGTCATTGCCCCTTGCTCACGCAGCTGCTGTCGGACGACATCAGGATCAACGGGTTCCGGCTCCTCACCTTTCAGACGCGGCGCCGGATGAACAGGTGCCTTTGGCGTTGACTGCTGAGACTGACCTTTCACGGTACCGAGGAACCAGCCGCCGTCTCCAAAATCGCATAACCCCTGATCACGCTGCTCACGTAACATGGTGAGCGCATCGACCGGGTCGATATCAAGACGTGCAGCAACTTCGCGGTATGTCGCCCGGCCCATTTTTTCCAGTGCTTGAATTACGGTTTCCATGGTTTTTCCTCTGAAATTATTTAACAGGACGCAGATGCGACACGTTTTTTCGATAACTTTCCCAGTCGAAATTCACCCAGATACCGCCATCCATCTGAAGACGATCCATAACGCGAGCGCCCAGGGTGTTCACCAGTTCGCCGTGGTTCAGATTGGTCAGGATGCCGACCGGACGCATCGAGGAAAGTCGACGGTCAATAACTTGATTGATGATGACCTTCTCGCCACTGGAGCCGCGCTGAATACCGACCTCATCCAGCACCAGGAGATCAACGTTACACAGGTCGTTTAGCAGGGACGATTCGGACTGCCCGTCGTCGTAGCACTCGCGAACACGGAGCATCAGGTCGGGGATGGTCACTACCAGAACCGAGTGGCCTGCACCCAGCAGGTGATTGCCAATTGCCGCGGCAAGGTGGTTCTTACCGGTTCCTGGCGCTCCACTGAATACAAAGCTTGCGAAGCTGCCGCCGCCGAAGTTCTGCGCGTAGCTTTTTGCCATGCTGTATGCCTGGCGCTGCTCCGGCCCTTTCACCTCGTAATTGGCGAACGAGCAACTGCGATGCAGTGCCTGGATGCCGGCACGACCAAAAATCTTTTCTGAGCGGGCGCGCTGGTTCATCTTGTCGATTTCTCCGGACCGCTTACGACCTTCGGTTTCCTGCCACGCCTGCCACTCTTCAACGCTGGTGAATTTTGGCTGAACGCTGGCCGGGATAATTTTCTTCAGGCGCTCAAGTGCGCTTCCAGTACCAATCATATTTTTCATCGCTACCCCCTGAACCCTGGTGGGATGGATTTATCTGGACGAGAAATGGCATTCAGATCGCGCATACCTGATGGCGCCGTCACTTCCCAGGCTTCCTCATAGTGTTTCGAAGGGCCATAAAACGTTGCCGCCTGCTTCACGTACTCCGTATTCAGCTTCCCTGTAGCCCTCACGAACTCAGCGTAACGCCGGGTGCCGTCAAGCAACTCCTGAACTGTGGCACCTGTTTTAACCCTGGCCTTCCAGGCTTTGCAGGCGTCAGCCTTGCTGTTGCCGCCTGAACGCTTTGGATAAATCGCCCATGCCTGTTCGAAGTCGTCAGGGTAGGGATTTTTTTTCTGAGAGGTCACACCATCGGAGGAGTCATCACTACCTGGGGGTGTGGCGGAGCCATGCCCCAAAATGTTTTCTTCTTCCTGTTCCTGTTCCTGTTCCTGTTCCTGTTCCTGGTTAAGGAACGGTTCCAAAACCCTTTCAGAACCCTTTAGTTTTGCGCCTCCGAAATGAGCTATCGCATCATTCATAATCCGCGCCAGCTCTGGCTTGACGGACGACTTATCCGGCACCTGTGAAAATAAGCGCATGGCCGCTATACCCTGATTGGGATTCTCAACAGGGTTCCAGCTCATGAAGTTCCTGATCAGAACCCATTTCGTGGTAATATCACGCGTTGCGAAACCGTTCTTGGATAGTTCATCAAACCCTTTCGAAACCCTTTCGGAACTCCAGTTAAGGTCTTCTGAAACGTATCCATCAGGCAGACGGAAACACCCAATCATGTTCGTGTGTTGTCCCGTGAGCAGGTACAGCGCAAGCAGACGAGCATCATCAGAAACTCGCCGCATTCCATCGCTTATCCAAAAAGATGTATGCACCTTGCCGTAATCACGCATAAAAACCTCTGAATGCTTAAAGTGCTGTCGGTTCGTCAGTTTTTGCTGAGTGCTTAAAGATCACCTCGACGCACAAAAAAACGCAGTCCTGACAGATGCATCCACCAGGCCCAGCAATAAGTGAGCCATTGAACTCGGTGCTTTTAACTCCGCAGAATGAGCACATGTAAAAATCTCGTATTTCTTTTTTACTAGCTGTTTTTTCTGTCATAATCCCCTCGTAATTTCGCCTTGAATTACATCGAAGGTCGGTTCCGTTGGCGCGGCCCGGCCTTCACCTCTTTCAGAACAGCCCCTGCTGCTTACCGCGCTTGATGCGCTTCGACTCAAACCGGTCTGCCGGCACAGTCTGTTTTTCAGCCCATAACTTCGCGTGACGCAAAACATCATCGAAAATCCTCCCCTTACGACTTGCCTGAGACATTCGCTTGTACATATCGACGGCCTGGAATGCCCCCCCCCCTGCGCGACAGCTGCGGTGAAGCCCTGCCGGATAAGTTCTTCGCGAACGTGCTTTTCAATAAATTCGACATGATTCACTGCACACCTCACATGACGCCCGGGCCCATGACTGCGAGACCACTCAGAACCTGAACAACAGCCTCGCCAGGCAGAAGCGCCAGCAGGTGTTCAATGCCCTCCCTCACCTCTTTCACCAGCTGGTGCTGCGGCGCCCTCAGAATCACCGCGCGTTTCGCTTCCCCGATCTCCTTCTCCATCGCTGCATAACGCGTCATAAAGCAGTCCTGAGGTACCAGGCGGCCACGGAACTCAAGCGGTAGAACGGCGATGATCGCGGGCGACAGCTGGCTGATGTTTTTGCGCGCATACTCCGTATCACCATCGAGCCAGCGGAAGAGTTTCTGACGCTTACGGCTCAGGTCTTCGGGAAATTCCAGCCCGGCGCCGCCCTGTCGTTCCCACTCCTCAACGATGATCCCGGCAACGACATCCTGGTTATCCAGTGACGCGGCCCAGGCACGAACGGCATCGCGGATCTGTTCGTGCTTATCTGCCGCGCCTGGCTGATTGCGATTTATCATCGCAACCGGAGTTAATCCGGTATTTTGTTGATATGAAATGGCGTGCATGTTCAGGACTCCTGTTTTGGCAGCCCGTCTGTGGGATTTGGATATGCTTCGGGATCAATTTCATGAGGGGTAACCACCCAGCCCAGGAGCTGGCATAACGGGATGATGCGTTTCTGTGGAATTCCATTTTTATAAATCCACTTCCCGACAGCCTGACCGCTGATACCAAAATGCTTACCAATAGAGGCCCGGGAAGCTGCGTTACTAATTTTTTGCTGAGTTTCTTTGTTCATGTGCTCTCCTTTTGTAGATGGATCGAAGCATACATGACGAAAGTTTATGTTTCAACAAACGAAAGATATTGTTTTAGTGCTGAGCGAAACCTTAGGTTGTAAAATGTGCGTATGAATGAGATTAACTACCCAGTGTTTGCCAAGCGAATTCAACAGGTCATGACAGAAAACGGCTGGAACAAATCCGATCTTGCCAAGAAAGTCATGCTCTCTCACACGGCTGTGCAAAATTGGGCCAAAGGGAAAAACGTTGCGAGTGGTGAAAGACTAAAACGGTTAGCCGCTGCCACGGGTAAACCCGAGCACTGGTTCTTTCTCCCCATAGAAGAAATTGACTCCTCCGAACGCTCTCAGAGGGAGCTGGACGAAACTGAATTAGTGATGCTTTCTCTCTTCAATCAGCTTCCCGAAGCTGAGAAGCTACGTCTTATCCTTCATACGAAAGGCGTCTTGAATGATTTAGAGCTGCTCAAGAACGACGTCTACGACCTGATAAACAACAACCACAAATAAATCTTTCATCACGATAAATCGAATGGCACCTGAACGGTGCCTTTTTTTTGCCTCGATACGAAATTTATACTTTCACATCACTTTACAAGCGAAACTTAATGTTGCATCATTGAATTCATCGACAACAAGCGCACCGTTGTCAGGTTAAGAAATGTTCCGCCAGCCTGGCGACAAGGGCAAACAAGAGGGAATCATCATGGTTCATCAGCACTATGGCACCCAGACGGTCAACCGCGGCGCAGTTATGCCAGGCATGCTCGTCAAACACAAAGATTCAACCTGGACCGCGTCTGCTAATGCACGAGGCCGTCTGTATCTTCACCGTGGCGTCGAACGCACCTACACCAAAGATTTGCTGGTTGAGGTCTATTTAAACGGCGTTGGAAATGGCCTTAGCCATTAACGGAGGGCGTTATGCAGGAAAAGAAATGCGCGTACTGCCGCAAGCCGATCGAGCAAGGGAAGGAAGTTAAAAACAAACTGCTCTTCATCCACGGCTCGCAGTTGAAACGCGAACAACGTGATTACTGTTCTGTGCGTTGCGCTTCGTTCGACCAGATGGCTCACGAAGCATAACGTAAAAACCCGCCGAAGCGGGCCTATACGTCCGGTGACACCGACCAAAGTTACACCGGAATTTATACCAAACCAAAAACACCCCCAATGGGCGCTATTTCTGGCCCGGGGATCTTACATCCAAAAATGAGGATCTGACATGGAATTTTTCCATCTGCTCAAAGCCAGTCAGAAATCTGGCAAGAAAGATGCGGTTATTTGGTTCACTGCGAAAAGTGCAGCCCGCGCCAATCTCCAACTCGATGTTGCACTGGAAGAAGCAGGCATTGAAGAAACTGGCCGCGGTAAAGACTACGCCAAACCGATCCGCACCGATTTCCCCGTATATAACGACCTTCCGGAAGAAGGCACTGTGGATTACACCTGGTGCGAGCGCTACGCACTCCAGGACGATGGACGCACCTGGCTGCCAAAGGCTGTTGCTGAGTCGACTAGCCCTGTGGACAACACTTCCGCTCCGGAAACGACCGTTAAAGTCGAAACTATCGACGAGAGTGTTACGCTTGAAAACCGTACTCCAGCAGTCCGTTTTGCCTTCCACCTGACCTGCGACAAATATCAGACGCATATCAGTAAAGAGCAGCAGCTGGCTGCCAGCGAAATGTCGCTGGATGAAGGCAACACCTATCTCCAGAATCTGCTCCTGGCGAAGAATGACACCCCTGAAGTTGCCGAACTCAGCCTGAGCGCTGAATGGAAACTGGTCCAGGCGATTAAGCAGGTATTCGCGCCAGATGAAGAGCACGAAGTAAAGCTACTTGCTGCTTTCATGGCCGACTGGTTGAGAGTTGATGCCGGTGACCGTAATGAGGTAGTGAGAGAGTGGAAGAACGGAAAGCTTACTCTGCTCAAATCAGAAAGAACCAGCGACGCCAGGGTTGAAACTGATCAGCATATCGCTATTGATGACGGTATCCAGATCGGCGAGCACGACGATGAAAACACCCGTTATCCAGTGTGCAGAATGCCCTTCCGCAAACAACTTCTTTCACAGTTCACCACCGACGAAATGCGCCACCACGTAACCCGCGAGGAGTACGAAGCTATCAGCACGCTCGAGATGGACACTGACAACAGCTACGTTCAGAACCTGCTGCTGGCGGCAGAAAACTGCGAAGAGGTTAAGGGTTACGATACCAAAGACCTTTGGCGCTATACCGACGCCATTCGCAAGGTGTTCAGCCAGGAGAAGCGTCACGAACTCGCTTTGGTTCTTCGTTTCACCAAAATATGGACTGAAACTGATTACATTGACCGTGGCATCCTGGCGCGCGATTGGGCTGCCGGAAACCGCATCAGCAGCGTGCAGCGTACTGATTCCGGCACTAACGCTGATGGCGGCCATGTTACTGACCGCGGCGAAGGCGCACACCATACGCTGGACTCTCTCGATCTCGAGATCGCCTGCGCCCTGCTGCCGATGGACTTCAACCCACACGAAATACCAGGCAGCGTTCTGCGCCGCGCGAAGGAAATTGTCGCTAAAAAAGAGGAGCCGTGGAAATCATGGAGCAGCATTCTGCGCAACCAGCCCGGCGTTCTGGCGGTTAACCGGACGGCAATTTTTAACCTGGTGCGTATCGCTCCTGAGAACATCCACAAGACGCCTGCTGCTCACTTGGAATTTGTTAATCGAACGATGACAACAAATTTCAATTCGACAACAGAGTTAATGCCGCTGCCTTCTGCCGCTCCAGGTATTTCACGTGAAAACGTGGGCAAGCAGCTGGCAGCCGAACGTGGTGAGTTTGTCGAGGGTATTAGCGACCCAACAGATCCGAAATGGGAAATGACCCAGCGTGTGGCCACCACTACTCACGAAGAGAATTTACAACGGATTCGTGAAGAAGGTGCGCGCCGCCGCGCCGAGGAAGCGAAAGGACAACCGAAAATCACAAGTATGGGCAACGGCATATTTTCCATTGATGCCCTGCTCAACCAAAACGCCTCAAATGAAGCCGAAAAAACGGAAAACGCAGCGGAGACCACCAGCGATGTGCAGATGGAAACGACTCAGCCAGAGAAAGTCGAAAATACTGATCCGGTACAACCAGGCGAAGGCGCTGATGCAGTTGATACGCAAGCAGTTACCGTAGCTCCGGTAGAGATACTGGCCGCTGCCGCGCCAAGCCTGGCGAATCAGGAACAGGCCGGTGATCACCAAAAAACAGATTCTGCCATCAAGGAAGAGCCAGAACCTGCTCAAAGCGAACCAGAATCGGCACAACACGAACCAGAAGTGCATCAGGAAGAACCATCTGTTGAATATCCTGCTTATTTCGAGCCAGGCCGCTATGAAGGTCTTCCGAACGAGGTTTACCACGCCGCCAACGGCATCAGCTCAACCCAGGTAAAAGACGCCCGCGTCAGCCTGATGTACTTCAATGCGCGCCACGTTGAAAAAACCATCGTCAAAGAGCGCTCCGCTGTTCTGGACATGGGCAACTTAGTGCATGCGCTGGCGTTGCAGCCTGAACAGCTGGATGCGGAGTTCAGCATTGAACCGGTTATCCCGGAAGGCGCATTCACCACCACGCCGACACTGCGCGCCTTTATCGATGAGTACAACGCCAGCCTGCCGGCGCTGCTGTCTGCCGACGACATCAAGGTGTTACTGGAAGAGTACAACGCTACCCTGCCCGCTCAGGTGCCGCTGGGCGCTAGCCTGGAAGAAACAGCGCAGAACTATATGACGCTGCCAGCTAACTTCCAGCGTATCGATGCAGACCAGAAGCAGACGGCAACGGCAATGAAAGCCTGCATCAAAGAGTACAACGCCACCCTGCCGACGCCGGTTAAAACTAGCGGCAGCCGTGACGCGCTGCTCGAGCAGTTAGCGATCATCAACCCTGACATGGTGGCGCAGGAAGCACAGAAGCCACAACCGCTGAAAGTCTCTGGCACGAAGGCAGATCTGATTCAGGCCGTGAAGACAGTCAAACCAGATGCCGTGTTTGCCGACGAGCTGCTGGATGCCTGGCGCGATAACCCGGAGGGGAAAGTGCTGGTCACTCGCCAGCAGCTGGGCACCGCACTGAATATTCAAAAAGCGCTTCTGGCACACCCGACCGCTGGCATGCTGCTGACCCACCCGAGCCGCGCCGTCGAGGTGAGTTACTTCGGCTTTGATGAGGAGACGGGCCTGGAAGTTCGTGTGCGCCCTGACCTTGAGATCGACCTGGACGGCGTGCGTATTGGTGCTGACCTGAAAACCATCAGCATGTGGAACGTTAAGCAGGAAAGCCTGCGCGCCAGGCTACACCGGGAAATCATTGAACGTGATTATCACCTGAGCGCGGCTATGTACTGCGAAACCGCGGCGCTGGACCAGTTCTTCTGGATTTTCGTCAACAAAGACGAGAACTACCACTGGATCGCCATCATCGAGGCATCCGCAGACCTTCTGGAACTGGGCATGCTCGAGTACCGAAAAGCAATGCGCGCTATAGCAACCGGCTTCGACACAGGGGAATGGCCAGCGCCAATCATCGACGATTACATCGACGAACTGAACGACTTCGACCTGCGCCGCCTTGAAGCGCTGCGTACTCAGGCATAAGGGGAATGATGATGGAAAACATGAATATCGTAACTGCTGAGCAGCAGGCTCCAAACACTATCTCTGCCAGCAACTCAATTTTCAACGTTCAGGCACTGGGTCAGTTGCAGGCTTTCGCCGGGCTGATGGCCCAGTCTGTCGTTACAGTACCGGCACACTTGGCAGGAAAGCCTGCGGATTGCATGGCGATTGTTATGCAAGCCATGCAGTGGGGCATGAACCCTTACGCGGTGGCGCAAAAAACTCACCTGGTCAACGGCCAGTTGGGTTACGAAGCGCAGCTTGTTAACGCCGTAATTACCAGTTCCAGTGCCATTCATGGCCGTTTTCATTATCGTTACGGCGGCGACTGGGAACGTTGCACCAAAACCAAAGAAGTGACCCGTGAAAAAATGGGTAAGAACGGTAAGTACACTGTTGCCGAACGCGTTCGCGACTGGACTGATGAAGACGAAGAAGGTCTCTATGTTCAAGTCGGAGCAATTCTTCGTGGTGAAAGTGAAATCACCTGGGATAAACCTCTTTACCTGTCGCAGGTAGTTACTCGAAATTCGCCGCTGTGGGTTTCAAAGCCCGACCAGCAAATAGCCTATCTCGGCGTGAAATATTGGGCGCGCTTGTACTGCCCGCACGTGATCCTAGGCGTTTACACGCCTGATGAGATTGAGCAGCCCACCGAAAGGGAAATTAACCCGGCACCGGTTCAGAAAATGAGCCTGGCTGATATCAAAGGTGAAAATGTAGTAAACACGCAGGATCCTCAGGAGCCATCTGTAAATATCGACACCCTGGCCCAGGATTTCCGCGACCGCATTGAGGCCGCTCAGGATGTGGATAGCGCCAAAGCAGTCCGTGCCGACATCGAAACGGCTAAAGCGACGCTTGGATCCGCACTGTTCACCGAGCTGAAAAACAAAGCCGTTAAGCGGTACTACCTGGTCGATGCACGTAACAAGGTTGAGGCGGCTATCAACTCCCTACCTTCTCCGGAAGAACCGGACGCGACAGAGCGGTTCGCGGAAGCCGAGCGTGTGCTCGCATCTTCAAAGCGTCACTTGGGCGACGAGTTGCACGATCAGTTCAGCATCACCCTGGCGGATATGAAACCGGAATACGTGGACTAAGGGAGGCGGGAGGGTCCGCCCTCCCAGTAACAACATGACGAAAATTATCGAACGCGGGATGATTTTTAACAGCGAGATGGTGCGCGCCATCCTCGACGGCAGGAAGACGCAGACACGGCGCCCGGTAAAGTTTCCGATATTGGATAGAAATCTTGGGTGCGAGCTGGCTGACAATGAACTGGCAGGGGAGCTGTCGGCAGGGAACTATCTGAACAGCGCATTTGGCAAGCCAGGCGACCGCATCTGGGTGCGCGAGACGTGGGCGCGCTACAACATCGACCAGAACAGCCACGACATAGCGTACCGCGCCACAACTCCAGCAGACTGGCCAGAAGAAGGCCGCTGGCGTCCAAGCATCCACATGCCGCGCTGGGCGAGCCGCATCACGTTGGAGATTACCGGGGTGCGGATTGAGCGCTTGAATGGCATCAGTGAAGCGGATGCAGAAGCGGAAGGCATCGACATGGATGCACTTGCTGACTCACAGGACTGTTACGACTGCATTGCAGGCCACAACATGACCGGAAGACCAACGGCAACAGGCGCATTTAAGTACCTGTGGGAATCCATCTACGGTTCTGACAGCTGGCGCGCTAACCCATGGGTCTGGGTGATCGAGTTTAAGCGTATCGAAGGAGATGGCCATGCGACTGATTAACCGAGGTAACCAGCAATCCCCGTTAGCGCGTCAGGCATGCGAAATCGCGCTGGCTGCCCACCAGCAAAGATACGGCGACTATGGGCGCAGCAAGATGAAAGAGACCTACACGGTGAGAGTTGAAGGCGTGAAGGTCTGGGTTGAGGTGGTGAACCGCAAGACGAGCTATGTGGCCACGGCAATGACAGGCATGCGCCGCATGCGTGCCCTTCCCGGCCAGGTGTCCTGATAAAGAATTATCAAACGGCCCCGGTAGGGGCCCTTGGAGAATAAAGATGAGCAAAGCAACGAATAAATTTGAGCTGATGAGCACTAAAGACATCTGCGGGCAGCTGTGTATTTCCTCACGTACGCTCGAACGCTACAGGAAAAGAGCCCCAAACGAGAACCCTTTCCCTGAGCCCGATTGCGCTTACATGGGCGGCCCCAATAAATGGTTAAAAACCAAAGTTACAGCCTGGCAAATCAGAGAGATGTCCAGGACCACCCGCAAGCCTATGTCCCACTTAAACCTCACGCGTGATGATAAAGGCCGCCTCACCCGACCTGACGCGGCGTGAACTCCAGAATGTCGGGCTCGACGATGCTCATAAGTCGGGCCCACCACTTACCATATGCCACTCTCATTTCCTCAACATAGGTGTGCTTGTCGTATACCGACCACACCCCAGGCAGTTTGTGCCCGAGCATTATCTCGGCGATATGCGGCTCGGTTAGCTCTGAGAAATTCGTTCGCGCAGTTCGGCGTAGGTCATGAATAGTAAAGTGTGGGACCTGCTCGTTATAAGCCTTGAGCATGAACTTAACCAGGTTGCTGCTGATGCTCATATGGAAGCCTTCACTCATCGGCTTGTCTTCATATTTTGAAAAAACAAAGCGTCCAGGCGCCAGCTCAATGGCCCGTTTTATCAGCGGGAGCATTTCCGGGATGATAGGTCGAATTATCGGTTTCTTTGTCTTCCGCCCTGTCTTGTGGTTTTCCCATGGAACAGTCCAGATCCCTTCTTCAAAATCAAAGTGTGCGACTTCAGCCTGCCGGAGTTCGCCGACCCTGCACGCCCATATCAGTGACAATTTATAGAGGATCTTGTTTCGCTCAATGAGTCGGGAATCCTCAATGGCTCGCCAGACAATCGCCAGTTCTTTACGGTCCAGGGTTCGCTCACCCATTTGTTTCTGGATGCCGAAATCACGCCCAGACATTTCTGACAGCGGGTTAACTTCCAGCAGCTGCCGTTTCACTGCCCAGGAATAACACTGTCGGCCGTTGCTGATCACGCGCCGGGTGATCTCGCTGTAACCCTGGGCCAATCTGTCCAGGACAGTGAGCCAGTTGTGTAACGTGAGCTGATGCGCAGGGTATTTCCCGAGCTTGGGGAAAACGTGCAGTTCAAACGAGCGGAGGACCTGCCCGGCTGATTCTTTCTGAATGCAGACCATTGAGTGCCATTCACGGAACAGCTCTTCGAAGGTGTACTGGCTATTAATCTTGGCTTTGTCGAGGCTTTGCCTGATCCTTGGGTTTTCGCCACGGGCAAGAATAGCGGCCCACTTAGCCACTTCATCGCGCGCAGCCTTTAAACCGAACTCCGGATAGCTGCCGATCGTCATCTTGTCCTGTTTACCCAGGAAGCGGAATCGGTAGAAAAAAGTAACGGCCCCCTTTTTGGAGATACGTACCCACAGACCATCACGGTCTGCCTTTTCTTCAACTTTGTCTCGTTCGCGCCCAAGGCACGACTTTAGATAACTATCTGAAATAGCCATGATTTGTCCCTGCGTGTGTCCATCAGAACGGGGGGTTATGTGTCCATCATAGGATATGGACGCACTGGTGGACACAAAAACCATGACTTATGATGTCGTAGGTTGACTGTACATGCAAACAGTATAATTTTTGGAAAGGCTGATTTGATGGGGATCTTGAGGCGTTTTTGTCGGAGGTTTGCGGAGGCTGGCGGGGTATCAATTATCGATGTGAGCAATGATCGAAAAGTTACGTATGTTCTTCATATAGTTAAATAATTATGCCTTACGAATTCCTGGAGGCCGCTGTTCTTAGCCTGACGTTTTTCAGTGCGAAAACGCAGCATTCTACACTACATCCTCGTCAGCTGGAACTGCACTTAGAGCCAGGTATAGCGCGAAGAGACGGCGTTTTCTTTATTGCGATGTAAATAATAATAAAGCCCGGCAGATCACCGGGCCTCAGAAGAGAGCGTCTCAACACGAAGTTGGTCGGGTGCCAGTGCAACGCTGAGGATAACGGGCTGCCACGCTTCCCGGGCGGCAAGCCTTGGGGAAACGCCTTTAGCAAGCCAGAACCCGCCCACGCCGCCCAACGCGGCCCCGCACATGGCGGCCAAATCTGTGCCGAACAGCATCTGGAAAACCCCGCCCATCACGAACAGACCTGCCAGCGGAGAAAGGTAAACCAGCATGGCGGAAGTGAGCAGACTACCTTCAGCGATGCCCAGCTCCACTTTTTGCCCTGCCACCAGCGGCTGATCGCTCGGCACAGCAATAGTGTGCGACGTTTGCGGCCCCAGCTTATTCAACACGCGGCTGCCGCAACCGGCTCGCGAAGCGCAACTGCTGCATGATGCTTTAACGTCACAGCTAACAAGCGCTACGCCATCCTGCCAGGATACGACCGTGGCCCACTCTTTAATCATTGCGCAGCCCTGAATTTAATGCTGTCGGAAATACGTTTTGCCGTTGGCGGCGGTAATTCACCGACAATGGTAATTTCCGCATTATCGCGCACCGTCGTGCTGACCGTCCGGCGACCGGTACGGAGCATCTGTTCGGAACTGTTCGCCGTAGCGCGATTAATATTCACCGAGAAGCTAAACAGCCCATCGGAATAGAGTCGCGACTCAACCGGAGTTTCGATAGTAGGCAGCTGGCGACGACTGCTGGAAACTTCGCTGAACCCTTGCGGGATCCAGGATGGTACCCAGTTAAAATTGACAGAATCGCCGGCAGGCACGGAAAGCAAAGGCGGCAGGCTGGCTTTGGCCAGATTCTGCATGCTGTTGCCGACCTGACTGTTTACGTCAAAGGAGATCACACGGAACTGCTCCAGCGTTTCACCGTCGCGATCGAGCAGATCAACGCGCATCGGCAGCTTCGTCTCTGCGTCAATCCAGACGATATAGCTGTAACGCGTCCCATCCCGCGCAACAACGCGGATCACTTCGCACAGCCTGTCGGCAATACGCGTTCGCCCCACCGAGATAAAATCATAGTAGGGGGCGAGACGTTTAAAATCGGTGTAAATGAGCGACGGCAGGGAGTCAACGATGTAGTCACCATTGAGCGTAAACGGCTCAAGGCCAGGCTCGAAATAGCTGATTTCGTTCCCACGCTGGACCACTTCCCGACGCGGGCCATCCATCTGTAAAAGCTGGGCGAGCGGCTGGTTATCAAGGCGGGCGTGGCGATAGCGTAACGATTCGACACCCTGCTTATTGATGCTGATAAATGCCAACTCGTAATTGAGTGACTGGCTGGCCAGATTCATTTGCTGCAACAACGCCCCGGATGAAACATCAGCCGAGGCGTTAGCAGAGAAGAACAGGCTACCCGCCATCAAAGACATGGCGAACCAAAGTTGCTTCATTACTGCGATTGCGTTCCTAAAGTTTGGTTTCCTGGCACCTGCACAGCAGCCTGCTGGGTTTGGGCCTGCTCAAACTGAAGCTGCTCGGAGTGCAGACGGCGCTGCAACTCGTAATCCTGCAACATCGCATTAATGCGACGGCGCTGCTCCTGTACCTGCTGTTGCTGTCCGCCGCTTGCGGAGGCATCTGCCGGTACGCCCAGGCTAACCGGGCTGGCTTTACCCATCATCGGCAGCGTATTAAACACTGGCGCTTCAGGTTGCTGATTGGCTTCAGACTGAGTGTTATAGTGCTGGACCCCAACGATAACTGCAAGCGATACGCACGCAGCGACCCCCATCTGGGTGAGCTGGCTGGCCCATGGACGCACCTTGTGCCAGAACGGCATTTTCTGCCACTGGTGAGGTGCAGGCTGCGCTTCAGGAATCAGCGGCGTGGTCTGATGAACAGGTTCGTTCTCAATGGCCGCCATAACGCGTGCTGAGATATCGAAATGGAGAACCTCACTGGTATCACCGCGCAGCGTGTCGCGGATAAGATGATAGCTCTCCCAGGTCTGTTGCATTTCGGGAGAATGAGACAACTCATCGAGCAGCTCATTATCCAGCGTTTCACCATCCATTAAAGCGGAAAGTTTTTCTTTCTGCATGCCTAATACCTTTTCCAGTATCCCGCTATCGTCAACGCCTGATAAGCGGTTGAACTTTATTATCAATGGCTTCTCGCGCACGGAAAATTCGTGAACGAACCGTGCCGACCGGACAATCCATGATGGCGGCTATCTCTTCATAGCTTAGGCCATCCAGCTCCCGTAACGTAATTGCCATGCGTAAATCTTCCGGGAGCGACTCGATCGTGCGAAAAACGATTTGTCTCAGTTCTTCTGACAACATTAAGTTCTCAGGGTTCGAAATTTCTTTCAGCGCGCCGCCACTTTCGAAGTTTTCTGCGTCGATAGCGTCAACATCACTTGAAGGCGGACGCCGGCCCTGAGCAACCAAATAATTCTTAGCCGTATTGACTGCAATACGATACAGCCAGGTATAAAAAGCACTATCCCCCCGGAATGAATCCAGCGCGCGATAGGCCTTAATAAAAGACTCTTGTACAACATCAGGAACATCGCCTGACGGTACATAGCGGGAAACCAGACTCGCTACCTTATGCTGGTAGCGCACCACCAGTAGGTTAAAAGCTTTCTGATCTCCCTTCTGGACCCGTTCAACCAGGACCTGGTCCGTTAACTGCTCGCTCATCCGAGGTAATGTCTCCCCAAACCAAATTCCACGCGTTATCGAAACGCCACTCTAACAACATTGCACTTTGAGCAAGCACCGAATTAGAGTGTCTGTTCTTCAATAAGTTCCGTAACGCCTTTGTTTTTGTTCATCGCGCCGCAGACCATTCATTTTCTCTCATTATAAGTCTGTTCACGATACGCACCCGCTTTCTGACAAGAATCATTAACTTTATCGTCAGAAGAGTAACGCAACACAGGCTTTATTTCACCACAAAATCTGAAGCTAACGATCTGCTTCGCAAAATATTTCCGGCCATTTAGCGCAGATTTAACCTCCGGGATTCCGTTTAGTCATTGCAACACACCTCAAAAAAAACGTGCGATATCTCGCATCGCAATGCTATTCTCCCCACACCATGTTTAGTAAATTAAACAAACATCATGAACACGACGCCTGAACTTCATTGTGATGTACTGATCATTGGCAGCGGTGCTGCCGGCCTCTCCCTCGCACTGCGCCTGGCGGAACATCAGAACGTAATCGTGCTGAGTAAAGGGCCGATGAGCGAAGGTTCCACCTTCTATGCACAAGGCGGTATTGCCGCGGTGTTTGATGAAACGGATAGCATTGCCTCGCATGTAGAAGACACCCTGATTGCCGGCGCCGGGATTGTGGATAAGCATGCCGCAGAGTTTGTCGCCAGCAATGCACGCCACTGCGTGCAATGGCTTATCGATCAGGGCGTGCTGTTTGATACGCAGGTTCAGCCTAATGGTGAAGAGAGCTATCACCTGACCCGTGAAGGCGGGCACAGCCACCGCCGTATTCTGCACGCTGCTGATGCAACCGGAAAAGCGGTTGAAACCACGCTGGTCAGCAAAGCCCTCAGCCATCCCAATATTCGGGTACTAGAGCGCAGCAACGCCGTCGACCTGATTATTTCCGATAAAATTGGCCTGCCCGGCACGCGCCGTGTTGTCGGCGCATGGGTGTGGAATCGGAATAAAGAGAAGGTGGAAACCTGCCAGGCAAAAGCCGTTGTGCTGGCCACCGGCGGCGCCTCCAAGGTTTACCAGTACACGACTAACCCGGATATCGCCTCCGGAGACGGTATCGCCATGGCCTGGCGCGCAGGTTGCCGCGTGGCGAATCTGGAGTTTAACCAGTTCCATCCTACCGCCCTGTTCCACCCGCAGGCGCGTAACTTCCTGTTAACTGAAGCGTTGCGTGGCGAAGGCGCGTATCTGAAGCGTCCGGACGGTTCCAGGTTTATGCCGGACTTCGACCCCCGAGGTGAACTGGCACCGCGGGATATCGTGGCCCGCGCCATTGACCACGAGATGAAGCGGCTTGGCGTGGACTGTATGTATCTGGACATTAGCCATAAACCGGCAGACTTTATTCGCCAGCACTTCCCGATGATTTATGAAAAGCTGCTGAGTCTGGGTATTGATCTAACCCGCGATCCGGTGCCGATTGTACCTGCCGCCCACTATACCTGTGGCGGGGTGATGGTTGACGATCATGGTCGTACCGACGTGGATGGTTTGTATGCGATCGGCGAGGTCAGCTATACCGGCCTGCATGGTGCGAATCGCATGGCCTCAAACTCGCTGCTGGAGTGTCTGGTGTATGGGTGGTCGGCTGCGGAAGATATTACCAAACGCATGCCCTATGCACGTCCGACAACACACTTGCCGGCATGGGATGAAAGTCGGGTAGAAAACCCGGACGAACTGGTGGTAATCCAGCATAACTGGCACGAGCTGCGGCTTTTCATGTGGGATTATGTCGGGATTGTACGTACAACGAAGCGTCTGGAACGCGCGTTACGCCGCATCATGATGTTGCAGCAGGAAATCGATGAATATTACGCCAACTTCCGCGTTTCTAATAATCTGCTGGAGCTGCGCAACCTTGTGCAGGTTGCCGAGCTGATTGTGCGCTGTGCAATGATGCGCAAAGAGAGCCGTGGCCTGCATTATACGCTGGACTATCCCGAACCGCTTGAAACGTCCGGGCCGTCGGTGTTGACGCCGCAGGTTCACATAAACAGATAAAAGGCCTGGGTCAGAGCTGTGTAATCTTCGGAATAACGCTGGTCTGGCCCACGAATGACCATCCTGTCGATAAAGCACTCGCCCTCTTTCGGCGAGAGTGCCAGCAACACGCGGTGCGGTAAGCGTCCTTCCGTATCCGAAATATCGGTACGAAGACGCAGATTCCAGCCGATCTCATGTGCGATCTCAATGAAGGTATTACCCGTGCTTACAGGCAAGACCACGCAGAAAAATCCCTCTTCCGAGATGAGCTCCGCCGAACTGGTCAGTAGCGCCTTGTGATCGAGCGAGCCGGTGTAACGTGCCTGCTCGCGTTCCGGCGTGCCACATTCCACGCCTGGCGTAAAATATGGCGGATTGCTGACAATCAAATCGTAACGCGCGGTCTGCTCCGGCGCCCAGGTCAGGACATCGGCGCATTCTACCCTGATGCGTTCTGCCCACGGAGAGTCGGCAGCGTTTTCACTTGCCTGCCGGGCCGCCTGAGGATCAAGCTCAACGGCATCGATCGTGACGTGTTCTTCCGTTCGCTGCGCCAGCATCAGCGCCTGAAGTCCGCTGCCCGTACCAATATCCAGAATGCGTTTTACACCTGCGACAGGAGCCCATGCCCCCAGTAAAATACCGTCTGTACCGACTTTCATCGCACAACGATCGTGCGCCACAAAAAACTGTTTAAACGTAAAACCATCGCGGCGCAACTGCGCTTTGAGTTGAGACATGTCAGGGCAACCTTCTGAGTGAAACTGGAGTAGCATAGGGGAAAGCGAAGTGGTCGAAAAGCGATATCCATACAAACAGATGAAGATTACAGCCGTAACGTCTATAATCAGCGCCCCACACAGAGGTAGAACATGACTGTAACGACTTTTTCCGAACTTGAACTCGATGAAAGCCTGCTCAATGCCCTTGAGAGCAAAGGCTTTACACGCCCGACCGCCATTCAGGCCGCGGCCATTCCGCCTGCGCTTGAGGGCCGCGATGTGCTCGGTTCTGCGCCAACCGGCACGGGGAAGACAGCAGCCTACTTGCTGCCTGTGTTGCAGCATTTGCTCGACTTTCCGCGTAAAAAATCAGGCCCGCCGCGCATTTTGATCCTGACCCCGACCCGTGAACTGGCGATGCAGGTTGCCGAACACGCGCGTGAGCTGGCGGCGAACACCCATCTGGATATCGCGACCATCACCGGCGGCGTAGCGTATATGAACCACGCCGAAGTGTTCAGCGAAAACCAGGATATCGTTGTCGCGACGACAGGCCGTCTGCTGCAATACATAAAAGAAGAGAACTTCGACTGCCGCGCAGTGGAAACGCTGATTCTCGATGAAGCTGACCGCATGCTGGACATGGGCTTTGCCCAGGATATCGAACACATCGCGGGTGAAACGCGCTGGCGTAACCAGACAATGCTGTTCTCGGCAACCCTTGAAGGGGATGCCATTAAAGATTTCGCCGAACGTCTGCTGGAAGATCCGGTGGAAGTGTCCGCTACGCCATCGACCCGTGAGCGTAAGAAGATCCACCAGTGGTACTACCGCGCAGATAACCTTGAGCATAAGGTTGAGTTGTTGAAACACCTGCTGAAGCAGGAAGAGGCAACCCGTACCATCGTATTCGTACGCAAACGTGAGCGCGTGCATGAACTGGCAGAAATGCTGCGCAATGCCGGTATCAACAACTGCTATCTCGAAGGTGAAATGGCGCAGGTTAAGCGTACCGAAGGGATTAAGCGCCTGACCGATGGCCGCGTGAATGTGCTGGTTGCCACCGACGTTGCCGCGCGCGGGATCGACATCCCGGACGTGAGCCACGTGATCAACTTTGATATGCCGCGCAGCGGTGATACTTACCTGCACCGTATTGGTCGTACCGGCCGTGCGGGCCGCAAAGGTATTGCTATCTCTCTGGTAGAAGCGCACGACTATTTGCTGCTACAGAAAATTGGCCGCTACGTTGAGGAGCCGCTGAAAGCTCGCGTGATTGACGGACTTCGTCCGACCACACGTGCGCCGAGTGAAAAAATGACGGGTAAACCGTCCAAGAAAGCGCTCGCGAAACGTGCTGAGAGAAAAGAGAAAGAAAAAGAGAAGCCGCGCGTTAAACAGCGCCACCGCGATACCAAAAATATTGGTAAGCGCCGTAAGCCAAGCTCTGCTGCGTCAGAGACAAAAACGGAAGAGTAAAAAAAAGCCGGGACATTCCCGGCTTTTTTATTCCACCCCCAAAGCTGAAACCTTACAGGCTTTCAGTAAAGGTACGCGCGATAACGTCGCGCTGCTGTTCCGGGGTCAGAGAGTTGAAACGCACCGCATAGCCAGACACACGGATGGTCAGCTGCGGGTATTTTTCCGGGTGCTCAACGGCATCCATCAGCGTTTCGCGACGCAGGACGTTAACGTTCAGGTGCTGACCACCTTCCACGCGTACTTCTGGCTGCACTTGCATTGGAATTTCACGGTATTCAATTTCGCCCAGTTTGCTCACCGGAACGATTTCGTCTTCCGCAAAACCTGCTTTCGCTACTACACAGCGCGCTTCGTTTTTCTCGCTGTCCAGCAGCCAGAAAGAGTTCAGCAGATCGTCATTTGCAGCTTTAGTAATCTGGATACCTGTAATCATGTGTTGCCTCCCTTAGGCTACATTAACTGATGCTGGCCTTTTGCGGCCAATTGGTAAAACCATTGTTTGTTGTGTGTATATATAACATTCAGACCCGGGTGATTTATTGATTTAAATCAACAAAACCACCAACCACACAAAGAGTGTGGTCTGTATTTTTTGTTTTAGATCAATTTTAAAGGGTTACTAATTCAACTTATCCTGCCTGGTTTTCAACATAAATTGAGTCACTTAGCCTGCTTTTCCGCGGGTAATTTTGCTCGTTGGGGTTTAACAGGTAAGCTAGACACAGAATGAGATTCGCAGGAGAGCGAGATGACAACACCTTTAACCTGGCATGACGTGCTGGCTGAAGAGAAGCAGCAGCCCTATTTTATAAATACCCTCAGTACCGTTGCGGCTGAACGGCAGGCCGGCCAGACAATTTATCCGCCGCAGAAAGATGTGTTTAACGCCTTCCGCTACACCGAACTGAGCGATGTAAAGGTGGTTATCCTGGGGCAGGATCCGTACCACGGCCCCGGGCAGGCTCACGGACTGGCATTTTCCGTGCGTCCGGGCGTGGCCATCCCCCCTTCTCTGTTGAATATGTATAAAGAGCTGGAAGGAACGATTCCGGGTTTCACCCGCCCTAATCACGGTTATCTGGAAAGCTGGGCGCGCCAGGGCGTGCTGTTGCTGAATACCGTATTAACTGTCCGGGCGGGTCAGGCACACTCCCACGCCAGTCTGGGTTGGGAAACCTTTACCGATAAGGTTATCAGCCTGATCAATGAGCATCGTGAAGGCGTCGTGTTTTTACTCTGGGGTTCGCATGCCCAAAAGAAAGGGGCGATTATCGATCGTCAGCGTCATCACGTGCTGAAGGCGCCGCACCCGTCGCCGCTGTCTGCGCATCGTGGTTTCTTTGGCAGTAATCATTTTGTTCTGACGAATGAGTGGCTGGAAAAGCGTGGCGAAAAGCCGATTGACTGGATGCCTGTGTTACCGGCAGAGAGCGAGTAGGGTTTGAATGTGCCGGGTCAGGCCCGGCACATAAAAGGCTTATGCCTTGTTCTGACGCCACCATTCCGCCAGCAGCACGCCGGTCGCAACGGATACGTTCAGGCTTTCAACGTTGCCAGTGCCGTCGATAGAGACGCTCAGGTCAGCGCTGGAGAGTGCCGCATCAGACAGACCATCGCGCTCCTGACCTAACACCAGCACCATTTTGCGCGGCAACGTCGCTTTAAACAACGGCGTAGCGGCACGGCTTGAGGTGGTGACAATGGTGTAGCCCGCGTTACGGAATTGTTCAAGGGCTTCCAGCACGCTGTCGCCGGTGATCGGCTGAACGTGCTCTGCACCACCTTCCGCGGTACGAATCGCCGCACCGGATTCCAGCAGCGCGGCATCCTGCAACAGAACGCCTTTCACGCCAAAGTGCGCGCAGCTACGCATCATAGCGCCCAAGTTATGCGGGTTACCCACATCTTCCAGCGCCAGTACGCAGTCATCGGCATCCGCCTGGCTAACCCACTGCTGCACGGTAGTGCCGTTACGTTTTTTGATCAGGAAGCAGACGCCGCCGTGGTGTTCTGTACCGGACGCTTTTGTCAGCTCGGCATCGTCAACCACGTGGTAGGCTTTGCGGTTCGCCGCCATCCAGCGCAGCGCTTCTTTAAAGCGCGGGGTCACGCTCTGGATAAACCATGCACGAACGATACACTCCGGGCGGCTCTGGAACAGGGCCTGACAGGCGTTCTCACCGTAGACACGGGTCTCTTCCGCACGCTGACGACGCAGCACTTCCGGATCGATAAAGCTTTTTCCGCTGATACCGCCGTGATCGGCTTTTTCGGTCGTCTCTTCACCGGGCGCGCGAGAAACGGTACGCCATGGCGATCCACCGTCGCGGACAAAATCATCGCGTTTGCGATCGTCACGCTTACGGTCATCACGTTTGCGGTCATCGCCGCGGTTATTTCTGTCATCGCGGGCGGGGCGACGGCCACCGTCTGCACGAGAAGACGCCGGACGCCCGCCACCTTTTCCGGTACGCGGATTTTGGGTGCGTTTATCAGAGTCATCATCACTGCGGACATACATCACTTTGACCTTGCCGCTTTTGTTTTTCATTTCGTCGTTCATGCTTTTCTCCACCAGCGCTGCGCGAAGCGCGCAGATTACCCGATGTGCAAGCTCATAGCCATAATTTCGTACAAAAGCCTGTGACTATTGTTCCCATTGAATAAAACGCGTTGTCGTTTCATACAGGCTCACTGATAATATGTAACATATCAGAAACATTATCGGCGTTCTGCCGTTGTTCCACGGCTCTATCAGAGGTTAGTTATGAATACCGTATGTGCCAACTGTCAGGCTTTAAACCGCATTCCGGACGATCGGATGGATGACGGTGCGAAATGCGGGCGTTGTGGCCACGAATTATTTGATGGCGATGTCATTAACGCGACGGGTGCTACGCTGGACAAACTCCTCAAGGACGATCTGCCTGTTGTGGTCGATTTCTGGGCACCGTGGTGCGGCCCCTGCCGTAACTTTGCGCCCATCTTCGAAGACGTGGCTGAAGAGCGCAGCGGGAAAATGCGTTTTGTCAAAGTGAATACCGAAGCGGAACGTGAACTCAGCGCCCGTTTTCGCATTCGCAGCATTCCAACCATTATGATTTTCAAAAATGGTGAAGTGATCGACATGCTCAATGGTGCAGTACCGAAAGCGCCTTTCGACAGCTGGTTAAACGAATCCCTGTAACATTCGCGGGGCATATCTTGTGCCCCGTTCTCTCCTCTGCGAAAATGGGGTTTTTCCTGCCTTTTCGCCCATGACTGATAACGCTGTACTTCAATTACGCGCCGAGCGCCTTGCGCGCGCCACCCGCCCTTTTCTGGCCCGAGGCAATCGTATTCGCCGCTGCCAGCGCTGCCTTTTACCGCTGAAAGTGTGTCTGTGCGAAACGCTTGCACCGAGCGAGGCGAAAAGCCGCTTTTGTCTGGTCATGTTCGATACCGAACCGATGAAGCCCAGCAACACAGGGCGTTTGATCGCCGATATTCTGCCCAACACCGCAGCGTTTCAGTGGTCGCGCACTGAGCCACCTCAGGCTCTGCTCGACCTGGTGGCAAGCCCGGACTATCAGCCCATGGTCGTTTTCCCGGCATCATATGCAGGCGAACAACGTCAGGTACTTACGGCGCCACCATCCGGTAAGCCGCCGCTGTTTATTATGCTCGACGGCACCTGGACCGAAGCAAGAAAGATGTTTCGCAAAAGCCCTTATCTTGATGCGCTGCCGGTGATTTCCGTCGATCTGTCGCGTGTTTCGGCCTATCGCTTGCGTGAAGCGCATGCCGACGGTCAATATTGCACCGCTGAAGTCGCCATAGCGCTACTGGATCTGGCGGGCGATACCCAGGCGGCCGGCGCGCTGGGCAGTCACTTCTCCTGCTTCCGCGAACGTTATCTTGCGGGAAAAACCGTTCATAAGGGTAGTGTCACAGCAACTGAGGCAGAAAGCGTTTAAAATCATCAGGTCGCTTGCATTCACAGGAGGCCTGCATGAGCCAGAGAGGGTTAGAAGCGCTACTCCGTCCGAAATCCATTGCCGTTATTGGCGCCTCGATGAAACCGGACCGCGCAGGGTATCTGATGATGCGCAATCTGCTGGCTGGCGGGTTTAACGGCCCGGTCATGCCCGTTACGCCCGCTTATAAGGCGGTACAGGGGGTGCTGGCGTGGCCGGACGTGCAAAGTTTACCGTTTGTTCCCGACCTCGCCGTGCTCTGTACGCATGCGAAACGAAACCTCGAATTGCTTGAGTCGCTCGGTCAGAAAGGCTGTAAAACCTGCATTATTCTTTCCTCGCCTCCTGAACAGCAGCCCGAACTGCTGACCTGCGCCAGCCGCTACCAGATGCGCATTCTTGGTCCAAATAGCCTCGGTCTGCTTGCGCCCTGGCAAGGGCTGAATGCCAGTTTTTCCCCGGTTCCGATCCGTAAAGGCAAACTGGCCTTTATTTCGCAGTCGGCTGCGGTATCCAATACCATCCTCGACTGGGCGCAGCAGCGTGAGATGGGCTTTTCCTATTTCATTGCCCTCGGCGACAGCCTGGACATTGACGTCGATGAGCTGTTGGATTTCCTGGCGCGTGACAGCAAAACCAGCGCTATCCTGCTCTACCTTGAACACCTGAGCGACGCCCGTCGTTTTGTGTCGGCGTCGCGTAGCGCATCACGTAATAAACCGATTCTGGTCATCAAAAGCGGGCGCAGCCCCGCGGCTCAGCGCCTGCTACATTCCCGTTCCGGGATGGATCCCGCATGGGATGCAGCGATCCAGCGCGCCGGTTTACTGCGGGTACAGGATACGCACGAGCTTTTTTCCGCCGTCGAAACGTTAAGCCACATGCGCCCCCTGCGCGGTGAAAAGCTGATGATTGTCAGCAACGGTGCAGCTCCCGCCGCCCTGGCGCTGGACGAGCTCTGGCTACGCAACGGCAAGCTGGCCACGCTGGGTGAAGAGACGCTCCAGCGCCTGCGGGATGCGTTACCGGGAAGCGTTGTTCCCGATAATCCCCTCGATTTGTGCGATGATGCCAGCAGCGATCGTTACATTAAGGCGATCACGATTTTGCTGGATAGCCAGGACTTTGATGCGCTGATGATTATCCATTCGCCCAGCGCGGTTGCGCCAGGCAGCGAAAGTGCGCGTGCGCTGATTGAGGCGGTCCGAAACCATCCCCGCGGTAAATACGTTACCCTGCTGACCAACTGGTGCGGCGAATTCTCCTCGCAGGAGGCACGGCGTCTGTTTAGTGAAGCCGGGTTGCCAACCTACCGTACCCCAGAGGGCACCATTACCGCGTTTATGCATATGGTTGAATACCGCCGCAACCAGAAGCAGCTGCGTGAAACGCCTGCCCTGCCGGGCAATCTCACCGCAAATTCGGTGGATGTGCACAGGCTTTTGCAGCAGGCCATCGAAGAGGGCGCCACTTCTCTTGATACACATGAGGTACAACCCATTCTTGGCAGTTATGGAATGCAAACCCTGCCCACCTGGATTGCCGGCGACAGCGCTGAGGCGGTACATATTGCTGAGCAGATTGGTTATCCGGTCGCGCTGAAGCTGCGCTCTCCCGATATTCCGCACAAATCGGATGTGCAGGGCGTCATGCTGTATCTGCGCACCGCGACAGAAGTACAACAGGCCGCGGATGCCATTATAGATCGCGTAAAAATGACGTGGCCACAGGCCAGGATCCACGGCCTGTTGGTGCAGAGCATGGCCAACCGTGCGGGTGCGCAGGAGCTGCGCGTGGTTGTCGAACACGATCCGGTTTTTGGCCCGCTCATTATGCTGGGTGATGGCGGCGTTGAGTGGCGGCCAGAAGAACAGGCGGTTGTCGCGCTTCCCCCTCTGAACATGAACCTGGCGCGTTATTTAATTATTCAGGCCATCAAAAGCAAAAAAATCCGCGGGAGAAGCGCTCTGCGGCCGCTTGATATCGCCGGGTTAAGCCAGTTTCTGGTGAAGGTCTCCAACCTCATTGTTGACTGTGCGGAGATCCAGCGCCTGGATATTCACCCCCTTCTTGCCTCCGGAAATGAATTTACCGCCCTGGACGTGACGCTGGATATTGCGCCCTATATCGGTGACCCGGAAAGCCGTCTCGCCATTCGTCCTTATCCTCTTCATCTGGAAGAGTGGGTGGAGATGAAAAATGGGGAGCGGGCGCTGTTTCGCCCTATCCTGCCGGAAGACGAGCCGCTGCTGCGGGCGTTCATCTCGCAGGTGACGAAGGAAGATTTGTACTATCGCTATTTCAGCGAAATCAATGAATTTACCCATGACGATTTAGCCAATATGACCCAGATCGACTACGATCGAGAAATGGCGATTGTGGCGGTCCGCCGTTCCGGAGCGGGAGAGGAGATCCTCGGCGTGACGCGTGCCATTTCCGACCCGGATAACGTGGATGCCGAGTTTGCCGTACTGGTGCGTTCCGATCTTAAGGGTTTGGGGTTGGGCAGACGGCTGCTCGAAAAACTCATTGGTTATACGCGCGATCACGGATTGTCACGCCTGAATGGCATTACTATGCCAAACAATCGGGGTATGGTGACCCTGGCGCGGAAGCTCGGTTTTGACGTTGATATCCAGCTGGATGAAGGCATTGTCTCTCTGTCCCTCAGCCTGACTTCGACGGATAAACAAGAGTAAGCTGCTGGAAATGTTACCCACTTTTACCGGCACTGGGGTATCATTGTCCGCTTATGTTGTTTGCCTGGTACAGACAACCCTTCAATGAACAGAGAAGAAACGCACTGTGATGTTGTCAAAATTTAAGCGTAATAAACATCAACAACACCTTGCTCAACTACCGAAGATTTCTCAGTCAGTTGATGATGTAGAGTTCTTTTATGCTCCCGCTCATTTCCGGGAGACGCTTCTTGAAAAGATTGCCAGCGCTACGCGACGTATTTGCATTGTGGCGCTCTATCTTGAACAAGATGAAGGTGGGCGTGCGATCCTGAACGCGCTCTATGAAGCGAAACGTCAGCGTCCGGAACTGGATGTTCGCGTGCTGGTTGACTGGCACCGTGCTCAGCGTGGCCGTATTGGTGCGGCTGCCTCGAATACCAATGCTGACTGGTATTGCCGCACGGCCCAGGAAAATCCGGGTATTGATATCCCGGTGTATGGCGTACCGGTGAATACCCGTGAAGCGCTTGGCGTTCTTCATTTTAAAGGATTTATCATTGATGACAGCGTCCTTTATAGCGGCGCCAGCCTGAATGATGTGTATCTCCATCAGCTCGATAAATACCGCTACGATCGCTACCATCTGATCCGCAATCCGCAGATGGCTGACATCATGTTCAACTGGGTTGATAAAAACCTGGTTCATGGTCGGGGTGTGCACCGTCTTGACGATCCTCATCGCCCGAAAAGCCCGGAAATCAAAAACGACGTTCGCTCCTTCCGCCAGGAACTGCGCGATGCGGTTTATCGTTTTCAGGGTGATGCCAGTAATGAAGAACTGTCCGTTACGCCCCTGGTAGGCCTGGGGAAATCCAGCCTGCTGAACAAGACCATCTTTCATTTGATGCCGTGCGCTGAACATAAGCTCACCATCTGCACCCCTTACTTTAACCTTCCCGCCGTTCTGGTGCGTAATATCATTCAGCTGCTGCGTGATGGTAAAAAGGTGGAAATCATTGTCGGGGATAAAACGGCAAATGACTTTTTCATTCCGGAAGATCAGCCTTTCAAGATCATCGGCGCACTGCCTTATCTCTATGAGATTAACCTGCGCCGCTTCCTGAGCCGTTTACAGTACTATGTGAACACGGACCAGCTGGTTGTGCGTCTCTGGAAAGATGAAGACAACAGCTATCACCTCAAAGGGATGTGGGTGGATGACGAGTGGATGCTGCTGACCGGTAATAACCTGAACCCACGCGCCTGGCGTCTGGATCTGGAAAACGCCATCCTTATTCATGATCCTCAGCATGCGTTAGCCGCGAAACGCGATCGTGAGCTGGAGCTTATACGCACGCATACCACCGTGGTTCGTCATTATCGCGATCTGCAAAGCATCGCTGATTATCCGGTGAAAGTTCGCAAGCTGATTCGCCGTCTACGTCGGATCCGTATCGACCGCCTCATCAGCCGCATTCTGTAATACACGAGCCCTGTCATCGACGGGGCTTTTTTATGGAGTCTGTTAATGCGTACGCCTTTCCTGATAATCCCTCTTTTCCTGACCGGTTGCAGCCATATGGCTAATGATAACTGGTCGGGTCAGGATAAAGCTCAACACTTTCTGGCGTCTGCAATGTTGTCCGCTGCGGGTAATGAGTATGCGCTGCACCAGGGGTATAGCCGGGATCGAAGTGCCACAATGGGGCTCATGTTCTCCATTAGCCTGGGGGCATCAAAAGAACTTTGGGATAGCCGCCCCTCGGGAAGCGGCTGGAGCTGGAAAGATTTTGCCTGGGACGTAGCCGGGGCAACAACCGGCTACGCCGTCTGGCAGATGGCGCATTATTAAAGGCGGATCCCTTTTCCTTTACGATGCAGCATCAGGGAGACAATAAACGCCAGCGCCCCCATGATGGTGACATACCAGAAGAAGGTCGTTTCACTGCCCCATGACTTTAGGGATAGCGCGACATATTCTGCTGATCCGCCAAACAGGGCGTTAGCGACCGCATAAGAGAGGCCTACGCCCAGCGCCCTCACCTGTGCGGGAAACATTTCCGCTTTCAAAATGCCACTGATTGCCGTGTAAAAACTAATAATAATAAGTGCCACCATAATCAAAGCGAAAGCGGCATACGGAGAGGTTGTATGCTGTAGCGCCGTCAAAAGCGGAACAGTCCCCAGGGTGAGCATGCCACCAAAGATCAGCATGGAGGTGCGGCGACCTATTTTGTCCGACAGCGCGCCAACAATCGGCTGGATGAGCATAAAGACCAGTAACGCCACCGTCATGACGACACTCGCAACGTTAGCATGCATGCCCGTCGTGTTGACCAGATATTTTTGCATATAGGTGGTGAAGGTATAGAAGCTTAGCGAGCCTGCGGCGGTAAAGCCTAGTACCATCAAAAATGCTTTGCGGTTACGCCACAGCCCTTTCATCGAACCGGCTTCTTTCAGCGCCCTGACCTCCTGTTGGGAGGTTTCATCAAGCTGACGGCGTAACCACAGCGCCACAACCGCCAGGGCGGCCCCCAGGGCAAACGGTATGCGCCAGCCCCAGGCGCGTAAATCTTCATCGCTAAGGATTTGTTGAAGGATCACCACAACCAGTAACGCCAGTAGCTGTCCGCCAATGAGGGTTACATACTGGAATGATGCATAGAAACCTTTGCGCCCTTCAACAGCCACTTCGCTCATGTATGTCGCGCTGGTGCCGTATTCGCCACCCACTGACAGCCCCTGGAACAGACGTGCCAGCAACAGCAACGCCGGTGCCCATGTTCCGATAGTGTCATATCCGGGAAGGCAGGCAATCACCAGCGAGCCGACGCACATCATGCATACGGAGATGAGCATGGATGTCTTGCGCCCTTTCCTGTCCGCGATCCTGCCGAACAGCCATCCGCCAATGGGACGCATCAGGAACCCGGCGGCAAAAACGCCTGCGGTTTGCAGAAGCTGCGTTGTGGTGTTCCCTGATGGGAAAAAGATATGCGCAAAGTAGAGTGAACAGAATGAATAGACGTAAAAATCAAACCACTCTACAAGGTTCCCCGATGAGGCTCCAACAATTGCCCAAACCCGACGGCGAGTATCCTTGCCTGCTAAATTTGTGTTATCCGTATCTGCACTGGCTACGGTTTCTGTCATTTTAAAATCCCCTGTCTCACATTGCGGGCCATTGCCCACAAACAGTAAAACCGGATTTAAAACGAATCGTTAGGTAAATAAAATGTTTCCAATATGTTTCATTGGATTTTGTGAACTCGATCAGGTATCGAATTATTAGCGGACGTAGTAATTATCCCCACGCTTGCTGGTGAGCCTTTTTTCGCTGCAAATAATCTTCATCGGCACGAATTTTATCCCACCACGTTTTGAATACCGCAGCGGCCTCTGCTTTTACTGGATCGTGATCGAGGGGTTTGACCTGGCGCTTCTCATCATACTTTTTTCCGCCTTTATGATTGGCGTATCGCCGGGCACGGGTGTATCCCATCTGTATGAATTTACGCGCCATATCCATACCTACAAAATCGTTATTCCTGCGGTACTCTTCAAAGAGGGCGTAGATCTCTTCTGCCGAACGCGCTGCGACTTCAGCATTTCTATAACGCCAGTGTGGAAGGATTTCGCTTTTATAAGGCTCGACCATCAATACGCCCTGCTCACCCCGGCCCACCTGATACCGTTCGGGATGTTCGCGAAAATTAATATTGGCAAAATCTTGTTGATAATCAAAGGAACGAGTCAAAGCGGCACCATTGTTAAAATTGTTTTAACAATTGTAGGCCGGATAAGGGGAAGCCGCCATCCGGCATGTTTTCCGCGCCCAAAGCAAAAAACCCCGTACCTTACGGTACGGGGTTTTTCTTGTTTGATGCCTGGCAGTTCCCTACTCTCACATGGGGAGACCCCACACTACCATCGGCGCTACGGCG
>NZ_JBMKJH010000015.1:0-74536 GCF_049237785.1 Enterobacter cloacae complex sp. SHL022 | reverse complement strand
TGCTTTTCTCTGCTGACCCGGCGGCTTGCGTGCCGTTGTTCCGTGTCAGTGGAGGCGCATTATAGGGAGTTCTTCTGAAGTGACAAGCACTAAATACAAAAAACTTTTCGTTCGCTCACTTTTCAAACTCAACGCTTATTAAACCCGCGCATCGTCCGTTAAATGCGCAATTTCACGGGCAAAACTGGCGACCTGAGCCCAGTCGGTGTAGACCACTTCTTTACGTGTATCCGTTTCCCCGCCCGTCATTTTCATGATCAGGCGGATCATAAAGCGGTCGTACCAGCGGTAACGCGGGTAACGCAGCGCGCCAGCAAAGACAGAACAGATATCGGGCTGCCATGGCGAACTCAGCAAAAACTTACGCGTATAGCTGTTAGTCTGCGGCGTACGCTTCTCTGCTTTACGGGCAACCAGGTTGACCGAGTAAAACGCGCCAGGCAGCTGAGCGAGTTCCGCCGTATGCTTTTTCACAAAGCGATCCAGCGCCGGATGGAAATGGCCGTAACGAATTGAAGCGCCAATGACCACGCGGTCGTAATCCTGCCAGGCAATCTGTTCAGTGCGATTCAGGTTCACCACATCAGAATAAATGCCCAGCTCTTTGAGTTCAGAAGCCAGATATGAAGCAATCTCACGCGTTTGTCCGTCACGCGTTGAGAAAAGAATTAACGTTTTCACCAATGTCTCCTTACTCACGCCAGAATGTTGGGGTAAACAGCACCAGCAGCGTAAAGACCTCAAGACGCCCAAACAGCATATTGGCGATTAAGATCCACTTCGCCACCGGGTTCATACTGGCGAAGTTATCCGCCACGACGCCCAGCCCCGGCCCCAGGTTGTTTAACGTTGCCACCACAGAGGCGAAGGCAGAAAAATCATCCACGCCCGTGGCGATTATCGCCAGCATACTGACAATAAAGACCAGTGCATAAGCGGAGAAGAATCCCCACACCGCTTCGAGGATGCGTTCCGGCAGCGCGCGGTTCCCCAGCTTAATACTGTAAACCGCATTCGGGTGGACCAGACGTTTCAGCTCACGGTTCCCCTGCTTGAACAGCAGCAGAATACGGATCACCTTCAGACCGCCGCCCGTTGACCCGGCACAGCCGCCGATAAACGCAGAGCACAACAGCAGCACCGGCAGGAACAGCGGCCAACGCGCAATACTGTCCGTGGTGAAACCGGCGGTTGTTGCCATCGATACCACCTGGAAGAAGGCCTGGTTCAGGGTCGTGACCGCCGAGTTATAGACATCGTGGAACCACAGTACCAGGGTACAGATGATCACCAGAGTCAGCTGGACGCCAATAAACATCCGGAATTCCGGGTCGCGCCAGTACACCTTCAGGCTCCGTCCGCTAAGCAACGAGAAGTGTAGACCGTAGTTACAGCCTGAGATCAGCAAAAAGATGGCAATGATGGTATTGATTGTCGGGCTGTCGAAGTAGCCGACGCTGGCATCGTGGGTGGAGAACCCGCCGATAGCAATAGTCGCAAAGCTGTGCCCGATGGCATCAAACGCAGGCATCCCGGCAAACCACAGCGCCAGCGCGCAGGCCACCGTCAGCAGGACATAGATAAGCCACAGGGTTTTCGCCGTCTCCGCAATACGCGGGCGCATTTTGTTATCTTTCAGCGGGCCGGGCATCTCCGCCCGGTAAAGCTGCATCCCCCCGACGCCCAGAATCGGCAGGATAGCCACCGCCAGGACAATGATCCCCATACCGCCGAACCACTGAAGCATCTGCCGGTAAAAGAGAATCGCATGCGGGAGCGAATCCAGCCCCACAAGCGTGGTGGCCCCGGTGGTCGTTAATCCGGAGAACGATTCAAAAAACGCATCCGTGACGGTGAGATTCGGTTGTTCGGAGAAGATAAACGGCAGCGCACCCACGCTTCCCAGTACCGTCCAGAACAGGACCACAATCAGAAACCCCTCCCGGGATTTCAGTTCACCTTTCTCACGGCGGTTTGGCCACCACAGCAGGGAGCCAATCGTCAGCGCGACAAAAAAGGTTTGCGTAAATGCACGCCCCGCGCCGTCCCGGTAGATGAGCGCCACCAGTCCGGGAATGATCATTGTCCCGGAGAAAAGTATGACCAGCAATCCAACGATTCGGGTAATGGCACGAAAATGCATCTCTGCCGCTTCCTTAGGTATTCAAAATTGTGAGGTGGGGATTATTCTTCAATCGGCAGTAATTGCAATGAACCGCGACTAAAATCAGCGAGTTTTGCTGAAAAAGCAGCCAGTTCCGCCTGAGGAAGCGCCACGCGTAATTGCACCATTGCCTGATAATCACTGTGTGCGATGACACCGTTAAACTGTTTAAGCAGTGCTTCGATACCCGATAGCTGGGCGTAATCGCATAACAAAGTATATTCCGTAAGTGGCGTTTTGCGGGTTGTTATCAGAAGATTAAGCGCCTGCTGGACACCACCTCCGTAGGCTTTGACCAGCCCTCCGGTGCCTAACAAAATGCCCCCGTAGTAGCGGACCACGACGGCGGTGATTTCACCCACGCCGCTGCCCATCAACTGGGAGAGCATCGGTTTTCCGGCCGTACCCGCCGGTTCACCGTCGTCAGAAAACCCGAGCTGCTGTGAGTCGTCTGGCGGCCCTGCGACCCACGCCACACAGTGATGGCGGGCATCCGGGTGCTGCGCGCGGACGGACTCGACGAACGCCTTCGCCGCCTCCACGCCGTCGGTATGCGCCAACAGCGTGATAAAGCGGCTTTTTTTGATTTCCTCAACAAAGGTGACCGGCTCGGCCGGTATCAGCCAGCTTTCCATCAGGCCAGCTTCAAATCTCGCGTCATGTTCTCAATGCTGTTCTCGTGAATAACCACGTTATCCTCGATACGAATGCCGCCATAAGGCTTCAGCGCTTCAATTTTCTCCCAGTTGAAGTGCTTGCTGAATTGCCCTACGCGCCACGGCGCCAGCAGGGATTCAATAAAGTAGATGCCCGGCTCGATGGTCAATACCATACGCGGCGCCAGAACGCGGGTGCAGCGCAGATAAGGATATTTAGACGGTGCCGCCAGGTGCGTGCCGGTATCATCCTGCATAAAGCCCGCGACGTCATGAACCTGCAAACCCAGCGGGTGGCCGATACCATGCGGCATAAATGGCCCGGTCAAATCGTTCTCAACCATCGCCTCTTCGCTCATGTCTTTGATAATCTGATGCTTACGCAGCAGTTTAGCAATGCGCTGATGGAACTGGATGTGATAATCCACGTAGCTGGTTCCGGCCTTCATGGTGCCAATCAGCGCCAGCTGTTCGTCGTTCACGTCTTTAATCAATTGCGCAAAATCGGTATCCGCATTCGCCGCCCAGGTACGGGTCAGGTCTGCCGCATAACCATTGTACTCAGCCCCCGCGTCCAGCAGGAAGCTACGCATCTCAGCCGGAACCTGATGATCCAGTTTGGTGTAGTGCAGAACCGAGGCATGTTCATTCAGCGCCACGATGTTGCTGTACGGCACGTCGGTATCGCGGTGGCCGGTCGCCGTCAGGTAAGCCTGATTGATATCGAACTCGCTCATACCGGACTGGAACGCTTCGTACGCCGCACGGTGGCCATTCACCGCCGTTTTTTGCGCTTCACGCATGCAGTAAAGTTCGTAGTCGGTCTTGTAGGCGCGATAGTAGTGCAGATAATCCAGCACGCCTTTCGGGTTGAGTTTATCTGCCGGAATATCCAGACCCAGCGCGCGCTCAGGAACCGGACCAATGTAGCCGATGTTGCCGCGCGCCGCTGGCAGCTGGCTGCCTATGCCGTCTGCTTTTGGCAGCGCAATCACGTCAATTTCTTCGGTCCAGAATGAGGTCGGCAGCGGCTCCACGTTGTGCCAGTAATCGACCGGCAGGTAGAACCACAGTTTCGGCTTGTTCACGCCATCCACCAGCAGCCAGCAATTTGGAACCTGCGTGACAGGCACCCAGGCTTTAAACTGCGGGTTAACCTTGAAGGGATAAGCATGGTCATCAAGAAAAGTATTCATCAGCTCGCCGGAGTGGATCAGCAGGGCATCCAGCTTGAAGCGGGCCAGTACATCGCGGGTACGTTCCTGTAGGGTAACGATATGATTTTTATAAAGCGAAGCCAGTGAGTCCATCATTCTTCCTTTCGTTTTTTTGACCTCAAGTCATCGCATCTTAGCACACCTCACTCCGGCTGCGTGATTTCCACCGACCGTGATCAGCGCAGCAATTTCTTAATGACTAATTTGCATTTTATTAACATAAATTCCACACTCCGTTTCATCTGGTATGACCAGATCCAATTGCTGGATTCAGGAGACCGACATGCTCTACAAAGGCGACACCCTGTACGTAGACTGGCTGGAAGATGGCATTGCCGAACTGGTGTTCGATGCCCCCGGCTCAGTGAATAAGCTTGATACCGCGACGGTGGCCAGTCTTGGCCAGGCGCTGGATGTACTTGAAAAGCAATCAGATTTAAAAGGGCTGCTGCTGCGCTCCAACAAAGCGGCCTTTATCGTTGGCGCGGATATCACCGAATTCCTGTCGCTGTTCCTGGTGCCAGAAGAACAGCTGAGCCAGTGGCTGCACTTCGCGAACAGCGTCTTTAATCGTCTGGAAGATCTGCCTGTCCCGACCCTTTCTGCCGTCAACGGTTACGCGCTGGGCGGCGGCTGCGAATGCGTGTTAGCCACTGATTACCGTCTGGCGACCCCGGACCTGCGTATCGGCCTGCCGGAAACCAAGCTGGGCATCATGCCGGGCTTTGGCGGCTCCGTCCGTATGCCGCGCATGCTGGGCGCCGACAGCGCGCTGGAGATCATTGCCGCGGGTAAAGACGTCGGCGCAGAACAGGCGCAGAAAATTGGCCTGGTCGACGGCGTTGTAAAACCTGAGAAGCTTGTTGAAGGCGCACTCGCCATTCTGCGTCAGGCCATTAACGGCGACCTCGACTGGAAAGCCAAACGTCAGCCGAAGCTGGAGCCGTTAAAGCTCAGCAAGATTGAAGCCACCATGAGCTTCACTATCGCCAAAGGCATGGTGATGCAGACGGCGGGTAAACACTACCCGGCGCCGATCACGGCGGTGAAAACCATTGAAGCGGCAGCCCGTCTGGGCCGTGATGACGCCCTGAAGCTGGAAAACCAGAGCTTTGTCCCGCTGGCGCACACCAACGAAGCCCGCGCGCTGGTTGGTATCTTCCTTAACGATCAGTTTGTGAAGGGCAAAGCCAAACAACTCACCAAAAACGTTGAAACGCCAAAACACGCGGCGGTACTCGGCGCGGGCATTATGGGGGGCGGCATCGCCTACCAGTCTGCCTGGAAAGGCGTGCCGGTGGTGATGAAGGACATCAACGAGAAATCCCTGACGCTGGGCATGACCGAAGCGGCCAAGCTGCTGAATAAACAGCTTGAGCGCGGCAAAATTGATGGTCTGAAGCTTGCAGGCGTGATCTCCACCATCCAGCCAGTGCTGGAATACAGCGGTTTCGACCGTGTGGACGTGGTGGTTGAAGCGGTCGTCGAGAACCCGAAAGTGAAAAAAGCGGTGCTGGCCGAAACCGAAGACAAGGTGCGTCCGGAAACCGTGCTGGCCTCTAACACCTCCACCATTCCTATCAGCGAACTGGCGAGCGTGCTGAAGCGTCCGGAAAACTTCTGCGGGATGCACTTCTTTAACCCGGTGCACCGCATGCCGCTGGTCGAAGTGATCCGTGGGGAGAAAACCTCCGACGAAACCATCGCCAAAGTGGTGGCGTGGGCGAGCAAGATGGGCAAAACGCCGATCGTCGTTAACGACTGCCCGGGCTTCTTCGTTAACCGCGTGTTGTTCCCTTACTTCGCCGGCTTCAGCCAGCTGCTGCGCGACGGCGCAGACTTCCGCAAAATCGATAAAGTGATGGAAAAACAGTTCGGCTGGCCGATGGGCCCGGCGTATCTGCTGGACGTTGTCGGCATCGATACTGCCCATCACGCTCAGGCGGTGATGGCGGCGGGCTTCCCGCAGCGCATGCAGAAAGACTATCGCGACGCCATTGACGCCCTGTTCGACGCCAACCGCTTTGGTCAGAAAAACGGTCTGGGCTTCTGGCGCTATAAAGAAGACAGCAAAGGCAAACCGAAAAAAGAAGAAGATGCGGCGGTGGATGGCCTGCTGGCCGACGTCAGTCAGCCGAAACGCGACTTCACTGACGACGAGATCATCGCCCGGATGATGATCCCGATGATCAACGAAGTGGTGCGCTGCCTCGAAGAAGGCATTATCGCCAGCCCGGCAGAAGCGGATATGGCGCTGGTGTACGGCCTCGGCTTCCCTCCGTTCCACGGCGGCGCGTTCCGCTGGCTGGATACGCTCGGCAGCGCTCGCTATCTCGATATGGCTCAGCAGTACCAGCACCTCGGCCCGCTTTATGAGGTGCCGGAAGGTCTGCGTAACAAAGCTCGTCATAACGAACCCTACTACCCAGCAGTTGAGCCAGCCCGTCCGGTTGGCGCGCTGAAAACGGCTTAAGGAGTCACAATGGAAAAGGTTGTCATTGTTGATGCGATTCGCACCCCGATGGGCCGTTCAAAAGGCGGTGCGTTCCGTAACGTGCGCGCGGAAGACCTCTCCGCGCACCTGATGCGTAGCCTGCTGGCGCGTAACCCGGCGCTGGACCCTGCTGCGCTGGACGATATCTACTGGGGCTGCGTCCAGCAGACGCTGGAGCAGGGCTTCAACATTGCCCGTAACGCGTCCCTGCTGGCGGAGATCCCGCACTCGGTTCCGGCCGTCACCGTCAACCGTCTTTGCGGTTCGTCGATGCAGGCGCTGCACGACGCGGCGCGGATGATCATGACCGGCGATGCGCAGGCCTGTCTGGTGGGCGGCGTGGAGCATATGGGCCACGTGCCGATGAGCCACGGGGTCGATTTCCATCCAGGTATGAGCCGCAACGTGGCGAAAGCCGCCGGTATGATGGGCCTGACCGCCGAGATGCTCTCCCGTCTGCACGGCATCAGCCGTGAGATGCAGGATGCCTTTGCCGCTCGCTCGCATGCCCGCGCCTGGGCCGCCACGCAGTCTGGTGCCTTTAAGAATGAGATCATCCCGACCGGCGGTCACGACGCAGACGGCGTACTGAAGCAGTTCAGCTATGACGAAGTCATCCGCCCGGAAACCACCGTTGAAGCGCTTTCCACCCTGCGTCCGGCGTTTGATCCGGTCACCGGTACGGTAACGGCGGGCACCTCGTCTGCCCTGTCCGATGGTGCCGCCGCGATGCTGGTGATGAGCGAAAGCCGCGCCCGCGAATTAGGCCTGACGCCACGCGCCCGCGTGCGTTCGATGGCAGTCGTGGGCTGCGATCCATCCATCATGGGCTACGGCCCGGTTCCGGCGTCAAAACTGGCGCTGAAAAAAGCGGGGCTGAGCGCAAGTGATATCGACCTCTTTGAGATGAACGAAGCGTTCGCCGCGCAGATCCTGCCGTGCATTAAGGATCTGGGGCTGATGGATCAGATCGACGAGAAGATTAACCTCAACGGCGGCGCGATCGCCCTAGGACACCCGCTGGGCTGTTCCGGGGCGCGTATCAGTACCACGCTGATTAACCTGATGGAACGCAAAGATGCCCAGTTTGGTCTGGCAACGATGTGTATCGGGTTGGGTCAGGGGATCGCGACAGTGTTTGAGAGGGTGTAAATTAATTGAGAGAGTGTAAATAAGGAAAAGTATCTCAAAGCCAATGACGTCAGAACAAGGCGGCAAGCGAGCGAATCCCGATGAGCTTACATTAGTAAGTGATTCGGGTGAACGAGCGCAGCCAACGCAGTTATGGCGCCATTGGCGAAGAGAGACAGTTTAGTTGCCGTTCTTCCCGCCTGTCAGGGGCGGGTTTTTTACGTTATTGCAGCAGCGAAATATCCGCCACGCGCAGGAACAGCTCACGCAGTTTCTCAAGCATCGAGAGACGGTTAATCCGCAGCTCTTTATCTTCCACGTTCACCATCACCTTCTCGAAGAAGGCGTCGATGACGTCACGCAGCTCCGCCAGCTCCACCAGCGCTTCCTGGTAGCGACCTTCCGCGAAATACGGCTCCAGCTTGTCGCGCAGCACCACAACCTGCATCGCCAGAGAAATCTCTTCCGGCTCTTTCAGGGTTGCAGCGTTTACGCGATCGTTCAGCGTCTCGTCGGATTTCGCGAGGATGTTGGATACGCGCTTGTTAGCCGCGGCCAGCGCAGACGCCGCTTCCAGCGTACGGAAGTGGGATACCGCTTTCATACGCGCATCGAAATCTGCCGGACGGGTCGGACGACGCGCCAGCACCGCCTGAATGGTATCAACGGAGTAACCTTCGTCCTGATACCACGCGCGGAAACGACCGAGCATAAAGTCGATAACATCATCCACAACCTTCGCGTTGGTCAGCTTATCGCCGTACAGACGTACCGCTTCTTCGGTTAGCGTTTGCAGATCGAGGTTCAGGTTCTTCTCAACGATGATTCGCAGCACGCCCAGCGCAGCACGACGCAGCGCAAACGGGTCTTTGTCGCCTTTTGGATGCTGGCCGATACCGAAGATACCCGCCAGGGTGTCCATCTTATCGGCAATCGCCACGGCGCAGGCAACCGGATTGGACGGCAGATCGTCACCGGCAAAGCGCGGCTGATACTGCTCGTTCAGGGCTACCGCCACGTCTTCCGCTTCGCCATCGTGACGCGCGTAGTGCATACCCATCACGCCCTGGGTGTCGGTAAATTCGAACACCATGTTGGTCATCAGGTCGCACTTGGAGAGCAGGCCCGCACGGGTAGCGTGGTTAACGTCGGCGCCAATTTCACGGGCAATCCAGCCGGACAGCTCCGCGATACGGTCGGTTTTGTCGCGCAGCGTACCCAGCTGCTGCTGGAACAGTACAGTTTGCAGACGCGGCAGGTTATCTTCCAGACGTTTTTTACGGTCTGTGTTGAAGAAGAACTCGGCATCCGCCAGACGCGGACGCACCACTTTCTCGTTACCGGAGATAATCTGGCTCGGATCTTTCGATTCGATGTTCGCCACGAAGATGAAGTTTGGCAGCAGCTTGCCGTCGTTGGCGTAAACCGGGAAGTACTTCTGGTCACCCTTCATGGTGTAAACCAGCGCTTCTGCCGGAACGGCCAGGAATTTCTCTTCGAATTTCGCGGTCAGTACAACCGGCCATTCGACCAGCGAGGTCACCTCTTCCAGCAGGCTGTCGCTCAGGTCAGCGTTTCCGCCAATCTTGCGCGCCGCTTCTTCTGCGTCCGCTTTAATTTTGGCTTTACGCTGTTCGTAGTCGGCAATCACTTTACCGCGTTCCAGCAGGATCTGTGGATACTGGTCGGCATTGTCGATGGTGAACTCCGGCTCGCCCATAAAGCGATGGCCGCGGATCACGCGATCGGACGCCACGCCCAGAATGGTCGCCGGGATAACGGTATCGCCCAGCAGCAGGGTCACGGTGTGAACCGGACGCACAAAGTGAACGTCGGACGCGCCCCAGCGCATCAGCTTAGGGATTGGCAATTTTGCCAGCGAGGTCGCGATCATGTCAGGCAGCAGCGCTTCGGCGCTTTCGCCTTTCACATGGGCACGATACAGCAGCCATTCACCTTTGTCGGTGGTCAGACGCTCGGCCTGATCAACGGTGATGCCGCAGCCGCGCGCCCAGCCTTCTGCCGCTTTGCTCGGCTTGCCTTCCGCGTCGAACGCCTGAGCAATGGCCGGGCCACGTTTTTCAACTTCGCGATCCGGCTGGGACGCCGCCAGGTTTGCCACTTTCAGCGCCAGACGACGCGGCGCAGCAAACCACTCAATTTTACCGTGCGCCAGGCCAGCGTTATCCAGCTCAGCAGTGACGTTCGCAGCAAAAGATTCAGCCAGGCTGCGCAGGGCTTTTGGTGGCAGCTCTTCAGTGCCGATTTCCACCAGGAAAGTTTTCTCAGACATGGCCGCCTCTTATTTGTTTCGGTTGCACATCGGGAAGCCAAGGGCTTCACGGGACGCGTAGTAAGCTTCTGCAACGGCTTTGGTCAGGGTACGAATACGCAGAATGTAGCGCTGACGTTCAGTCACGGAGATCGCTTTGCGGGCATCCAGCAGGTTGAAGCTGTGGGCAGCCTTCAGAATACGCTCGTAGGCAGGCAGCGGCAGCGGAGTCTCCAGCGCCAGCAGCTGCTGGGCTTCTTTCTCGTACTGCTCGAAGCAGGTGAACAGGAAGTCCACGTCCGCGTATTCGAAGTTATAGGTGGATTGCTCCACTTCGTTCTGATGGAACACGTCGCCGTAGGTGGTTTTACCCAGCGGGCCGTCGCTCCAGACCAGGTCGTAAACGCTGTCTACGCCCTGAATGTACATGGCCAGACGTTCCAGACCATAGGTGATTTCGCCGGTAATCGGTTTACATTCCAGACCACCAACCTGCTGGAAGTATGTGAACTGGGTCACTTCCATGCCGTTCAGCCACACTTCCCAACCCAGACCCCAGGCACCCAGCGTTGGGTTTTCCCAGTTATCTTCCACGAAACGAATGTCGTGAATGGTTGGATCCATACCCAGCTCTTTCAGTGACCCGAGGTACAGTTCCTGAATGTTGTCGGGTGATGGCTTAATCACCACCTGGAACTGATAGTAGTGCTGCAAACGGTTCGGGTTTTCGCCATAACGGCCATCGGTCGGACGACGGGATGGCTGCACATAGGCGGTCGCCATTGGCTCTGGCCCTAACGCGCGCAGGCTGGTCATCGGGTGTGAGGTGCCTGCGCCAACTTCCATGTCCAAAGGTTGAACAATGGTGCAGCCCTGACGAGCCCAGTAATCCTGTAAGGTCAGGATCAGGCCCTGGAAGGTCTTGGTATCAAACTTTTGCATAGTATTTCGTGCTGGATACGTGTGGTTTTAAATGGAAGGGATCAGTATACCCGCTGGCTGCAAGATATACAGTACGAAACGGGGTTGTTTAGGGAAAATTGGGGAATAAGCCCTACAGCCAGAACCTGCGAAGGCTCTGGTTGCTGCTTATACGAGCAATTTAACGCATTGAGAGATGTAAAAACTGGCCGTCTGCATCAAAAGAGCAGACAAAGCCCTCTTTACGCGCCGTATAGCCTTTCAGTTCATAGCTGCCCTGAAAGCGCTCGAAGCCGTTTATATGAATTTTCTGTGCTTCAGAATTATAGCGGTGAGCCGCCTGATCCCTGCACAGCTGTTCCATATTCAGGGAACGCTCCGGGCTCATTTTCCCCTGCTGCGCTTTTTGGACAGGTATCTCCTCAGAAGCACTGCATCCTGTTAATAAGAGCAGCAGAAAGAGTGACACCCCACGCTTCATCATCATTTTTATTACCGCCCTGGTCAGTGGCTGTTATTTTTAGTAGCAACACGTTTATAGATTAAAGTCCGTCATTCTGCGAATCTCGCCAGCTCCCTACAAGTTAGCCTGGCTAAACTCAGAATTTTCCAAGGGAAAAGTTTTACGCAATCGCAGTCACACTTTCTTTATCAGGAATACAGAGGAACTGATGCAGTCAAAAATTAACTGGATTGATAACCTGCGGGGAATAGCCTGTCTGATGGTGGTGATGATCCACACAACGACCTGGTATGTCACGAACGCGCACAGTATCAGCCCTGTTAACTGGGATGTCGCCAATGTTCTGAACTCGGCCTCCCGCGTGAGCGTCCCGCTGTTCTTTATGATTTCCGGTTTTCTCTTTTTTGGCGAGCGTAGTGCACAGCCGAGACATTTCATCCGTATTGTCTCCTGTCTGCTGTTTTACAGCGCGATTTCGCTGCTCTATATCGTCCTGTTCACTTCAATTAACGCTGAACGTTCCCTGCTCAACTTGTTGCAAAAACCGGTGTTCTATCATCTATGGTTTTTCTTCGCGATAATCGTTATTTATCTTGTTTCACCGTTAATTCAGGTAAAAAACGTCAACGGTAAAATGCTGCTGGCGCTGATGGTGGTCATCGGGATCGTGGCCAACCCGAATACCGTCTCACAGAAAATTGATGGCTTTGAATGGCTGCCCGTTAACCTCTATATCACCGGGGATACGTTTTATTACGTGCTGTACGGCATGCTGGGGCGCGCCATTGGCATGATGGAGACGCAAAAGCGAGGAATAAACTGGCTATGCGCGGCCGCATTTCTCGTCGGTGTGTTTATTATCTCTCGCGGGACGCTGCATGAGCTGCAATGGCGCGGCAACTTTGCCGATACCTGGTATCTGTACTGCGGCCCGATGGTCTTTATCTGCGCGCTCTCTCTGCTGACGCTGGTTAAAAACACCCTGAATGCCCGCCCGCTTCCGGTACTGGGGTTTATCTCTCGCCACTCGCTGGGCATTTACGGTTTTCACGCGCTGGTGATCCACGCCCTGCGCACCCGCGGCGTTGAGCTTAAAAGCTGGCCGGTGCTGGATATTGTCTGGATATTTACCGTTACGCTGGTTGTCAGCCTGCTGCTGTCAATGTTGCTGCAAAGAATCGATACGCGCCGGTTTGTGAGCTAACCCGGTTGAAGGCTGGCAGGCCGGGTAAGCGTTAGCGCCACCCGGCTCCTGTTTATGACATTAGCGGCAAAAGCTGCCGATAAATTTTGCGGAACACGTCTCGTCTTTCAGCATAGCGAGCATGATTTTTCGCATCAGGACGATGCTGCTGTTCAAGCGACAGCTGGGGCAAAAGCTGGGGCAGTGGTTTATCCCGGTTCAGCGCAATTTGCGCCAGCCGTGCCGCACCGAGCGCCGGGCCGACATCGCCTCCCGTACGATAGTCCAGCTGCAACCCGCTGATATCGGAAAGCATTTGCCGCCAGTAGCTGCTTCGCGCACCGCCGCCAATTAACGTAATGCTGGATGGCGTAAGTCCACAGTCATGCACGACATCCATTCCGTCCGCCAGAGCATAGCCAACGCCTTCAAGCACCGCGCGCGCCAGCTCTGCCGGGCCGTGCTGATGGGTAAGACCGAAGAACACCCCTTTCGCTTCCGGGTTGTTATGAGGCGTCCGCTCGCCGGAAAGGTACGGTAAAAACCAGACCGCACCGGCATTATCATCCGCCTGCTGTGCCGCTGCGATAAGCGCCGGGACGTCCGCCATTCCGGTTAGTTTTGCCGCCCAGTCGAGGCAGGAAGCCGCGCTCAGCATCACCGACATTAAATGCCATTTACCCGGCAACGCGTGGCAGAAGCTGTGTACGGCGCTTCCAGGATTGCTACGATACCCGTCACTGACGGCAAAATAGACACCGGAAGTGCCGAGCGAGAGCATGGCCTGTCCTGCCTCGACCATCCCCACGCCGACCGCCCCCGCCGCATTATCGCCGCCGCCAGCGACGACAGGTACGGCTGGCATATTCCAGCGTTCAGCAACAGAAGGCTGCAAAGCGCCCGTGATTTCGCTGCCTTCAAACAGCGCAGGCATATGATCGCGCGTCAGCTGGCAGGCATCCAGCATCGCCTCGCTCCAGTCCCGTTTCGCCACGTCGAGCCACATCGTGCCCGCGGCGTCAGACATGTCGCTGGCAAAATCCCCCGTCATGCGAAAACGCAGGTAGTCTTTCGGCAACAGAACCTTCGCCACCTGGCGAAAAATATCAGGCTCATGGCGCTGCACCCACAGGAGTTTTGGCGCGGTAAAACCGGGCATCATCAGGTTGCCCGTAATCTCGCGGGACGCAGGCACACGTTCCTCAAGGATCGCGCACTCTTCCGCACAGCGGCCATCGTTCCAGAGAATAGCCGGGCGCAGAACGCGATGCTGGCTATCCAGCAACGTTGCGCCATGCATTTGTCCGGCGATGCCCAGCGCTTTAACGTCGCGCAGGCTGTGCTGCTCGCCTAAGGCTGTCATCGCGCGGTCCGTCGCCTGCCACCACTGCTCCGGATCTTGTTCCGACCAAAGCGGATGCGGGCGTGAAACCTGCAACTTTTCAGTCTGCGTGGCTAACACATCGCCCTGCTCGCTTAACAGGATGGCTTTCACCCCCGACGTGCCAAGATCGATCCCGATATACATGTGGTGACTCCTTTGACAGAAATGCCCGGTGGCGCAGCGCTTACCGGGCATGAATGCTGTTATTTATCGAACAGGTAGTGATTGACCAGGTTTTCCAGCAGCTCCTGATGGCCGCTCTGATGCTGCGGCGCAAGCTGATGCTGTTCAGCGTACTTCGCGATCTCCGCAAGCGATAACTGACCTTTCAAAATTTGCTGGCCCAGCTCACTGTTCCAGCCGCTGTAGCGCTTCGCCACGCGCTTATCCAGCTCACCGTCTTCAATCATACGGGCTGCCACTTTCAGCGCCAGCGCCATGGTGTCCATCGCGCCAATATGCCCGTAGAACAGATCGTATTTGTCGGTGCTCTGGCGACGCACTTTGGCGTCGAAGTTCAGGCCGCCGGTGGTGAAACCGCCCGCTTTGATGATCTCGTACATCACCAGCGCATTCTCTTCCACGCTGTTCGGGAACTGGTCGGTATCCCAGCCCAGCTGTGGATCGCCACGGTTAGCATCGACAGAGCCGAAGATGCCCAGCGCAATCGCAGAGGCAATTTCGTGATGGAACGAGTGGCCCGCCAGGGTAGCGTGGTTAGCCTCAATATTCACTTTGATCTCTTTTTCCAGACCAAACTGCTTCAGGAAGCCATACACGGTGGCGACATCATAATCATACTGATGCTTGGTTGGCTCCTGTGGTTTTGGCTCAATCAGCAGCGTGCCGCGGAAACCGATTTTGTGTTTGTGGTCCACCACCATCTGCATAAAGCGACCAATCTGCTCACGCTCCTGACGCAGGTCGGTATTCAGCAGCGTTTCATATCCTTCACGACCGCCCCAGAGTACATAGTTCTCACCGCCCAGCTGATGCGTGGCGTTCATCGCAGTCACGACCTGGGTTGCCGCCCAGCTGAAGACTTCCGGATCCGGGTTGGTTGCCGCGCCCGCGCCATAGCGAGGGTTGGTAAAGCAGTTAGCCGTACCCCAGAGCAGCTTGACGCCACTTTGCTGCTGTTTTTCAGCCAGTACGTCGACCATCTGCGCGAAGTTGTTCAGATACTCTTTCAGCGATGCCCCTTCCGGCGACACATCCACATCGTGGAAACAGTAGTACGGCACGTTCAGCTTATGGAAGAACTCGAACGCGACGTCGGCTTTACGCTTCGCCAGCTCAATGGCCTCGCCCGGCTGTTGCCATGGACGGTCAAAAGAGCCCACGCCGAACATATCGGCACCGTTCCAGCAGAAGGTGTGCCAGTAGCAGGCGGCAAAGCGCAAGTGATCTTCCATGCGCTTACCCAGCACCAGCTCATCCGGGTTGTAGTGACGAAATGCTAAAGGATTGGTCGTTTTCGTGCCTTCGAAACGAACGCGATCGAGTTGGTCGAAATAAGCTTGCATATTGAGCTCCATAATCAGGGTATGCGGCGTGGTCTTGCTTCTGGAGTAATAGTGAATAGACATTGGAGGTTGCTCAATTACGTTATTTCACACTGCTATTGAGAGAATGCGCAATTGTGCGCTGGCTCGCAAAATAATGTGCAGACAAACTATTTTTCGGCGCGCATTCCAGAATCAAATGTAATTAATAGGTTACGCTTTTTAAAATCCGATCGCGGTCATAAATTCAGAAATAAACCAAATATCGTAATGAGAAGATAAAAATCTGTAATTGCCAGCAGGCCTTTCCACGTTAAAAATTTGCTGCGTCTCAGCAGTGAATGTTTCTTTTATCTCAGCTACACATACCCCTACAAAAAGGCCTAATAATTATGAAGATAAAGAACCTGACCCTAACGCTCTGCACTACTCTCCTGCTTGCAAGCTTTGCCGGCCACGCCAAAGAGGTCAAAATCGGCATGGCGATTGATGACTTACGCCTGGAGCGCTGGCAAAAAGATCGCGATATCTTTGTTAAAAAAGCGGAATCTCTCGGCGCGGAGGTGTTCGTTCAGTCCGCTAACGGCAACGAAGAGACGCAAATGTCGCAAATCGAGAATATGATCAACCGTGGCGTCGATGTGCTGGTCATTATCCCGTATAACGGCCAGGTATTAAGCAACGTGGTGAAAGAAGCGAAACAGGAAGGCATAAAAGTCCTGGCTTATGACCGCATGATTAATAATGCCGACATTGATTATTATATTTCGTTCGACAATGAAAAGGTGGGCGAATTACAGGCTAAAAGCCTGGTCGCAAAAGTGCCTCAGGGGAATTATTTCCTGATGGGCGGCTCGCCCGTGGATAACAACGCCAAACTGTTCCGCCAGGGACAAATGAAAGTGCTGAAGCCGTATATCGACGAGGGCAAAATTAAAGTCGTCGGCGACCAGTGGGCTGACGGCTGGTTACCGGAAAACGCGCTGAAAATTATGGAAAACGCGTTGACTGCAAATAACAACAAAATCGATGCGGTGGTGGCCTCTAACGATGCCACTGCGGGTGGCGCCATTCAGGCGCTGAGCGCGCAGGGTCTGGCCGGGAAAGTCGCTATTTCCGGACAGGACGCCGACCTTGCGGGTGTAAAACGCATCATCGCGGGTACCCAGACCATGACGGTGTATAAGCCCATTACCGAGCTTGCCAATACGGCCGCCGAAATTGCCGTTGAGCTGGGCAATGGCCAGCAACCTAAAGCAGACGCGACGTTAAATAACGGCCTGAAAGACGTACCTGCTCGCCTGCTTACCCCTATCGAAGTCAACAAAGAGAATATTGACGCCACCGTGGTGAAAGACGGTTTCCATAAGAAGAGTGAACTGTAATCCAGCGCAGCCCCTGCCCGGCAGGGGCGCATCGACCTGCCCTGTACATCTGTCGGGCCATGCGGAGCAGTTATGTCTTATTTACTTGAAATGAAAAGCATCACCAAAGCCTTCGGGGCGGTGAAAGCAGTCGATAACGTAAGCCTGCGGCTGAATCCCGGCGAAGTGATGTCGCTGTGCGGCGAAAATGGCTCGGGAAAATCCACGCTGATGAAAGTGTTGTGCGGGATCTATCCGCACGGCAGCTACGAGGGCGAAATCGTCTTTGCCGGCGAGGTGCTCCAGGCCACGCACATTCGCGATACCGAACGTAAAGGCATCGCTATTATTCACCAGGAGCTGGCGCTGGTGAAGCACCTTACCGTGCTGGAAAATATTTTTCTCGGCGCCGAACTCTCACGCCACGGCGTACTGGATTACGACACCATGACGCTGCGCTGCGAAAAACTGCTGGCCCAGGTGAGCCTGGCTATCTCACCGGATACGCGCGTGGGCGACTTAGGTTTGGGCCAGCAGCAGCTGGTGGAGATCGCCAAGGCGCTGAACAAGCAGGTACGCCTGCTGATCCTCGACGAGCCAACCGCCTCGCTCACCGAACAGGAAACCGCCGTTCTGCTCAATATCATCCGCGACCTGCAAAACCACGGTATCGCCTGCATCTATATTTCGCACAAGCTCAATGAGGTGAAAGCTATTTCCGACACCATCTGCGTCATCCGCGACGGGCAGCACATTGGCACGCGTGAAGCAGAAGGCATGAGCGAAGATGACATCATCACCATGATGGTGGGTCGCGAACTCACCGCACTGTATCCCAACGAACCACACACCATAGGCGAAGAACTCCTGCGCGTGGAAAACCTGACGGCGTGGCATCCCGTTAACCGCCACATCAAGCGCGTGGATAACCTCTCCTTCTCGCTGCACCGCGGCGAAATTCTCGGTATTGCGGGTTTAGTGGGTGCCGGAAGAACCGAGGCCGTGCAGTGTCTGTTTGGCGTCTGGCCGGGGCGCTGGGAAGGCAAAATTTATATCGACGGTCAGCCGGTAAAAATCGACAACTGCCAGCAGGCCATTGCCAAAGGCATTGCTATGGTGCCCGAAGACCGCAAAAAAGACGGCATCGTGCCGGTCATGGCGGTGGGAAAAAATATCACGCTGGCGGCGCTCAGCCAGTTTTCCGGCGCGCTGAGCAGCCTGGATGATGCCGCAGAACAGCAGTGTATTCTTCAGTCACTTGCCAGGCTCAAGGTGAAAACCTCCTCGCCGGAACTGGCGATAGGTCGCCTGAGCGGCGGCAACCAGCAGAAAGCGATTCTGGCGCGCTGCCTGTTGCTTAATCCGCGCATTTTAATTCTGGACGAACCCACGCGCGGGATCGATATCGGCGCGAAGTATGAAATCTACAAGCTGATCAACCAGCTTGTGCAGCAAGGGATTGCCGTCATTGTTATCTCGTCCGAATTGCCTGAAGTGCTGGGGCTGAGCGACCGCGTGCTGGTCATGCATGAAGGGAAACTCAAAGCCAACCTGAACAACCAGAACCTGACGCAAGAGCAGGTGATGGAAGCTGCCTTAAGGAGCGAACGCCATGTCGAAAAGCAACCCGTCTGATATCAAAGTCGCTGTTCCGACGCCCGGTGCGTTCGCAGGACTTAAATCGCTGAATCTGCAAGTTTTTGTAATGATTGCCGCCATTATCGTGATCATGTTGTTCTTTACCTTGATGACCGATGGCTCCTATTTGAGCGCACGTAACGTTTCTAACCTGCTGCGTCAGACCGCCATCACCGGGATCCTGGCGGTGGGGATGGTCTTTGTGATTATCTCAGCGGAAATTGACCTGTCAGTAGGGTCGATGATGGGTCTGCTCGGCGGCGTGGCGGCAATTTTTGACGTCTGGCTCGGCTGGCCGCTGCCGCTGACGATTGCGGTCACGCTGGTACTGGGTCTGCTGCTCGGGGCGTGGAATGGCTGGTGGGTGGCCTACCGTAAGGTCCCGTCGTTTATCGTCACCTTAGCGGGGATGCTGGCCTTCCGCGGCATTCTGATTGGGATCACCAACGGCACTACCGTCTCCCCGACCAGCGCCTCGATGTCCCAGATTGGCCAAAGCTACCTCTCTGATGGCGTCGGTTTTACGATCGGCGTGGTTGGGCTGATGGCGTTTGTCGCGTGGCAATGGCGAGGACGCATGCGTCGCCAGGCGCTGGGGCTGGCCTCGCCTGCTTCAACCTCGGTTGTCGGCCGTCAGGCGCTTACTGCGGTGATTGTACTGGGCGCCATCTGGCTGTTAAACGATTATCGCGGCGTCCCAACGCCCGTTCTGCTGCTGGCGCTGTTGCTGTTAGGTGGGATGTTTATGGCCACGCGTACCGCATTCGGTCGCCGTATTTATGCCATCGGTGGCAATCTCGAAGCCGCGCGTTTGTCCGGCATTAACGTAGAACGCACCAAACTCGCCGTCTTTGCCATCAACGGCCTGATGGTGGCCATCGCGGGGCTGATCCTCAGCTCACGTTTGGGGGCGGGCTCCCCCTCTGCCGGTAATATTGCCGAGCTGGACGCCATCGCCGCCTGCGTGATTGGCGGGACCAGCCTCGCCGGGGGCATTGGCAGCGTGGCGGGGGCGGTGATGGGCGCATTTATTATGGCTTCGCTGGATAACGGGATGAGTATGATGGACGTGCCGACGTTTTGGCAGTATATCGTCAAGGGTGCCATTCTTTTGCTGGCAGTCTGGATGGACTCTGCCACCAAGCGGCGCGCCTGATAACAGTATCGTGACTAATTTGGGAAATAAGCCATGTTTGAAAAGCGTCACCGCATTACGTTGTTATTCAATGCCAACAAAGCCTATGACCGGCAGGTGGTTGAAGGGGTTGGCGAATATTTGCAGGCGTCGCAATCCGAATGGGATATTTTCATCGAAGAAGATTTCCGTACCCGTCTGGAGAACATCAAAGACTGGCTGGGCGACGGGGTCATCGCTGACTTTGACGACCCCGTGATTGAACAGTTGCTGAGTGGCGTTGACGTGCCTATCGTGGGCGTTGGCGGCTCTTATCATACACCGGAACATTATCCTCCCGTTCACTACATCGCCACGGATAACCATGCTCTGGTCGAGACTGCCTTCCTCCATTTAAAGGAGAAAGGCGTCCATCGTTTTGCGTTTTACGGATTGCCCGCCACGAGCGGAAAGCGCTGGGCGATGGAGCGTGAGTATGCCTTCTGCCAGCTGGTTGCCCAGGAGAAGTATCGCGGCGTCGTTTATCAGGGGCTGGAAACCGCGCCAGAAAACTGGCAGCACGCACAAAATCGTCTGGCTGACTGGCTGCAAACGCTGCCGCCCCAGACAGGGATTATCGCCGTGACGGACGCCCGCGCCCGCCACGTATTACAGGTGTGCGAACATTTGCATATTCCGGTGCCTGAAAAGCTGTGCGTGATTGGTATTGATAACGAAGAGCTTACGCGCTATCTGTCGCGCGTGGCGCTCTCATCCGTGGCTCAGGGTACCCGTCAGATGGGCTATCAGGCCGCAAAGCTGCTGCACAGACTGTTAGACAACGAATCCCTGCCGCTCCAGCGTCTGCTGGTTCCTCCCGTTCGCGTGGTCGAACGTCGCTCAACTGACTACCGCTCATTAAACGATCCGGCCGTGATTCAGGCGATGCACTACATTCGCAATCATGCCTGCAAAGGGATTAAGGTCGATCAGGTGCTCGATTCGGTCGGCATATCACGTTCGAATCTGGAGAAGCGGTTTAAAGAGGAAGTGGGTGAGACGATCCACGCCGTGATCCATGCGGAAAAGCTGGAGAAAGCGCGCAGTCTGCTGATCTCCACCTCGCTGTCGATCAACGAGATTTCACAGATGTGTGGCTATCCGTCGCTTCAGTATTTCTATTCGGTGTTCAGGAAAGAGTATGACACCACGCCGAAGGAGTACCGGGAACGGTACAGTGAAGTCCTGCTCTAGAAAAAAGAACGCCTTCCAGTGGAAGGCGTTTTTCATTACATATGTGCGGCAATCAGACGCTGGTTATCCTGGTACATGGAGAACAGGTAATTGTTATAACGCTGTCCCTGAGTGGAATAACCTTTCAGCTTATGGATCATCGCCGTGGCCGTCACTTCCTGATCCGCCTTACGCAGCTGAGCGCGTGACTTACGGAACGAGGAATAGGCCGGGTGGGTGTTCAGGTTCACCACGTAGGCATTCACGGAATCTTTCACCGATTCAAACTGTGAATAGCCCTTCACCTTGCCGGGCGCGTTAGTACAACGACCTTTTACGCATTTCATGCCAAACAGATTGTTGTTGTTGCGCGCCAGCTTCGAGGTGCCCCAACCGCTTTCGGCGGCGGCCATTGTCGCGACCATACTGCCTGGAATGATGTCCACACGTTCTAACAGTGAGTTCCAAGGCACGCGACGAGTGTTCCCGCTCCACTTCACTTTATAGCGTTTGGCGATATCTTTCAGGCGAGTGCGCTCAGACGGCGACCAGCGGCTGTCGTACTGTTTGGAGATCAGCCAGTTACGATCCGCAGTAATCGCGGCATTTTGGCTTTTAATGTAAGGCATTACCGTCCGGAGAAACGCTTTTTTCCTTGGTGTCCCGGAAGGGTATTTTCGCAAATCAGGAAGTGAACTACTCTTTGCACTATTGCGAGAATACTCTTGTTTACTGCTAACCTTACTGCTTGTCGTCTTTATTACGTGGGCTTTCTTACTCGTTGTATCCGTGTGCGTCTTTGCAAGCACCTCACCTGAAAATGCCATGGTGAGTAACATGAGTATCGCGGCCCCATATCGTCGAATGGGAGTCGATATCATTAGGTCTCCTGGTCGGATATAAACATTCCAACACCTTATTTTCTTCAAAAATTTGAGAGCGGAATCTCAAATCGTACCAAAAATAGTCTTCAAGAGCACGTCTATAAATAGTCCAATTCCGAAACTATGTCATCCGGAACATGCTCATTAAAGCATCAACGCTGGAAAAATGTGCGCGATATCGCAGATAACTGCCTAATTTTGCGCGGGATCACTCATCCCTTCGCGTCCTCCTTGCAGAAAGCCGTAGAGGAGGAGTTTTTCCCCTGAGCCGAATGGCACACTGGTCAAAAATGCCGCGACAGGAAAATGGAATGAAACGCACTGCATTAGCTGTTCTGATGTTACCCGCATTCGCGCATGCCGACTGGTCATCGCCGGGATTTAACGCGTTTAGCGCTGAAGGTACCGGCGTCTTTACCAGCCAGGCAACGCTTGCGAAGGGTACCCGCCCGCTGACGTTGAGTCTTGACAACGCGTGCTGGCAGCCGACAGGTGCCATTAAGCTCAACGAGATGCTGTCGCTCAAACCGTGCGAAGGCACCCCACCGCAGTGGCGGTTATTCCGTGACGGCGTTTATCAGATGCGTATTGATACGCGCTCGGGAACGCCGACGCTGATGTTGACGGTGCAAAGTGCGGCGCCACAGCCTGTCGCAAACGTTACCCGCCAGTGCCCGAAGTGGGACGGCAAACCGCTCACGATCGATGTCGTTAACACCTTTCCGGAAGGCACGGTGGTGCGTGATTTTTACAGCAAACAGACCGCGACCGTTCAAAACGGCAAAGTAACTCTTCAGCCAGCCGCCAACAGCAATGGCCTGCTGCTGCTTGAACGCGCCGAGACGGACAAACCCGCGCCGTTCAGCTGGCAAAACGCCACCGTCTATTTCGTGCTGACCGATCGCTTCGTAAATGGCGACCCCACCAACGACAACAGCTATGGCCGCCATAAAGACGGTATGCAGGAGATTGGTACTTTCCATGGCGGCGATCTGAAAGGGCTTACCAGCAAACTGGATTACCTTCAGCAACTGGGCGTGAATGCGCTCTGGATAAGCTCGCCGCTGGAACAGATCCACGGCTGGGTGGGCGGCGGCACCAAGGGGGATTTCCCTCACTACGCCTATCACGGCTATTACACTCAGGACTGGACGAAGCTCGACGCCAACATGGGCAGAGAAGATGATTTACGCCAGCTTGTCGACGACGCGCACAGGCGCGGTATCCGCGTCCTGTTTGACATTATCATGAACCACGCGGGTTATGCGACGCTTGCAGATATGCAGGAATATCAGTTTGGCGCGCTCTATTTACAGGGCGATGAGCTGAAAAAAACCCTCGGCGAGCGCTGGACTGACTGGAAGCCAGGCGCGGGTCAAAGCTGGCACAGCTTCAACGATTACATCAACTTCAGTGACAAAGCCGCATGGGAAAAATGGTGGGGTAAAAAATGGATCCGTACCGATATCGGTGATTATGACAACCCGGGCTTTGACGATCTGACCATGTCGCTGGCCTTCCTGCCGGATCTGAAAACGGAATCTAAGATCCCGTCAGGTTTGCCGAACTTTTATCAACACAAGCCCGACACCAACGCGAAAGTGATGACGAATTTCACGCCGCGAGATTACCTGACCCACTGGCTTAGCCAGTGGGTACGTGACTACGGCATCGACGGTTTCCGGGTCGATACCGCTAAGCACGTTGAGCCTGAAGCCTGGCAGCAACTGAAAAACCAGGCCAGCCAGGCGCTGGCCGCGTGGAAAGCCGCCAACCCGGACAAAAAACTCGACGATGCGCCGTTCTGGATGACCGGTGAATCCTGGGGCCACGGCGTGATGCAGAGCGATTATTACCGCCACGGCTTCGATGCGATGATCAATTTTGACTATCAGGAGCAGGCGGCAAAAGCGGTGGACTGCCTGGCCGATATGGATTTGACCTGGCAGCAAATGGCAGAAAAGCTGCAAAGTTTTAATGTGCTGAGCTATCTCTCCTCCCATGATACGCGTCTGTTCCGTGAAGGGGGCCAGCGCGCCGCTGAGTTACTGCTGCTGGCGCCGGGAAGCGTACAGATCTATTACGGCGATGAATCAGAGCGTCCATTCGGCCCTACGGGCTCCGATCCGCTACAGGGGACCCGTTCGGATATGAACTGGCAGGACGTCACGGGTAAACAGGCGTTAACTGTCGCCCACTGGCAGCTTCTGGGGCAGTTCCGCGCCCGTCATCCGGCGGTGGGTGAAGGCAAGCAAACAACGCTGTCAATGAAAGAAGGCTACGGCTTTGTGCGCGAGCACAAGGGCGATAAGGTGATGGTGGTTTGGGCGGGTAATCAATAGACCCCCCACCCTAACCCTCTCCCCAAAGGGGAGAGGGCCGGGGTGAGGGGTATTCACCAGAACAATTCACCACACAAATACAAACCCGCCACATAAAACAACAAATCCGACCACATTCGCCGATTTGCACCAACACGGTGCTGGCGTTATGGTTACTGCCTTTCATATTAAGCCCGACAGATCACCTGCTATGACGTTTTCACTTTTCGGCGACAAATTTACCCGCCATTCAGGCATTACCCGCCTGATGGAGGACCTCAACGACGGGCTGCGCACCCCAGGCGCTATCATGCTTGGCGGCGGAAACCCGGCTCAAATTCCGGAGATGAACACCTACTTCCAGACGCTGTTGGCAGAGATGCTGGAAAACGGTAAAGCAACCGATGCGCTATGTAATTACGACGGCCCTCAGGGTAAAACAGAACTACTGACGCTTCTGGCGGCAATGCTGCGGGAAGCGCTGGGTTGGGATATCGAACCACAGAATATTGCACTGACAAACGGCAGTCAGAGCGCGTTTTTCTACTTATTCAATCTGTTCGCCGGACGCCGCGCCGATGGCACCACGAAAAAAGTGCTGTTCCCGCTGGCACCGGAATATATTGGCTATGCCGATGCCGGCCTCGAAGAAGACCTGTTTGTTTCCGCACGTCCGAATATCGAGTTGCTGCCAGAGGGCCAGTTCAAATATCACGTCGATTTTGAACATCTGCATATCGGTGAAGAGACGGGCATGATCTGCGTATCACGTCCCACCAACCCGACGGGCAACGTGATCACCGACGACGAGCTGATGAAGCTGGATGCGCTGGCGAATCAGCACGGCATCCCGCTGGTGATCGATAACGCCTATGGCGTACCGTTCCCGGGGATCATTTTCAGCGAAGCGCGTCCGCTATGGAACCCGAATATCATCCTCTGCATGAGCCTCTCCAAGCTGGGCCTGCCGGGCAGCCGTTGCGGCATTATCATTGCTAACGAGAAAATCATCACCGCCATTACCAACATGAACGGCATTATCAGCCTTTCGCCTGGCGGCATCGGTCCGGCGATGATGTGCGAGATGATCAGGCGTAACGACCTGCTGCGCCTGTCGAATGAGGTGATTAAGCCGTTTTACTCTCAGCGTGTTCAGGAAACTATAGCCATCCTTCGCCGCTACTTACCGGAAGAACGCTGCCTGATCCATAAACCGGAAGGGGCAATTTTCCTGTGGCTGTGGTTTAAGGATCTGCCCATTACGACAGAGCTGCTTTATCAGCGTCTGAAAAAACGTGGCGTACTGATGGTGCCAGGGGATTACTTCTTCCCGGGGCTGGATAAGCCGTGGCCGCACACGCACCAGTGCATGCGTATGAACTACGTCCCGGACCCGGAAAAAATCGAAGCGGGTGTGAAAATTCTCGCCGAAGAGATTGAGAACGCCTGGCGCGAGGCCGGTTAATAAAACCTCAGGCCATATTACGCAGCCGTTCCGCGCGTAAGCTGGCGGGGTCTATGCAGCGCAGCGCGTGGGTGGGACAGGCTTCGACGCAGGCGGGACCGCCCTCGCGATGCGCGCACAAATCACATTTCAGCGCCTGAACGCGATCTTCCACGACCCGAACCTGCATTGCCCCGAACGGGCACGCCACCATACAGCTTTTGCAGCCGATACAGCGCGATTGCTTAACGAGCCAGGCTCCCGCAGCGCGGTGAATGGCCCCCGTCGGGCAGACATTCGCGCAGGGCGCATCTTCACACTGGTGGCAGCCCACTGCCGTGGTGAAGGTTTCCCCCTTAACCACGCGGATCCGTGACGTAAACGCTACTGGCGTGGCGCTGCTTTGATGCGACATCATGCACGCTACCTCACAGGTACGACACCCGATACATTTTTCAGGATCCGCCAGGATAAATTGGTTCATCAGTTACGCCTCGCGCACGTTAAACCCCAGTTCTTTCGAGATAGCTTCCGCCGTGTCACGCAGCGGTTTTAGCAAGTTTTTCTCACCCACCTGCTTCATGCGCGACGTCGACAGCGAAATGGAGATGGCATAGGGTACGCGCCCGTGAATATCAAAGACCGGCACGGCGATACATGACACACCCAGCTCGTTCTCTTCTTTATCCATCGCCATACTGTGATCGCGAATTTCCGCCAGCTCATCATACATCGCGCTCAGTTCGGTGATGGTGTTGCGGGTCAAAGGTTGGATCTGTTCCTGGTGGCTTTCCCAGTAGCTCGCCACGTAATCCTGATGACCAAACGCCATATAGATTTTGCCCATTGCAGAACAATAGAGCGGCATATGCTGGCCGATATATGCGCGCGTGCGCAGCATACCGGTTGTCGGCTCAAGCTTATAAATCAGGATCGCGTGATCATCTTCACGGCTGGAGAAGTTGACCGTTTCGCCGGTGGCAATGTTCAGCGCCTCGAGGTGCGGCGCCGCCACGTGAATAATATTGAGAGATGAAAGCGCCTTTTGCCCGACGGCGATAAATTTGGTGGTCAAACGATAGCTCCCTGCCGCCGGCGCTGGCGTCACGTACCCGCACGACTGCAACCCCTGCAATAACCGGTGCACGGTACTTTTATTCAGCCCCGCCAGTTCTGATAAATGCGCAAGAGGACACCCGTTCGGATAGTTACTGAGGATTTCAATCAGCATCAGGCCGCGAAACAAGCTCTGGCTACCTGCTGGCCTCTCTTTTTCTTGCGTCATTTCGCTCTCTTTTATGCTCATCAAATAGCTCCTGTTTATTGCGCCCTGATGGTAGCGCAAAGTGTGGTTTAGTTCACGATCTCAACAGAAAAAACACAACCATTTGATTTTAATCGATTTTGAAAAACGTGAATGTCGTTGATCTGACAAAATTTGATCGTTATATTTGAAATCAGATTTCGCATAGTGAAATTTAGTGATAAAAAAGCACTCGCACTTGCCCCTAAAAAAACAGGAGAACAGGGATGAAAGTGACCTTCCAAGAGTTGAAAGCGGCGTTCAATCGGGTTCTGCTCGATCGCGGTGTAAAAGCGGATACCGCTGACGCCTGCGCCGAGATGTTCGCCCGCACCACGGAGTCCGGCGTTTATTCACACGGCGTCAACCGCTTCCCGCGATTTATTCAGCAGCTTGACGCAGGCGACATCATCCCTGACGCCCAGCCGAAACGCGTAACGACATTAGGCGCCATCGAACAGTGGGATGCGCAGCGTTCCATCGGCAACCTGACGGCGAAGAAGATGATGGACCGTGCTACCGAGCTGGCGTCCGATCACGGGATCGGCCTGGTGGCGCTGCGTAACGCGAACCACTGGATGCGCGGCGGCAGCTACGGCTGGCAGGCGGCGGAGAAAGGCTATATCGGCATCTGCTGGACCAACTCTATTGCCGTGATGCCCGCGTGGGGATCAAAAGAATGCTGCATCGGCACAAACCCGCTGATCGTCGCTATCCCGTCGAATCCAATCACCATGGTCGATATGTCGATGTCGATGTTCTCCTACGGCATGCTGGAGGTGAATCGCCTGGCCGAACGCGAATTACCGGTCGACGGCGGCTTTGACGATGAAGGTAATCTGACCAGAGAGCCGGGCGTGATTGAGAAAAACCGTCGCATTCTGCCCATGGGCTACTGGAAAGGTTCTGGCTTATCGATTGTGCTCGACATGATCGCCACCCTGCTCTCTGACGGCGCGTCCGTTGCGGAAGTGACCCAGGACAATAGCGACGAATACGGCGTATCGCAGATCTTTATCGCCGTCGAAGTGGATCGCCTGATCGACGGTCCAACCCGCGATGCCAAACTACAGCGCATCATGGACTTCATCACCACCGCAGAACGCGCTGATGAAAATGTCGCCGTCCGTCTGCCTGGCCATGAATTTACTCGCCTGCTGGAAGAAAACCGCCGGGACGGCATCACCATCGACGACAGCGTGTGGGCGAAAATCCAGTCTCTGTAAGGAGTGGGTCATGATATTCGGACATATTGCACAGCCAAATCCATGTCGCCTGCCACTGGCGATAGAAAAGGCGCTTAATTTTCTGCGTACCACGGATTTCACCACCCTGGCACCGGGCGTGATCGAAATTGAAGGCCGCAACATTTTTGCCCAGGTTCTCGACCTCACCACAAAGGAGCAGCACGAGAACCGCCCTGAAGTCCATCGCCGCTATCTGGATATCCAGTTTCTGGCCTGGGGTGAAGAAAAAATCGGTATTGCTATTGATACCGGGAATAACAAAATCAGCGAATCATTGCTGGAGCAACGGGATATTATTTTTTATCACGACAGTGAACACGAGTCGTTTATCGAAATGATACCTGGCAGCTACGCCATATTTTTCCCGCAGGATGTTCACCGTCCTGCCTGTATTAAAAACAAGGGATCCGCAATTCGTAAAATTGTGGTGAAAGTGGCCATCAGCGAATTAGATTAATTTTCTGATAAATACAGGAATGCGAAATGACCAACACCGGTTTTATTATTGGTGCGTACCCCTGCGCACCCTCGTTTCACCAGAAAGGGGAGCAGGAAGAATACACCTTCTGGCGGGAACTTTCCGACACGCCAAATATTCGCGGGCTGGAACAACCTTGCCTTGAAAATCTCCATCCGTTTGGTGATGAATGGCTGTTTCGTCATACGCCGGGCAACTGGCAGATCGTTGTCACAGCCGTTATGGAAACCATGCGCCGCCGCGGCAGCAACGGCGCGTTTGGCCTGGCGTCCGCGGACGAAGAACAGCGTAAAGCGTGCATTGAATATTACCGCCATCTGCATCAAAAGATTGATGCCGTTCACACCCGCTTTCCCGGGAAAGTGGTCGCTCTGGAAATGCAGGCCGCACCGCAGGCGGGTAATGAATCTGTCGAGCAAGCGACAGAAGCATTCTCCCGCTCGGTACGGGAAATCGCGAGCTGGGACTGGGGCTGCGATCTGGTGCTGGAACACTGTGATGCGATGAATGGCCCGGCGCCGCGTAAAGGGTTCTTGCCCTTAGAGCAGGTGCTGGAGGTAGTGAAAGAGACCGATATCAGCGTCTGTATCAACTGGGCACGTTCGGCTATTGAAGGTCGCAACACCGCCCTTCCGCTGGAACATGTTCAGGCGGCACTCGCTGCCGGGAAACTGGGGGCGCTGATGTTTTCGGGCACGACCCCTCACGGTGAGTATGGAGAATGGCAGGATCTGCACGCGCCGTTTTCTTCGTTCTGCGCCGACAGTCTCATGTCCATTGAACATGTAAAAGCGCTGTTTACTGCGGCGAGCGCCGCAACATTGAAATTCTCCGGTATTAAATTACTGGAAATAAATGCTAATGCTGACGTCAGCCATCGCATCGCTATTTTGCGCGACGGCATTAGCGCTATGAATAAAGCATCACAATAAAAATAAAGAATACATTTTCCGGTTACCTTCACTGAGATATTAACTATGAATATTTCTTCTAATGCTCTACACGCGGACATTCCGCGTCAACGCTGGCTAAGGATCATTCCCCCTATTCTTATCGCCTGCATTATTTCCTATATGGACCGCGTAAATATAGCTTTTGCGATGCCCGGCGGTATGGATGAAGAGCTGGGCATTTCCGCCACGATGGCGGGCCTGGCGGGGGGGATCTTTTTTATCGGCTATTTGTTCCTGCAAGTTCCCGGCGGCAAAATTGCCGTGCACGGCAGCGGTAAGAAGTTTATCGGCTGGTCGCTGGTTGCCTGGGCGGTGATCTCGGTTCTGACCGGGCTTGTGACCAACCAGTATCAGCTGCTGGTGCTGCGCTTCTTACTCGGTGTGGCGGAAGGCGGGATGCTGCCCGTTGTGCTCACGATGATCAGTAACTGGTTCCCGGATGCCGAGCGCGGCCGCGCCAACGCGATTGTGATCATGTTCGTGCCCATCGCCGGGATCATCACCGCCCCGCTGTCGGGCTGGATTATTACCGCTCTCGACTGGCGCTGGCTGTTCATTATTGAAGGTCTGATGTCCGTTGTTGTGCTGGTGCTGTGGGCGTTCACCGTCTACGACCGGCCTCAGGAAGCGCGCTGGATCTCTGAGGCCGAGAAAAACTACCTGGTACAAACGCTGGCGGCAGAGCAGCAGGCCATTGCGGGTAAAGAGGTGAAAAACGCCTCGCTCAGCGCGGTGCTGTCTGACAAAACCATGTGGCAGCTGATCGCCCTCAACTTCTTCTACCAGACTGGCATTTACGGTTACACCCTCTGGCTGCCCACCATTCTGAAAGAACTGACGCACACCAGCATCGGCCAGGTGGGAATGCTCGCTATTCTGCCTTACATCGGCGCCATTGCCGGTATGTTCCTGTTCTCTTCACTCTCTGACCGCACCGGCAAGCGCAAGCTGTTTGTCTCCCTGCCATTGATTGGCTTTGCGCTCTGCATGTTCCTCTCCGTGGCGCTGAAAGAGCACACCTGGCTGGCCTATGCCGCACTGGTGGGCTGTGGCTTCTTCCTGCAATCCGCAGCGGGCGTGTTCTGGACTATCCCGGCGCGTCTGTTCAGCGCTGAGATGGCGGGTGGCGCTCGCGGCGTGATCAATGCCCTGGGCAACCTCGGCGGGTTCTGCGGTCCTTATGCGGTAGGCGTACTGATCACCCTGTACAGCAAAGACGCAGGCGTTTACTGCCTGGCGGTTTCGCTGGCGCTGGCATCGCTGCTGGCCCTGCTGTTACCGGCGAAATGCGATGCCGGAGCAGAGCCTAATCCCACGGTGACTCCACATAAACGTGCGGCCTGATGCCCTCACCCCAGCCCTCTCCCACGGGGAGAGGGAGAAAACCGAACCGTAGGCCGGGTAAGCGAAGCACCCGGCAATTAAGCGAGAAGAAGATGAGTGAAAAAGAGCCCTTCTGGCTGGGTATCGATTGTGGCGGTACTTATCTGAAAGCCGGTTTATACAACAGTCAGGGCAAAGAAGTCTGTATTGAACGCCGCTCAGTGGCCACGCTCAGCCCACGCGCCGGCTACGCCGAGCGGGATATGCACCAGCTCTGGCAGCACTGCCACATAACGGTCGCCCTGCTGCTCAAAAATTCAGGCGCTGACGGCGGTCAGATCAAAGGCGTTGGCATTTCAGCCCAGGGGAAGGGGCTGTTTTTGCTCGATAAACAGGATCGCCCCCTGGGTAACGCCATACTCTCCTCCGATCGCCGTGCGCTGGAGATCGTGCAACGCTGGCAGCAGGACGGTATACCCGAAAAGCTCTATCCGCATACTCGCCAGACGCTGTGGACGGGGCATCCGGCCTCGCTCCTGCGCTGGGTTAAAGAGAACGAGCCGCAGCGGTATCAGCAAATTGGCAGCGTGATGATGGCGCACGATTACCTGCGCTGGTGTCTGACCGGGGTCAAAGGCTGCGAAGAGAGCAACATCTCGGAATCCAATCTCTACAACATGAATACCGGGCAGTACGATCCGCAGCTCACGCGCTGGCTCGGCATCAGCGACATTGACGGTGCCCTGCCGTCCATTATCGGTTCAGCAGAAATTTGCGGGGAAATCACCGCTCAGGCAGCCGCACTGACCGGTCTCACGGCGGGTACTCCCGTCGTTGGTGGACTGTTTGATGTGGTTTCCACCGCGATCTGCGCCGGGCTGCATGACGAACATACGCTGAATGCCGTAATGGGGACCTGGGCCGTGACCAGTGGGATTGCCCACGGCATCCGCGACAACGAGCCGTTCCCCTACGTCTATGGCCGCTACGTCCATCCGCAGCAGTTCATCGTTCATGAAGCCAGCCCCACGTCGTCCGGCAACCTGGAATGGCTGACGGCCCAATGGGGCGATATGTCATTTGATGAGATTAACCACGCCGTGGCCAGCCTGCCAAAAGCTGAAAGCGATGTGTTCTTCCTGCCTTTCCTCTACGGCAGCAACGCCGGGCTGGAGATGACCAGCGGTTTCTATGGTTTGCAGGCGCTGCATACCCGCGCGCACCTCCTCCAGGCGGTTTATGAAGGGGTGGTATTCAGCCACATGACCCACCTCAACCGTATGCTCGAACGCTTTCCCCACGTGCAGGCCCTGCGCGTGACGGGCGGCCCAACCCATTCGGACGTGTGGATGCAGATGCTCGCGGACGTCAGCGGCCTGGCGATTGAACTCCCGCAGGTGGAAGAGACCGGCTGTTCCGGTGCGGCGCTGGCCGCGCTCGTCGGTACAGGTCTCTATCCTGATTTTTACGCCGCTCAGCGCGCCCTCAGGCATGACATCCGGATGATTGAACCTGACATGCGTGCCCATGCCGCCTACCAGCGCAAATATCACCGTTACCAGCTACTGATTTCAGCATTACAGGGCTATCACGCCCGCGTTAAGGAGTACGACCTATGAGCCGACCATTATTGCAGCTGGCGCTCGACCACACCTCGCTTCAGGCCGCGCAGCGCGATGTCGCGACGCTTTCCGAGCACGTCGACATCGTCGAAGCTGGCACCATTCTGTGCCTGACCGAAGGGCTAAACGCCGTTCGCGCCCTGCGTGCGCAGTGTCCGGATAAAATTATCGTGGCGGACTGGAAAGTCGCCGATGCCGGAGAAACGCTGGCTGAACAGGCGTTTGGCGCAGGCGCAAACTGGATGACCATCATCTGTGCCGCCCCGCTGGCCACCGTTGAACGTGGCCACGAGGTCGCACTGCGCGGCGGCGGCGAGATCCAGATGGAGCTGTTTGGCAACTGGACGCTGGACGACGCGCGCGCGTGGCACCGCATCGGGGTGAAGCAGGCGATATACCACCGCGGGCGCGACGCACAGGCCAGCGGCCAGCAGTGGGGCGAGGCGGATCTCAGCAAAATGAAGGCGCTGTCCGATATCGGGCTACAGCTTTCCATCACTGGCGGTATCACCCCCGCTGACCTGCCGCTGTTTAAGCAGATCAACGTCAAAGCCTTCATTGCCGGTCGCGCGCTGGCTGGCGCCGATAATCCGCCGCAGGTGGCACAGGCATTCCATTCGCAAATCCGCGACATCTGGGGAGAGTAACCATGCGTCAGCATCCGTTAGGCATTTACGAAAAAGCGCTGCCAAAAGATCTCTCCTGGCCGGAGCGCCTGGTTCTGGCAAAAAGCTGCGGCTTCGATTTTGTGGAGATGTCGGTGGATGAGACCGACGAGCGTTTATCGCGCCTTGAATGGAGTACCACGCAGCGCGCCTCTCTGGTGGAAGCGATGCTGGAGACCGGCGTGGCGATCCCGTCGATGTGCTTGTCTGCCCACCGTCGCTTCCCGTTTGGCAGCCGCGAAGAAATCGTGCGCGAACGTGCCCGCGAGATCATGACCAAAGCCATCCGGCTGGCCCGTGATTTGGGTATTCGCACCATCCAGCTTGCGGGTTATGACGTGTACTACGAGGAGCACGACGAGGGCACGCAACAGCGCTTTGCCGAAGGGCTGGCGTGGGCCGTAGAGCAGGCTGCCGCCGCGCAGGTAATGCTGGCGGTAGAGATCATGGACACTGCGTTTATGAACTCCATCAGCAAGTGGAAAAAGTGGGACGACATGCTCGCCTCGCCGTGGTTCAGCGTTTACCCGGACGTCGGCAACCTGAGCGCGTGGGGCAACGACGTCACCGCCGAGCTGACGCTGGGCATTGACCGCATCGCCGCTATCCACCTGAAAGATACCCGGCCCGTTACCGAGCAAAGCCCCGGACAGTTCCGCGACGTGCCGTTTGGCGAGGGCTGCGTCGATTTCGTTGGCGTGTTTAACACGCTGAATCAACTTAATTATCGCGGCGCATTTCTGATTGAAATGTGGACCGAGAAAGCCAAAGAGCCGGTGCTGGAGATCATCCAGGCGCGCCGCTGGATTGAAGCCCGAATGCAGGAAGGAGGCATGACATGTTAGAACAACTCAAAGCCGAGGTGCTGGCGGCAAATCTCGCCCTGCCCGCCCACCAGCTGGTGACGTTCACCTGGGGCAACGTCAGCGCGGTTGACCGTGCCAGCGGCATGATGGTGATCAAACCATCCGGCGTGGAGTACGACGTGATGACCGCAGAAGATATGGTGGTGGTAAATATCGCGACGGGTAAAGTGGTCGAGGGGAGTAAAAAGCCCTCCTCCGACACCCCGACCCATCTCGCGCTGTATCGTCGTTACCCGGAAATTGGCGGCGTTGTGCATACCCATTCCCGCCACGCCACCATCTGGTCGCAGGCGGGGCAGGATTTACCCGCGTGGGGAACGACGCACGCGGACTATTTTTACGGTGCGATCCCCTGCACGCGGCTGATGACCACGGCTGAAATCGCGGGTGAATATGAATACCAGACGGGGGTAGTCATTATCAAAACCTTCGAGGAGCGCGACATAAGCCCGATGCAGGTCCCGGCGGTGCTGGTTCATTCTCACGGCCCGTTTGCCTGGGGCAAAGACGCTGCCGATGCGGTACACAATGCCGTGGTGCTGGAAGAGTGCGCCTATATGGGGCTTTTCTCGCGCCAGCTTGCACCTCAGCTTCCGGTTATGCAGCAGGAATTGCTGGATAAGCATTACCTGCGCAAGCATGGCGCAAATGCCTATTACGGCCAGTGATCATCCAGAATTAATATGCTCTTTACAGTACCGCCGTTTCCAGACGGCGGGCGTTAACCCGGTATGTTTCGAGAATATTTGCCGGAAATAACCCACGTCATTAAAACCGCACCGGGCGGCCACTTCAGTTAATGAGGCCGCATCGTTCAGCAGCAGTTTTTCAGCGGCCCTGACGCGCTGGCGGTGAATTGCCTCCGTCAGGGTTAAATGAAACGTCCGGCGAAATACTCGCCCCAGATAATCGGCGTTGCAGTGCAGCTCTTTCGCCAGCTGTGAAGTGGACAGGGGCAAATGAAAGTGCGTGCGGATAAGCTGCTTGGCCTTCCACGCCATTGCTGCGCCCGCATCATCCGCTTTATCTTCATATCCCGGCGAGAGCGATATCTGCTGCAAAATTAACAGCAAAATTATCTCCAGCGCCTGGCTACGCTGTAATTTTTCCTGCTCGCTTAAAAACTGACGGAATAACGCAATAACATATTGCGGATCCCGCACGCTACAGTGTTGCTCAATCGACAGCGGCGTCGCGCCTGGCAACACCGGCAAGCGTTCATCCACCTCAAAATGCAGCCAGTAAAATTTGAGATCGTCCGGAAAATCTTCCACGCCGACATGCCGTCGCTTCGGCCAAAGTAATAAACTCTCGCCAGCGTTTACCTCAAACAGCGTATTTTCCTCCTGGATCGTTAATGTCCCTTTTTCGACAAAAATTATCTCCCACGAAGATAATTTTCGTGCGGGATGACGGCCCACGCCCCGGGAGATAAATAACCCGCCATTTTGAACCCTGATCGGAAGTGCTATGGATAATTCAAGCATGGATATTCATTTTTCCGCTTTTATGGTGGCTAATATTGTCTTTATCCCTTGATTATTAATAAATATCAGCAGAACGGCTCGATCAAACTCACAGTTTTATCATCAGGTCGGAATTGTCACCTTTTTATACTTTTCCCTTCCCTTGTTGGTCTGCCCGTTGAATGCAGAATAAATGGGGTACCTTGCACAAATACGATAAAAAAATCGTTTATCGAGGAGTTACCCCATGACTTCCACACCGATTACAGACGCAGAAGTTGCAAAACAGGCAGCCGATGAACGGCTGTCAGTCCGCGAGAAAATTGGCTACGGCCTGGGCGACGCGGGCGGCACGGTAATTACCTGCCTGATCATGAACTTCCTGACCTTTTTCTATACCGATGTATTTGGCCTGACGCCCGCGCTGGTGGGCACGCTGTTTATTGCCCTTCGGGTATTTGACGCGATTTCCGATCCGGTGATGGGCGTGATTGCCGACCGCACGCAGAGCCGCTGGGGGCGTTTTCGTCCGTGGCAGCTGTGGGTCGCGCTTCCTATCGGGATCGTCGGCGTGCTGACCTTCACCGTCCCGGACGCCAGCATGGGCGTGAAAATCGCCTGGGCGTTCGGCACCTATCTGTTGCTTTCAGTGGGCTATACCGCCATCAACGTGCCGTATTGCGCGCTGATCAACACCATGACCACCCGCCACAACGAGGTTATATCCTGCCAGTCCTGGCGCTTCGTACTGTGCGGCGTGGCGGGCTTTCTGGTCTCCGTTGGCCTGCCGTGGCTGGTGTCAGAGCTGGGACAGGGCAATACCGCCCGGGGTTATCAGTTGGGCGTTGGCGTGCTGTGCGCCATCGCTGTGGTGATGTTCCTGTGCTGCTTCTTCTGGGTGCGCGAGCGCGTCCCGCTTGCGCTGATGGGTAAATTCACCCTGCGCGAGCACCTGGCTGGCCTGCGGAAAAACGATCAGCTGCTGCTGATGCTGGTGATGTCGTTTCTGCTGATCAACGTCTTCAACATTCGCGGCGGCGGATACATGTATTTCATCACCTACGTGCTTCAGGGCAGCACGGCGTACACCTCGCTGTTTTTCACCATGGTGACCTTTGCTGCCATTCTGGGCGCGGTGATCGTCAGCCCGCTGTCGCGGCGGATTGATACCGTCAAACTCTACTACTACACCAACCTGGTACTTGCTGCGCTTGCGGTGGGAATGTGGTTCCTGCCGGGTGGCCCGGCGCACCAGACGCTCTGGCTGATCGTGATTTTAAGTAACGGCGTGATCCTGGGCTTCACCCTGCCGCTGCACTTCTCACTGATGGCCTTTGCCGATGATTACGGCGAATGGAAAACCGGCGTGCGCTCCTCGGGGATGAACTTCGCCTTCAATCTGTTTTTCATCAAGCTCGCGTGGGCATCCAGCGCCGGGATCATCAGCCTGGTGTTTATTGCCGTGGCCTATCAGCCAGGCGCGGGTAACCAGACGCCCGCCTCATTGCAGGGCATCACCGCCATGGAGACGCTGCTCCCTGCCCTTTTCCACCTGCTGCTGGCGGTCGCTATCCGCTGGTGCAGGCTTAACAATCCCGTGATGTCGCGCATTGCCACCGATTTGCGCCAGCGTCATGTACAGTCCTGAGGAGAACGATATGACCATAATGGAAGCCGACCTGCATCAGCTGAAAATCAACGACCCGTTTCTTGGTCAGTACCAACGGCTGGTCCGCGATGTGGTGATCCCCTACCAGTGGGATGCGCTTAACGATCGCGTGGCAGAGGCCGAACCCAGCCACGCCATCGCCAACTTCCGCATCGCGGCCGGTCTGGAACAGGGGGAGTTCTACGGGATGGTCTTTCAGGACAGCGACGTGGCGAAATGGCTCGAAGCCGTGGCGTGGTCGCTGTGCCAGAAGCCGGATGCTGAACTGGAAAAAACCGCCGACGAGGTGATCGAGCTGGTCGCAGCGGCGCAGTGTGAAGATGGCTATCTCAATACCTATTTCACGGTGAAAGCACCGGCCGAGCGCTGGACCAATCTGGCCGAATGCCACGAACTGTACTGCGCCGGGCATATGATTGAAGCGGGTGTGGCGTATTTCCAGGGAACCGGAAAGCGCCGCCTGCTGGACGTGGTGTGCAGGCTGGCGGATCATATCGACAGCGTGTTTGGCCCGGGCGAAAACCAGCTGCACGGCTATCCGGGCCACCCGGAAATCGAGCTGGCGCTGATGCGGCTGTACGACGTCACGCAGGAGCCACGCTATCTCAATCTGGTGAAATACTTTATTGAGGAACGCGGCGCGCAGCCTCACTTCTACGATATCGAATACGAGAAGCGCGGCAGAACGTCATACTGGAACACCTATGGCCCGGCGTGGATGGTCAAGGACAAAGCCTACAGCCAGGCGCATCTGCCCCTTGCCGCACAACAAACGGCCATCGGCCACGCCGTGCGTTTTGTCTATCTGATGGCGGGCATGGCGCATCTGGCGCGCCTGAGCAACGACGAGGGGAAACGTCAGGATTGCCTGCGGCTGTGGAACAACATGGCACAGCGCCAGCTGTACATCACCGGCGGGATTGGCTCCCAAAGCAGCGGCGAGGCGTTCAGCAGCGATTACGATCTGCCCAACGATACGGTCTACGCCGAAAGCTGCGCCTCCATCGGCCTGATGATGTTTGCCCGCCGGATGCTGGAGATGGAGGCGGACGGCCACTACGCCGACGTGATGGAGCGCGCGCTGTACAACACGGTGCTGGGCGGCATGGCGCTGGACGGTAAGCATTTCTTTTATGTGAATCCGCTGGAAGTGCACCCGAAAACCCTGGCCTTTAACCATATCTATGACCACGTCAAACCGGTGCGCCAGCGCTGGTTCGGCTGCGCCTGTTGCCCGCCGAATATTGCGCGCGTGCTGACCTCGCTGGGGCACTACATTTATACCGTTCGCCCGGACGCGCTGTTGATCAACCTGTACGTGGGGAACGACGTCGCCATTCCGGTTGGGGATAACATCCTCCAGCTGCGGATTAGCGGGAACTATCCGTGGCATGAGCAGGTGAAAATCGAGATTACCTCACCAGTTCCGGTGACTCACACGCTGGCCCTGAGGCTGCCGGACTGGTGTGCGGAACCGGCTGTTTCGCTCAATGGTCAGGCCATTACAGGCGAGGTCTCCCGTGGATACTTATACCTCAACCGCAGCTGGCAGGAAGGCGACACGCTGACGCTGACGTTACCGATGCCGGTCCGCCGCGTGTACGGCAACCCGCAGGTGCGCCAGCAGGCGGGGAAAGTCGCATTGCAGCGTGGGCCGCTGATTTACTGCCTGGAAGAAGCCGATAACGGCGCAAATCTGCATAACCTTTCTTTGCCCCAGGACAGCGCGTTTCGGGTATTTGAAGGCAAAGGCATTTTCGCGCACAAGATGCTGATACAGGCAGAAGGGATCGGGTGTCAGGCGAAGGACACTGATGCCCTGTGGCAGTACGACCACTCACCGGTAGAACGTCAGCCCCGGACGCTGACCTTTATTCCGTGGTTCAGCTGGGCAAACCGGGGGGAAGGGGAAATGCGGATATGGGTGGATGAAAGCTGAATAACTGCGGCCTGTTGCCCTCACCCCAGCCCTCTCCCACGGGAGAGGGAGTAAAAAGTAGGCCGGGTAAGGCGAAGCCGCCACCCGGCTTTAACCCGGCTCAGGCCACCCCACTCGGGACGGCCTGAGCCCGGAGATTAAAACAACCCCAGCGGTTTATCGGAGTAGCTGACCAACAGACATTTCGTTTGCTGGTAGTGCTCCAGCATCATCTTATGGGTTTCACGCCCGATGCCCGACTGCTTGTAGCCGCCAAACGCCGCATGAGCCGGATAGGCGTGATAGCAGTTTGTCCATACGCGTCCGGCCTGAATGCCCCGGCCCATTTTATAGGCCAGATTACCGTTACGGCTCCAGACGCCCGCCCCCAGGCCATACTGCGTGTCGTTGGCGAGCTCCAGCGCCTCGTCCATGGTTTTAAACGTGGTGACGGCCAGCACCGGTCCAAAAATTTCCTCCTGGAAAACGCGCATATTGTTCTTACCGAACAGGATGGTCGGCTCAAGGTAGTAGCCCTCCTGCAAATCGCCGCCCAGCACCTTACGACGACCGCCGGTCAACACATCGGCCCCCTCTTTTTTACCGATATCAATATAGTTGAGGATGGTTTCCAGCTGGCCATGCGATACCTGCGCCCCCATCTGGGTAACGTTATCCAGCGGATTACCGCTGCGAATCGACTCCACGCGCCGGATCGCCCGCTCCATAAAGCGCTCATAAATGGATTCCTGCACCAGCGCGCGGCTCGGACAGGTGCAGACTTCGCCCTGGTTAAACGCGAACAGCGCAAACCCTTCCAGCGCTTTGTCGAAGAAGGCGTCCTCTTCGTCCATCACGTCGGCAAAGAAGATGTTCGGCGATTTGCCGCCCAGCTCGAGCGTGACCGGAATGATGTTCTGGGTCGCGTACTGCATGATCTGCTGGCCCACTTCCGTTGAGCCGGTGAACGCCACTTTGGCGATACGTTTTGAGGTAGCCAGATATTCGCCGATCTCTCCCCCGGCCCCGTTGACCACGTTAATGACCCCCGGCGGCAACAGGTCGCCAATCACCTCCATCAGCAGCAGTACCGAAAGCGGCGTTAAGCGAGCGGGTTTCAGCACAACGCAGTTACCCGCCGCCAGCGCGGGCGCCATTTTCCAGCTAGCCATCAGCAGCGGGAAGTTCCACGGAATAATTTGCCCCACCACGCCGAGCGGCTCGTGGAAGTGATACGCCACGGTATCTTTGTCAACTTCACTTATTCCCCCCTCCTGGGCACGAATGCAGGACGCAAAATAGCGGAAATGGTCAATCGCCAGCGGCACGTCCGCCGCCATGGTTTCCCGGATCGGCTTGCCGTTGTCCCACGTTTCTGCGGTCGCCAGCAGCTCCAGATTCTGCTCTATCCGATCGGCGATTTTGAACAAAATGGCCGCTCTGTCCTGAACGGACGTTTGTCCCCACTTATCTTTCGCCTTATGCGCCGCATCCAGCGCTAAATCTATATCCCGCTTGCCCGAACTGGCAATTTCACACAGCGGCTGGCCGGTAACGGGCGTCAGGTTGGAATAGTATTCACCGTCGACGGGCGCCACCCAGTCGCCGCCGATAAAGTTGTCATAGCGGGGCTTCAGCTTAAGGGGAAAACCATACTCGCCTGGCTGGATACGCGATGAGGGAGGATTGTTTGTCATGACCGTCTCCTTGCAGTAGGTGTACAACAAGGGTAGTTCCGGCTGGTGGTTTTCTCGCCAGTCGGTAACGGGTTTACGAGCCGTATCACGGATTACCGTACTTTACGTTTCGTTTCTGCCGCCAGAGCCATACTTAATAGCTCAGGGGCTCATGAGGAACGATGCAATGCAGCTATTTATCGGCTTTGACGTGGGCGGAACCCACATCAAACACGGCGTGATTAACGAAAACGGCGAAGAACTGACATCCGATGAATATGATACGCCTGACGATGAAAGCACCTTCAAACAGAAGTGGAAAGCGGTGGTGGATAAGTACCGCCAGGAGCATGAGATCGTCGGCATCGGCGTGAGTTTTCCGGGCCACATCAATCACCATACCGGCGAAGCGGCCAAGGCCGGGGCGCTGGATTACCTTGACGGTGAAAACCTGTGCGAGCTTTTCGCACAGCTGACCGATCTTCCCGTAACAACCGAAAATGACGCCAACTGCGCGGCGCTGGGCGAACGCTGGCAGGGTGCCGGTAAGGACTATGAGCATTTTGTCTGCATCACCATAGGCACCGGCATCGGCGGCGGTATCGTCATGGAGGGCGATCTCTACCGTGGATCGCACTACCGGGCGGGTGAGTTTGGCGTGCTGCCCGTTGGCAACAACGGCGAGCCGATGCACGAAGTGGCGTCAGCCAGCGGCCTGATGAAAGCCTGCCGCCGCGCGCTGGCCGTGTCGGAAGATGAGATGCCTGATGGTGAGGAGCTGTTTAGACGCATGGACAGCGACGTGCATCTGCGTGAGGCCATAGAAGAGTGGGCGCATTTCCTCTCGCGCGGCATCTACAGCGTGATCTCCATGTTTGATCCGCAGGCGGTGCTGATTGGCGGCGGCATTAGCGAGCAGGAGAAAATCTATCTCCTGCTGGATAAATACCTACAGCGATTCGAGGAGTGGGAGGCGCTCCGGGTGCCCATCCTTCCCTGCGAGCTGGGTAACCAGGCGGGAAGGCTGGGCGCGGTCTGGCTGGCTAAGCAGAAGCAGGCGCGCAGCGCTTAACGCTTACGGAAATAACTGCGCGTCGCGTAGCACATGGTCATTGCCACGACGACGCGTAAACCCGATGCGGTTGAAATACTCCAGGATCTGAATCGCCAGTTTGCGTCCCACATTCAGCCGATCGCGGAAGTCTGCGGCGCAGGTTGATCCGCGCGCCTGATCCAGCTCCCGGATCAGGTTCGCAAACGCCACGATCCGATCGTTGCGGTAATAACGATCTTTCACGATCGCCACAATCATCCCCTGCTGTGCCGCATGGCGCAGTACCTGACGCATCAGCTGCTCATCGGTATTGGTTTCACGCGCCAGATCGCGCACCCACCACGGTTCATCGCCAAACAGCGCCGCCACTTTTTGCCAGACCGCGTCCTGCTCAGCGGTAAAACCGGCCTTGTGTTCCGGCAGGTGTAGCCAGCCGTGATGACTTGCAATCACGCCGCTTTCACGCATGTTTTCAATCAGCAACAGCACCAGCGCGTCGTCTTCCATGGGCAACGCCATGCGCCGCAGACGTTCACGACCCGGACCGGGCTCATCCTGATGCTGTTCATGGTAGGTCGCCAGCGTGCTCAGCACTTTGCGCTGCCAGCGCGCCGCCACCGGCGCGTTCAGCAGGCTGTTTCCGGCCTGAATAAAACCTGGCTCCTGCGTCAGAAGACGCAATCCTTCGCCGCTGAGCTGGCGCGCCCAGGCGAACGCCGCCAGATCCACCGCGCCACGCTCAAGGTGGATATCTAACGCAGACTTATCATCGCGGGTCTGGGCCAGCGCGGCCAGCCACTGTAAATACTCGGGCTTACGCTTGCCGCGACGGGGCGGATCCAGCATGACCACGCGCGCGCCCGCCAGCGTTTCCCGCGCCGAAATATCGCGCAGAACCAGGCGGTCGTTATCCGCCAGCCAGAGCGGGGAGTCGAACACCAGTTCGGCGAGATCGTTTTCCAGCAGCGACACGCGTCCGGTGATGTGGCTGGCCGCGTGGTGGATATGCAGCGGCTGCCACTGGGTCAGCGGCGTATGGGTCTGGAGAGAAACGATAATCCGTTCAGAGGGCTCCGGCGGCGCGTCGGCCAGCAGCCAGTCGCCGCGGTTAAGCTGGTCTTTTTCGGCATCACCGGCAATATTCAGCGCGATACGCTGCCCGGCGTGGGCCTGTTCCACCGGCTGGTTTTGCGCATGAAGCCCGCGCACGCGCATCGGTTTGTTCACGCCCGTCAGCCACAGGGTATCGCCCACGTTCACTTCCCCGCTCAGCGCGGTACCGGTCACCACCAGCCCAGCCCCTTTCACGGTAAACGCCCTGTCGATCGCCAGACGGAAGCGGTGATGGCTGGCCTGTTCACGAGACGGGATCTGCTGCAAATGGTTGCGAAGAGCATCGATACCGCGGCCTTCTGTCGCTACGGTGACAAACAGTGCGACATCCTTAAAACCGTATTCACTCAGCGCCGCCAGCACCTCTTGACGCACCTCGTCGATACGCGCCTCCTCCACACGGTCCGCTTTGGTGAGGGCGACGGTCAACTGCGGGTTTCCCGTCAGCTGGAGGATCGCCAGATGCTCGCGCGTTTGCGCCATCACCCCGTCATCGCACGCGACCACCAGCAGGGCGTGATCGATCCCGCCCACGCCCGCGAGCATATTGGAAAGAAACTTCTCGTGGCCGGGCACGTCGATAAAGCCCAGCACGCGACCGTCGGGCTGCGGCCAGTAGGCGTAACCCAGGTCAATGGTCATGCCGCGCTTTTTCTCTTCCGGCAGGCGATCGGCATTCACGCCCGTAATGGCCTGCAATAACGTGGTTTTGCCGTGGTCAACGTGACCGGCGGTGGCAATAATCATTTCAACATCATCTCCAGAAACCGCACTTCATCTTCCAGACAGCGTAAATCCAGCCACATGCGCCCGTCACCGATCCGGCCAATCACCGGCGTCGGTAATGCGCGCCAGCGCGCCGACAGCGCCTCAAGCTGGCTTCCGCGTCCGTCGCGCGGGGTGAACGTCAGCGCTTCGCTCGGTAACCTGTCCACCGGCAGCGAGCCGCTGCCAATTTGCGACAGGCAAGGCTCGATACGAACTTCAAACTCAGGGTAATGAGGAGCAACCTGCGGCAGTAGCGCTTCCGCCTGCGCGCGAACAGAGGCCGCATCACGGCTCAGCAAACGCAACGTGGGCAGGCGGTCAGCCAGTTTCTCCGGGTGGAGATAGAGCCGCAGCGTGGCTTCCAGCGCGGCCAGCGTCATTTTATCGGCACGCAGGGCGCGCTTCAGCGGATGCTGCTGTAGCTGCGCAATCAGCTCGCGCCTGCCGACGATAATACCCGCCTGCGGCCCGCCCAGCAGTTTATCGCCAGAGAAACTGACCAGGCTTACGCCCGCGGCAACCATTTCCTGCACCATTGGCTCTTTTGGCAGACCATACTGGCGCATATCCACCAGCGACCCACTGCCAAGATCGGCAATCACCGGCACGTTTAGCTCGCGCCCGATGGCGGCCAGTTCAGCCTCTTCCACCGTTTTGGTGAAACCCTCAATGTGGTAATTGCTGGTATGCACTTTCATCAGCAGGGCGGTGTTTTCATTCACCGCCGTGCGATAATCTTTTGCATGGGTACGGTTGGTTGTGCCCACTTCATGCAGCGTGCAGCCCGCCTGGCGCATGACATCCGGAATACGAAACGCCCCGCCGATCTCCACCAGCTCGCCGCGAGAGACGACAACCTCTTTTCCGCTCGCGGTGGCCGCCAGCATTAATAGCACCGCCGCCGCGTTGTTATTCACAATGCAGGCATCTTCCGCGCCGGTGATCTGGCAGAGAAGATCCGCCAGCGCGCGATCGCGATGTCCGCGCCCGGCGCCGTCCAGATCGTACTCCAGCGTCACCGGCGAGCGCATGGCCCGGGTGACGGCCTCTATTGCCTCTTCTGCCTGCTGTGCCCGGCCCAGATTGGTATGCAAAACCGTGCCTGTCAGGTTAATAACCGGGCGCAACGCGCTTTGCGCGTGCTTGCTCAACCTCCTTTCAACTTCCTGCGCCCATGCCTCGCACCAGCCGGGTATCGCGTTCTCAGCCTGAATATGGCGACGCGCATCGTCCTGAAGCTGGCGTAGCATGTCGACCGTTGCAGTATGGCCAAACTGCTCCAGCACCGCAGTGATGCGCGGGTCACGAAGCAGACGATCGGTAGCGGGGATCTGGCTGTAGAGGGAATGATGAGTAGTCATGAATGCGCCTGGCGAGTAAATATCTTCCCCCCTCCCGACGGGAGAGGGAGTTAACATGTGGGGGGATTGTACCGCCTCCCGCCAGGAAGTGTTATAACCCGCATCAAGCCTTTGGTGGTTCAGTCCGGGCGAAACTTTCGCGCTGGAAGAGCGTCTCCGCCAGTTTGACCAGCAGCGGACGATCCACGCACCAGCCCGGCGAGACGCGGCGGAAATTGAGGTAGCCGATGGCGCAGGCGATGGCGATCGTCGCCAGATTCAGGCTATCGCTCTGAATTTTCCCGTCGCGGATCAGCTGTTCGCACATATCCAGGCTGCGGCTGATTTTTTCGCGCTGGCGCAGCAGCTCATTTTCTGACTGCTGGGCGGCGGGCCTTGCCTGCTCGCGTACGGACGTTAATGCCGCATCCATAATGCCATCCGCCAGGGCTTCAATTTGCTTCATCGCCAGCGCTGCTTTTGGATCCGCCGGCAGCATGGCTGGCGCAACGCCAAGCAGCTCGATGTACTCCGCAATGATCGGGGAATCAAACCAGTAGTCGCCCTCGTCCGTTACCAGCGCCGGGACTTTCCCCAGCGGGTTGTACTGCGCAACGCCGTTCTCTGCGTTGTAGGGTTGTTCATTTACGAATTCAAATTCAATCCCTTTCTCCAGCAGGAGAATCGAAATCTTACGCACGAAAGGACTTGTATAACTGCCGATGAGTTTCATTGCCTATCCTTAATGCCCACAAAGAGGTCAGTATGGATCAAGCCGTGGTAAAAGGCAGGTGTGCGTATCGCATTCCTGTCGTGAGGGGATACGGGAGAAATCTGCATAAAAATATTTTGTGAATCAAATCACAATCTGAAAACAAACAGCCAACTTAACATTGTGATATTAATCACAAAAACCCGCCCATTTTGGCGTAATTCTGAACGATGTATTTTTTTTACACACTCATTATGTGATCGCGATCACTTCATTAATGTCCTCACCCCCTACATTCATGTGATTCAGATCACACAAAATTTCGCTGTCTGGACAGTTGAACGATTCAGTGCCAGATTTCACAGCATCAGAACAGGGCCCGGCTACCTCTGCCGCCGCACATTAACGATAAACCTCGGGCCACAAGCCTAAGCGTAAACATAAGAAGGGGTGTTTTATGTCATCCGATTTCAAGATCAAAGTGCAAAGCTTTGGTCGTTTCCTCAGCAACATGGTGATGCCAAATATCGGCGCGTTTATCGCGTGGGGTATTATCACCGCATTATTTATTCCGACAGGGTGGTTGCCTAACGAAACGCTGGCGAAACTTGTTGGCCCAATGATTACGTACCTGCTGCCGCTGCTCATCGGTTATACCGGTGGTCGTCTGGTGGGCGGTGACCGTGGTGGCGTCGTGGGTGCCATCACAACCATGGGGGTGATCGTCGGTGCGGATATGCCGATGTTCCTCGGTGCGATGATTGCCGGTCCTCTGGGCGGCTGGGCGATCAAGAAATTTGACGTCTGGGTTGATGGCAAGATCAAATCCGGCTTCGAAATGCTGGTGAACAACTTCTCTGCGGGCATCATCGGGATGATCCTCGCGATTCTGGCGTTCCTCGGCATTGGCCCTGCGGTTGAAGTGCTCTCCAAGCTGCTGGCGGCGGGCGTTAACTTCATGGTGGCGCATGACATGCTGCCGCTGGCGTCAATCTTCGTTGAACCGGCGAAAATCCTGTTCCTGAACAACGCCATCAACCACGGTATCTTCTCGCCGCTGGGTATTCAGCAGTCTCACGATCTCGGCAAGTCCATCTTCTTCCTGATTGAAGCCAACCCGGGTCCGGGTATGGGCGTTCTGCTGGCATATATGTTCTTCGGTCGCGGCAGCGCGAAGCAGTCTGCTGGCGGCGCGGCAATCATCCACTTCCTGGGCGGTATTCACGAAATTTACTTCCCGTACGTGCTGATGAACCCACGCCTGATCCTGGCCGTTATCCTCGGCGGTATGACCGGCGTGTTCACCCTGAGCGTACTGGGCGGCGGTCTGGTCTCTCCTGCTTCTCCGGGCTCTATCCTGGCGGTGCTGGCGATGACCCCGAAAGGCGCCTACTTCGCGAACATCGCGGCGATCTGTGCGGCCATGGCGGTCTCCTTCGTGGCCTCCGCTATCCTGCTGAAAACCAGCAAGGTGAAAGAAGACGACGATATCGAAGCGGCAACCCGTCGTATGCATGACATGAAAGCCGAATCCAAAGGCGCAACGCCGCTGGCGGCAGGCGATGTCTCTAACGACCTGAGCCACGTTCGTAAAATCATCGTGGCCTGTGATGCCGGTATGGGCTCCAGCGCAATGGGTGCGGGCGTGCTGCGTAAGAAAGTGCAGGATGCGGGTCTGACCAACATCTCCGTCACCAACAGCGCGATTAACAACCTGCCGCCGGACGTTGACCTGGTGATCACGCACCGCGATCTGACCGAACGCGCCATGCGTCAGGTGCCGCAGGCGCAGCACATTTCCCTGACCAACTTCCTCGACAGCGGCCTGTACACGAGCCTGACCGAACGTCTGGTGGCGGCGCAGCGCCATGAAGATAACGAAGTGAAAGTACGTACCAGCCTGCAAGACAGCTTCGACGAGAGCAACGCGCATCTGTTCAAACTGGGCGCAGAAAACATCTTCCTTGGCCGCACGGCGACCAATAAAGAAGAGGCCATTCGCTTCGCCGGTGAGCAGCTGGTGAAAGGTGGCTACGTTCAGCCGGAATACGTTGAGGCGATGCTGGAGCGTGAAAAGCTGACCCCAACCTACCTGGGTGAATCCATCGCGGTTCCACACGGTACGGTGGAAGCCAAAGACCGCGTGCTGAAAACCGGCGTCGTGTTCTGTCAGTATCCTGATGGCGTGCGCTTCGGTGAAGAAGAGGACGACATCGCCCGTCTGGTGATTGGTATCGCCGCTCGCAACAACGAGCATATCCAGGTGATTACCAGCCTGACCAACGCGCTGGATGACGAAACGGTTATTGAGCGTCTGGCCAACACCACCAGCGTTGAAGAAGTTCTGGCCCTGCTTAACAAATAACGGTACTCCTCCCTCTCCCCCCCGGGGAGAGGGCTAGGGTGAGGGGAAAACGTTCCTCACCCCAGCCCTCTCGGGTAAAAACATTGATGAAGGTTAACACTATGAAAGCATTACATTTTGGCGCAGGTAATATTGGTCGTGGCTTTATCGGTAAACTGCTGGCAGACGCGGGCATTACCCTGACATTCGCCGATGTGAATCAGGTGGTTCTGGATGCCCTGAATGCCCGTCATAGCTATCAGGTTCACGTGGTGGGTGAAAACGAACAGGTTGAAACGGTCTCTGGCGTCAACGCGGTAAGCAGCATTGGCGACGATGTTATCGATCTTATTGCCAGCGTTGATCTGGTCACCACAGCCGTGGGTCCGGTGGTGCTTGAGCGTATCGCCCCGGCGGTCGCGAAAGGCCTGGCGAAGCGTAAAGCACAGGGCGTTGAAACGCCGCTGAACATCATCGCCTGTGAAAACATGGTGCGCGGCACCACGCAGCTGAAAGGCCACGTTCTTGCGGCCGTCGCCGACGAAGATAAAGCCTGGGTTGAAGCGCACGTAGGTTTTGTTGATTCCGCCGTGGATCGCATCGTTCCGCCGTCAGCATCCGCCACCAACGACCCGCTGGAAGTGACCGTGGAAACCTTCAGCGAGTGGATCGTTGATAAAACCCAGTTTAAGGGCGCGCTGCCGACCATTCCGGGAATGGAATTAACCGATAACCTGATGGCATTTGTCGAACGTAAACTCTTCACGCTGAACACCGGGCATGCTATAACCGCGTACCTCGGAAAATTGGCCGGTCATCAGACCATTCGTGACGCGATCCTCGATGAGAACATCCGTGCGGTGGTCAAAGGGGCAATGGAAGAGAGCGGCGCGGTGCTGATCAAACGCTACGGTTTTGATGCTGATAAACACGCAGCATACATCCAGAAAATCCTCGGTCGTTTTGAAAACCCGTATCTGAAAGATGACGTTGAGCGCGTGGGTCGTCAGCCGCTGCGTAAACTGAGCGCGGGCGATCGCCTGATTAAACCGCTGCTGGGCACGCTGGAATACGGCCTGCCGCACGCTAACCTGGTGAAGGGAATCGCTGCCGCCATGCACTACCGCAGCGAGCAGGACCCGCAGGCGATTGAGCTGGCTCAGCTGATTGATGACAAAGGCGCGCAGGCTGCGCTGGCGCAGATCTCCGGTCTGGATGCCAACAGTGACGTAGTTGCGGAGGCGGTCAGCGCATACAACGCAACCAAATGATGCAGAGTCCGGCGCAGGTGAGCCTGCGCCCGAATAACAGATTGTCAGATATGCAGGCAATAATGGAACAAACCCAGGCCTTTGAAAATCGTGTGCTTGAGCGTCTGAATGCTGGCAAAACCGTACGAAGTTTCCTGATTGCCGCCGTCGAGCTGTTAACCGAGGCGGTAAACATTCTGGTGCTTCAGGTGTTTCGCAAAGACGACTACGCGGTAAAGTACGCTGTAGAACCGTTACTGGACGGAGACGGACCGCTGGGCGATTTATCGGTACGGCTGAAGCTGATTTACGGTCTCGGCGTGCTGAACCGTCAGGAGTATGAAGACGCCGAGCTGTTAATGGCGCTGCGCGAAGAGCTCAATCATGACGGCAATGAGTACACCTTTACCGATGATGAGATACTGGGTCCCTTCGGCGAACTGCACTGCGTATCCGCGCTCCCTCCCGCACCTCAGTTTGATAACAGCGACCCAGAGCTGTACGCGATGCAAAAGCTGCGTTATCAACAGGTTGTGCGCTCCACCATGGTGCTTTCCCTGACTGAGCTGATTTCTAAAATCAGCTTAAAAAAAGCGTTTCAGAAGTAAGCCCGCACACATTGGTGTATCCTTCCCTGTAAATTCCCCGTTTTCAGAGTTATTTGTCATGAAAGAAGTCGAAAAGAACGAAATTAAACGCCTGAGCGACCGTCTGGATCTGATCCGCCATCAGATGGCTGGCCTCTCCCTGGTCGATTCCGCCGAGAAATATGCCGAGCTGGAAAAAGAGTCCGTGAAGCTGGAGGCGGAAATTGAACGCCTGCGCGAAGTGAAAGGCCAGAAGCTGAGTAAAGAAGCGCAGAAGCTGATGAACATGCCGCATCGCCGCGCGATCACCAAAAAAGAGCAGGCCGACATGGGCAAGCTGAAGAAAAGCGTCCGTGGCCTGGTGGTGGTGCACCCGATGACTGAGCTTGGTCGCGAAATGGGCCTGAAAGAGATGACGGGTTTTTGTAAGACCGCGTTCTGATCGTCCTCCCCTGCCGCTGCGGCAGGGGAAACTCAGTTGTAAATCAGGTTAAACGTGGCCATCGCATCCGCTTTTCCCGCCGTCACGTTCGCTTCCGTCTGAATGTAATGCGCATCAAACCAGAAGGTTTGCGTCTGGTTATCCCCTACTTGCCCAAGCGCTGATACCTGCGGGGTGTTCCACGGTACCACCTGCCCCTGAACCGAACCGGTATTGTCACCGTAAAGCAGTTCGATCCCGACACCGCTGGCGCTATCCTCCTGCTTCGTCAACGCCAGCGCCCGATCGTTGCCCGGCGTGGTATCGCCAAAGAAACCCATCTTAACCGCCGTGTTATTTTCGCAAGTCACCGGAATGCTGAAGCGTCCGCCCCCGGCGCGGGAGCCGATGCCGTGAAATTCACGCTGGCTCACGCTCCCCATGGGAACAAGAATGCTGCGAGAGCCCACTGAACAGCTGGTACGCCTGACGGTGAAGCTGGCGAGATGAATCTGTACTGGTGTCGCCACGTTGGTGGCGCTGGCTTGATTTTCTCCCGCCTGCAATATCAGCGATCCGACATTTTGCTCCTGGGAGTTGGCGTTATCGTCAGGCATGGGGCTGGTCGTCGGGATTTTGTAAAACACCACCCAGAACTGCAATTTATACGTTGGGGCGCTGGCAAAGGCAGGATTCTGTGAGGCATCACAGATACGCCGGGACTCTTTGCCATTCACCTGACTTGTGCCGTCAATATAGCGTACCGCATCGGCGCCGCAGTACTGCTGTTCCCGGAACCCCAGCGCGTAGCCGATGCCGTCAATTTGGGTTTTGTAGACGTGCCGCGACGCACCGTCTTCCCCCACCACGGTGCCGACGGGGTTATCCAGCTCGACAAATCCGATACTACGCCAGGGGTCATTCCCGCCATCACAGCTGTAGAAATCCGCCCCGGTAGACTGTATCGGCGCAGATATCGGCGTCCAGTCAGACGTGCCGGGCGCATACCCAATGGCATAAGGCACCTGAACGACCCACTGATCGCGCGTGGTGCGGCAGGTTGAAGTCTGGGCATGGGCATGAAAACTCAGCATGCCAAAAAGCGAAAGCAGACTGAGATAGAAAAACCAGTGAATAAAACGACGCATGATATTCCTCTAGTGGCACTCAAGAGACAGCGTAGCGATGCCGGGGGCCATATGAGCTTTCCCCAATCTGAAAGGTGTCTGGCATTGCTGCTGCTCCCCGTTTTCATACCAGGTGACGCGCAGGGTGCCGCGCTCGGGTACTCCGCTCAGGTAGGCCTGACCGCCGTCAGCGACCATGCTTCGGTTTGCAGAATGGCGGTTCTGCTCCACCACTTCAGCCTGCGCGCCAAACGGCAACGGTTCACCGTGGTAGCGCAGGGAAAACAGAACGCGATAACCAATGTGGGTTTTGTAATTGGCCAGCACCACCGCGCCGCTGGTGGGAATGAGCGTCAGACCGCTCTGCTCAACGTCGACGTTCTCACCCAGCGTCGCCGTATCAAGGCTGACGGTATTTTTGCGATACGCCGAGAGCGTTGGCATGACCGCATAGCCGCGGCTGTCGGTATGGATCCCGTTGTAACCCTCCGGCTCAACGTTCGCCGCACCGGGCACGCGCAGCAGGGCGACGGTATCGCCCAGCGGCTCGCTAAGCGTGACGCCATACTGCGTGGCGATAACGCCTCCGGCGAGTCCGAGGCTCGCGTTGCTACCGCTTCGGCTGTGGTCATAACCGAGGCTGACGTTGCCGTAGCCACCGTTGTATTGCAGCGCCAGGCTGGTACTGTCGGCTTGTCCCTCGCTGGCCTTACTCTGCTGAACGCTGTAATTAAGGTTGCGATTCGCCAGCGCGCTGCCGTTGAGAGACATCTGCTGCGTGGTCATTCCACGATTGTTGTGGTTGATGAAGTAACTGACCGAGCTGTCCGGTAACCAGTGGCCAAGCGGAACATTGACGTTAAACGACACGGTGCGATCGGGATGCTGCTCACGCGCTGAGTCGGTGTAGTCATATCCCGCGCCCCAGGAAATGCCCCGCCAGCTGGTGTACCAGCCAATGTGGATGGTTTTATCCTGCCCGGACGTATGCCAGTAATCCTGCATCCATGCCGAGACGCTGAGGCTGCCGAACTGACCCAGCGTCTGTGAAAAGGTGACCTGCGAGCGGCTACGGCGATTATTGAGTTGCAGCTGTTGGCTGTCAGACTGATTCAGTTCACTAAATTCAAAGTAATTGCGCGAGGCATAGCGATAACTCGCCAGGTTGAAGGCGGTGCCGGTAGCGCTGAAATCTTTCTGATACTGAATGCGCCACGCCTGCCCTATCGCGTTTTTGCCGTCGGGTAAATGGCTTTTTGCCAGCGTATCGTCAATGCCCAGCGAGCCAAATGCGCCAAACCCTCTGCCTATGCCAATTGCACCGGCCTGGTAGTTGCTCGCCGTACGAAAGCCGCCATACACCGTCATCCTGGAGAGCAGACCGTAGAAAAAAGCGCCTTCAACAAACTCAGGCGAACGCGCATCGCCGGAACCGGAGTGAAATCGTCCTGCATTGAGACTGTATTTCAGGCTGCCCTGGCGTCGCATAAACGGCACCGCAGAATAGGGTTGGGTAAAGACGCGCGTTGAGCCGTCACTTTCCGTGACCGTAACCTGTAGATCGCCGCTTTGTGCGCCGGGGAACAGATCGTTAATGATAAATGGCCCGGCGGCCACCCAGGTTTCATAGATCACATAGCCATTTTGCGAAACGGAGACTTTAGCGAAGCTGTGTGCAACGCCGCGGATGGTTGGTGCGAAGCCGCGCTGGCTGTCGGGTAACATGCTCTCGCTGGACGAGAGCTGAACCCCGCGAAACGCCACGCTATCGAAGACGTCGCCTGCGGTCCAGGCATCGCCGATCCGTAGCTGGCTGTTAAGACGGCGAATATCCCGGCTCAGCCAGCTACTTTGCGACTGAAAATGGTTGCCGCCCGCGTCGCTGTGGCTCCAGGCCGAAGTGTTGCGCAACCGCCACGCCCCCAGATTGATGCCGTTACGCAGGCTCAGATAGCTGGATGTCGTGACCCCGCTCTGATGACGGGCCTGACCGCCCGACAGACTGTAATCAGTAAATGCCGCCGGGATACCATCGTCCCACTGCGACTGCGGCACGTAGCCACGGCTGCGGTGTTTCATCGCCGCCTGCGGCAGGTTGAGAAAAAGGCGCTGTTGGTTGAAATCATAGGAGGTTCGCGCTGCCGGAATAAAATCCTCGAGGTGCGTGAACGTTTCTCCCTCCTGCAACCGGGAGAATGCAGGAATGGCCCCTACATTTACTCCAAGCGCTTCCAGCAGCGATACGCTAAAAACGGGTTGCAGGCTGCCTTTCTCATTGACGAAGGTGATCTCCTGATGCCGCTCCTCGCGTCCGTTAATCTCCAGCGTCACGAGCCAGGTGCCTGGCATCTGCCCGCCCTTTTCAGAGAAATAGTGCAGATCCGCCGTTTTCTGTTCAGTAGAGGAAAGCTCCAGCGCGGCGGGATCAAAGTAATCCTCGGCCATCCCCGCACGGCTGAAGCTAAGCAGCAACACTGAAAGCGGCGCGTAACGAAACAGGCGAAAAGGCATGATCTTAAAGAGGCTGGGTGTGGGTGGCGGTGATGGCACCAAAATCATTAATAGCCGACCAGCTTACGCCCCCGGAGGCGGACACAGACCATTCACGGGTTTCCCCTGGACCGATCATGCCCGGCTGCTCAATTTTATGCCCGCCAACGGTCAGCCGATAAAAAGAGACGTAGTATGGCGTCGGGTTAGCGGCCTTAAGCCCTTTTCCCGTCCGCGAAAACGTTATTTTCTGCCAGGCAGTTGCAGCGTCCCCTTTCAGATTGTCCGGGCGGTAGAAAATTTTAAATTTCGATTTAACGTTAACTTGTAATTCGTTGCTGCTCTCTTTTGGCTTTGGCGCAATCGCTTTAATATCGAGCCAGAATACAGATTCACGATCTGTGGGCAGCGGAGCGCCGGTATATTGAATACGCAGCGTGTTGGTCTGCTCCGGATCAAGTCTGAACAGAGGTGGCGTGACAATAAATGGCGCAGCGTTATTTTTACCCTGCCCATCCCCTTCAACCCACGACTGAATAAGATAGGGAACCGCACTTTCCATATTAGAAACAGAAAATGCCACCTCCTTGCTGTGTTGTGGGTATACGATCCGTGTTCCCCCCATTACAACGCCAGCGGAAACTGACGCAGAACTAACCATTAATGCAGTGAGCATAATATACGATAAACGTTTCATCATTATTATCTCTGGAGGTGGCTGACAGTGAAATCAGTTATAAACCATCAGGAAGTTGGATACGGCGTTAACATCGCCGGCGTTGATTTCCGTGCCATCTTTGTCAAGTGCGGCATAGAAAGTTAATTCAGCATTGCCTTCATCATCCGGTGCGGTTGTTTCAGATACCGTACCCGGTTTAATCGCCGTGCTGCGATCGCTGTTATAAAGCTTCACGCCGACACCCGTCGCCATACCTTCACCTGGCGTAACCTGAAGCAGTGTGTCATTCACCGTATCTTTGGTTCCGTCGAACAGTACCGCAACCGATTCAACCGTCTCCGGGCAGTTTTCCACGTTGATTTTGAACTCGCGCGGCGTCGTTTCGTTGTGATCGTCAAAGTAGCTTTTTGCCCACGCCCCAAGGTCTACCGTTTTGTTTTTAGAGGCCGGAGTAATATCACAGGAAATAAGGGTAATCTTCCCTGTAAAATTGATCACCCCGCCCGTACTTTGCGAACCCGCACCGGTATCCAGAGAAGCATTAACGCCAGAATCACTGCTTGCCAGTACCGATTGAGAAGATAACAGCAGCCCCGCCGCGGCAATCGCCAGCGCCACATTTTTGATTTTCATTTGGAACACTTTCCCCTCTGTAAATTAAACAGATATAGACTTGTTGTACCAGGTACAATAACCGCTATAAGGATTTAAAAACGCCACCGAAAGGGTTTTAGCAGAATGGGTGACGCGACCTTATAGAATAAAGCAGGGTCCATCCCATGGTGATAATCCGTATATTTTCAGAAGGCCATACACAGATATCCTTCAACTGAGGAATGACTTCTGGCCGAAAATAACACTGAATACGTTGTGGTTAGTAATAAATTTAAAATCTTCTGTTACGTTGCTTCTGAATAAATAGTAAATCAAATGCCTTTTAACGTCTACGTATTGAAAAGTAATACGCCGCGCTTGTAAACATTCTGAAATTAACACTCAACTAACAAATTTAACCCCTTTCCATTGCCCTAATAATTATTAATCTGCTTTTAATACCGCAACTAAATTACAAGAGAGTTAACTGATCATTGTTTGATCAATTTATTTCAGAATATTATTAGCCAAAAAATGTCACTTCAGCAAAAAATTATTTCACTTTATCCTGAAAAATCACGGTTAAACAGGATATTTCCTTATCGATCAGCAATTGATCGTTTGTAATACACTGTTAAAATCTATATGTGAAATTTACCTTAATTAAAATTTTTTGCTACAGCTTCGATTTCGCATTTTTAACCAAAAAAAATTTTTATTTATAAGAAATATATCACTCTGATCACACATATACAGATTTTCAAAAACATAAATAAAACAAACAAACCTCATTTGATTCACGCAATATTATCACATACCCATTTTATTCAACCTCTTTTACGCGCCGTATCTGCTCAAAAGGCGAATGTAATGCCCTCCACCTGACTACCGCTCCCAACGCACGCGGTGAGTTGAACTTGCGGTTTTGGTCCTACCAATCATGCGTAAAGCTATCCATCGTTCACAGTTTCGATGCTCCACTTCACAAAAGCATTGCTGAATAGCAACACTTGGTTAACCATTTATTGCCATTAACCCTACATCACAATATTGGAAGGACCACTTTTACACTAAGTGTGACGCTGAGATGAGCAGAGACTCACCCGACGAACACCCGTGTGGTCCTCAGGAGACCTGCATGAGCCTCTGGCAACAAAACTACGATCCGGCCGGGAATATCTGGCTGTCGAGCCTGATCGCATCGCTACCGATCCTGTTCTTCTTCTTTGCGCTGATAAAGCTCAAGCTGAAGGGCTACCTTGCCGCAACGTACACCGTTGCCATCGCCCTGCTGGTGGCGCTGTTCTTCTATAAAATGCCGGTCGATCGCGCGCTGGCCTCCGTGGTGTATGGTTTCTTCTACGGCCTGTGGCCGATTGCGTGGATCATTATCGCCGCCGTCTTTGTCTACAAAATCTCGGTGAAAACCGGGCAGTTCGACATTATTCGCTCGTCGATTCTCTCTATTACACCGGACCAGCGTTTACAGATGCTGATTGTCGGTTTCTCCTTCGGGGCGTTCCTTGAAGGGGCGGCAGGATTTGGCGCGCCGGTGGCGATCACCGCCGCTCTGCTGGTCGGGCTGGGCTTTAATCCGCTGTATGCCGCTGGCCTGTGCCTGATTGTGAACACCGCCCCGGTGGCGTTTGGCGCGATGGGCATTCCGATTCTGGTGGCGGGTCAGGTGACCGGGCTGGACAGCTTCGAGATCGGCCAGATGGTGGGCCGCCAGCTGCCGTTCCTGACCATTATCGTGCTGTTCTGGATCATGGCGATTATGGACGGCTGGCGCGGCGTGAAGGAGACCTGGCCTGCGGTGATGGTAGCGGGCGGTTCGTTCGCCATTGCCCAGTATCTCAGCTCCAACTTCCTCGGCCCGGAACTGCCGGACATCATCTCTTCCCTGGTGTCGCTGGTCTGCCTGACGCTGTTCCTGAAACGCTGGCAGCCGGTACGTATCTTCCGCTTTGCTGACATGGGCGCATCGCACGTGGATCAGACGCTGGCGCGCACCGGCTATACCGCCGGACAGATTGTGCGTGCGTGGTCACCGTTCCTGTTCCTGACCGCCACCGTGACGCTGTGGAGCATTCCGCCGTTTAAAGCCCTGTTCGCCCCGGGCGGCGCGCTGTACGACATGGTGATTAATATCTCCGTGCCGTTCCTCGACAAAATGGTCGCCCGTATGCCGCCGGTGGTGCACGACGCCACGCCGTATGCGGCAGTGTTTAAGTTCGACTGGTTCTCAGCCACCGGCACGGCCATCCTGTTTGCCGCTATCCTTTCCGTTGTGTGGCTGCGCATGAAGCCTGCCGCCGCGGTACAGACCTTTGCGGCGACGATTAAAGAGCTGATGCTGCCGATTTACTCCATCGGCATGGTGCTGGCGTTCGCGTTTATTTCGAATTACTCCGGCCTGTCGTCGACGCTGGCGTTAGCGCTGGCGCATACCGGCCACGCGTTTACCTTCTTCTCGCCGTTCCTCGGCTGGCTGGGGGTGTTCCTGACCGGTTCAGATACGTCATCTAACGCCCTGTTTGCTGCCCTACAGGCCACGGCCGCGCAGCAGATTGGCGTCTCGGACGTGCTGCTGGTCGCCGCGAACACCACCGGCGGCGTGACCGGGAAGATGATCTCGCCGCAGTCCATCGCCATTGCCTGTGCTGCGGTGGGGCTGGTAGGCAAAGAGTCGGATCTGTTCCGCTTTACCGTTAAACACAGCCTGATATTTACCTGCATGGTGGGCGTGATCACCACATTGCAGGCCTATGTCTTAACCTGGATGATTCCATGATAGTGATGCCCAGACGCCTGTCCGACGAGATTGCCACTCGCGTACGGGCGCTGATAGAAGAACAACAGCTGGAAGCGGGCATGAGATTGCCCGCCGAGCGTCAGCTTGCCGCTCAGCTTGGCGTGTCGCGCAACTCACTGCGCGAGGCGCTGGCGACGCTGGTTAGTGAAGGGGTGCTGCTGAGCCGTCGCGGCGGCGGCACCTTCGTGCGCTGGCAGCATGACGACTGGTCCGAACAAAACATCGTGCAGCCGCTGAAGACGCTGATGGAAAACGACCCGGACTACAGCTTCGACATCCTCGAAGCGCGTCACGCCATCGAAACCAGCACCGCGTGGCACGCGGCGATGCGGGCAACCGACGCCGACAAAGAGAAGCTCAAAGCCTGTTTTGAAGCCACGCAAAGCAGCGACCCGGACATCGCCTCCCAGGCGGACGTGCGGTTCCATCTGGCGATTGCCGAGGCCTCGCACAACGTGGTGCTGCTGCAAACCATGCGCGGGTTCTTCGACCTGCTGCAATCCTCCGTCAAGCAGAGCCGCCAGCGCATGTATCTGGTGCCGCCGGTGTTTGCCCAGCTGACCGAACAGCACGAGGCGGTGCTCAACGCCATTCTGGCCGGAGATGCCGAGGCCGCGCGCAAGGCGATGATGGCGCATCTCGGCTTCGTGCATACCACCATTAAACGATTCGATGAAGATCAGGCCCGACAGGCGCGTATTACCCGTCTGCCTGGCGAGAGTGATATTTCCAGGGAGAACAAAGCATGATTATTTCAGCAGCCAGTGACTATCGCGCCGCGGCGCAGCGCATTTTGCCCCCGTTCCTGTTCCACTATATCGACGGCGGGGCGTATGCCGAATATACCCTGCGCCGTAACGTGGAGGATCTGTCGGAAGTGGCCCTGCGCCAGCGCGTGCTGAAAAATATGTCTGACCTGAGCCTTGAGACGAAGCTGTTTAACGAGACGCTCTCCATGCCGGTAGCGCTCGCACCTGTCGGTTTATGTGGCATGTATGCCCGTCGCGGTGAAGTGCAGGCCGCCGCCGCCGCAGATGCCAAAGGCATTCCGTTTACCCTTTCCACCGTGTCCGTCTGCCCGATTGAAGAAGTCGCCCCGACCATCAAGCGCCCGATGTGGTTCCAGCTGTACGTCCTGCGCGATCGCGGTTTTATGCGCAACGCGCTGGAGCGCGCCAAAGCGGCGGGCTGCTCAACGCTGGTCTTTACCGTCGACATGCCGACCCCCGGCGCGCGCTACCGCGACGCCCACTCCGGCATGAGCGGCCCTAACGCGGCCCTGCGCCGTTACTGGCAGGCGGTGACGCACCCGCAGTGGGCGTGGGATGTCGGGTTGAACGGCCGTCCGCACGATCTGGGCAATATTTCGGCCTACCTGGGTAAACCGACCGGGCTGGAGGATTACATCGGCTGGCTGGCAAACAATTTCGATCCGTCGATCTCCTGGAAAGACCTGGAGTGGATCCGCGAATTCTGGGACGGCCCGATGGTGATCAAAGGGATCCTCGACCCGGAAGATGCCCGTGACGCGGTGCGTTTTGGCGCCGATGGGATCGTGGTCTCTAACCATGGTGGCCGCCAGCTTGATGGGGTGCTCTCTTCTGCCCGCGCGCTGCCGGCCATTGCCGATGCGGTGAAAGGCGATATTGCGATCCTGGCCGATAGCGGCATCCGTAACGGGCTGGACGTGGTGCGCATGATTGCGCTCGGCGCCGACAGCGTGCTGCTGGGCCGTGCTTACCTGTACGCGCTGGCCACCAGCGGCCAGGCGGGCGTGGCGAATCTGCTGAACCTGATCGAGAAAGAGATGAAAGTAGCGATGACCCTGACCGGGGCGAAGTCGATTAGCGAAATCAGCAAAGACTCGCTGGTGCAGGAGCTCAGTAAGCTGCCTGCGGCGCTGGCCCCTCTTTCTCAGGGAAACGCGGCCTGATCTCCCCCGGTTAGCCTCCCCTTCTTCCGCGCCCGACTTTCCCCTCGGGCGCTTTTTTTGTCGAAAATAACACCTGCGTAACATTCTTGATAAGAAAATTTGACACACCCCGCCCCTCCGCAATTGTATAGACAAGCAAATACAAGAACACAAAAACAACATCACATCGGAGGGTAACGTATGACGTATTCAGGTCGGGTGGATATTCAGCAGGTGATCGATGAAAGTCCTTTTTCAGGGTTTCACTGGCTTCTTATTGTGCTGGGCTTTCTGGTGCTGGCGATCGATGGGTTTGATACCGCAGCGATGGGTTACATTGCGCCTACGCTGTCGACGGAGTGGGGAATACATAAACAGGATCTGGGGCCGGTGCTGAGTGCGGCGCTGCTGGGGCTGTCGCTGGGAGCACTGATTGCAGGTCCGGTATCGGACCGGATGGGACGCAAGCGCGTGCTGGTCTTTTCGTGTCTGTTCTTCGGCCTGGCGAGCCTGGGCACGGCCTGGGCGCAAAGTCTGAATACCCTGACGCTATGGCGATTTCTGACCGGTCTCGGGCTGGGCGCCGCGATGCCTAACGCCATCACGCTGATCTCAGAGTTTGCCCCCCAGCGCTGCCGCGCCATGGCAATTAACACCATGTACTGCGGCTTTCCGCTGGGTGCGGCGGGCGGCGGGGCGATCTCGTCCTGGCTTATCCCTCACCATGGCTGGCGAAGCGTGCTGCTGACCGGCGCGATTGCGCCGCTGATTTTAACGGTGCTGCTGGCGCTGCTGTTGCCGGAGTCGGTGAAGTTTCTGGTGCAGCGCGGGAAAGACATCGCCCAGGTTCGCCGCATCGCCAGCCGGTTCGCCCGCAGCACGCTGGATAGCGTCACGGGCTTTTTCCTGACAGAGGAGAAAGTCGCGTCGAAAAAAGGCAGCGTGTCGCAGCTGTTTTCCATGCCCTGGCTGCCCGGCACCCTGATGCTGTGGGTCACCTACTTTATGGGACTGGTGATTTATTACGTCCTGCTGAGCTGGATGCCGACGCTGATGCAGGGGATGGGGTATGCGCTGGCGGAATCCGCCTGGCTCACCTCGCTGTTCACCTTCGGCGGCACCGCTGGCATTTTGCTCGCGGGCTGGATGATGGATCGCTGGGAAGCGCACAAGGTGGTCGCGTGTGGTTTCGTGCTGACGATGGGCCTGATTCTTTTACTCGGCATTGAGCATAACCATATCGCCCTGTTTGGCGGGTTAATTTTCCTGATGGGGATCGCGATGAACGGCGCGCAGTCGGGCATGCAGACCCTGGCCGCCACCTTTTACCCTACCGAGTGCCGCGCGACGGGTATCGCCTGGATGCAGGGGATCGGCCGCTTCGGCGGCGTGGCGGGCACCATGACCAGCGCCCAGCTTCTTTCCATGCAGTGGCAGGCAGACAGTATTTTAATGATCCTCAGCGTGCCTGCTCTCGTGGCCGCGGCGGCAACCGTCTACAAAATGCTGTATAGCCGCGCGCAGGAGCCGGGCGTCGCCTAGTCCCTCTCTTTTCTGCTATTCTGCCCCCGCAATTAAGGGGGCAGCATGCTTAACATCGTCTTATTCGAACCAGAAATTCCGCCGAACACCGGCAATATTATCCGCCTGTGCGCCAACACCGGTTTTCGTCTGCACATCATTGAGCCGATGGGCTTTACGTGGGACGACAAACGTCTGCGCCGCGCGGGGCTGGACTACCATGAGTTTACCGCCGTCGTTCGTCATCACGATTACGCCGCGTTTCTGGGATCCGAAAAACCACAGCGCATGTTCGCCCTGACCACCAAAGGCACGCCAGCGCACAGCGCCGTAAGCTATCAGGACGGGGATTATCTGATGTTTGGTCCGGAAACCCGCGGCCTGCCGGCCACCATTCTGGATGCCCTGCCAGCCGAGCAGAAAATTCGTATTCCGATGATGCCGGACAGCCGCAGCATGAACCTGTCGAATGCGGTGTCGGTGGTGGTGTATGAGGCGTGGCGCCAGCTGGGTTATCCCGGCGCGATACTGCGTAGCTAAAACAGTTCGGGTGGCTTGCGCCACCCGATTCATCGTGTTTAGCCTGCTACCGCGATACGTTTCATATCGGTCATGTAGCCACGCAGTTTCTGGCCCACTTTCTCGATTTCGTGGCTGCGGATCGCTTCGTTAACGTCACGCAGCTGCGCGTTATCAACCGCACCTTCCGCAATCGCCTGGCCCAGATCGCCCGCTTGCAGGGTGGTCATGAACTCTTTCAGAAGCGGTACGCAGGCGTAAGAGAACAGGTAGTTACCGTACTCGGCGGTATCGGAGATCACCACGTTCATCTCATACAGACGCTTACGGGCGATGGTGTTTGCGATCAGCGGCAGCTCGTGCAGCGATTCGTAGTACGCAGACTCTTCAATGATGCCGGAATCCACCATAGTTTCGAACGCCAGCTCAACGCCTGCTTTCACCATCGCAATCATCAGGACGCCTTTATCGAAGTACTCCTGCTCGGTGATCTTGCCGTCGTACTGTGGTGCGGTTTCGAACGCGGTTTTACCGGTCTCTTCACGCCAGGTCAGCAGTTTCTTATCGTCGTTCGCCCAGTCTGCCATCATGCCGGAGGAGAACTCGCCGGAGATGATGTCGTCCATATGTTTCTGGAACAGCGGCGCCATGATGGTTTTCAGCTGTTCAGAGAGTGCGAACGCGCGCAGTTTTGCCGGGTTGGACAGACGGTCCATCATCAGCGTAATGCCGCCCTGCTTCAGCGCTTCGGTGATGGTTTCCCAGCCGAACTGAATCAGTTTTTCCGCGTATGCCGGATCGGTGCCTTCCTCCACCAGCTTGTCGAAGCACAGCAGAGAGCCAGCCTGGAGCATGCCGCACAGGATAGTCTGCTCGCCCATCAGGTCAGATTTCACTTCCGCAACGAAGGAAGATTCCAGTACGCCCGCACGATGGCCGCCGGTGGCCGCTGCCCAGGCTTTGGCAATCGCCATGCCTTCGCCTTTCGGATCGTTTTCCGGGTGAACGGCGATCAGCGTCGGTACGCCGAAGCCACGTTTGTACTCTTCACGCACTTCGGTGCCCGGGCACTTCGGCGCCACCATCACCACGGTGATGTCTTTACGGATCTGCTCGCCCACTTCAACGATGTTGAAGCCGTGGGAGTAACCCAGCGCGGCGCCGTCTTTCATCAGCGGCTGTACGGAACGCACAACGTCAGAGTGCTGCTTGTCCGGCGTCAGGTTCACCACCAGATCCGCCTGCGGGATCAGCTCTTCGTAGGTGCCCACTTTGAAGCCGTTTTCGGTCGCTTTACGCCATGAAGCGCGCTTCTCGGCAATCGCTTCTTTGCGCAGGGCGTAGGAGATATCCAGCCCGGAGTCACGCATGTTCAGGCCCTGGTTCAGACCCTGTGCGCCACAGCCGACAATGACCACTTTTTTACCCTGAAGGTAGCTCGCGCCATCAGCAAATTCATCGCGCGCCATGAAGCGGCATTTGCCCAGCTGCGCCAGCTGCTGGCGCAAGTTCAGTGTATTAAAGTAGTTAGCCATGGGTGATACCTCGTGATGTTGTGTTGTTTATTACTCTATGGATTTCACGTTTTAGGAAGGCGTCAAGTCTGCGAACCCCCAGGAGCTTACTCTGGTAAGTGACTGGGGTGAGTTGACGCAGACAACGCACCTACAACGTGAAAGACGACGAGTAATTTATTGTTCGGTTCGCCTTTCAGCGACAATGTACCCACATTACAACAGGAAATTTATTGCGGAAATTGATATATTCACAACGTCACATTGCAATTTATGCAATGTAAAAAGAGGGAGTGGAATCGGTGGATTTACGCGATCTGAAAATGTTCCTGCACCTGGCGGAAAGCCGTCACTTTGGCCGCAGCGCCCGGGCGATGCACGTCAGCCCGTCCACGCTTTCGCGCCAGATCCAGCGCCTTGAGGAAGACCTCGGCCAGCCGCTGTTCGTGCGCGATAACCGCACCGTCACCCTCACGGAAGCCGGCGAAGAGCTGCGCATCTTTGCCCAGCAAACCTTGTTGCAGTATCAGCAGCTGCGGCACACCATCGACCAGCAGGGGCCGTCGCTTTCCGGCGAGCTGCATATTTTCTGTTCCGTGACCGCTGCCTACAGCCATCTTCCCCCCATTCTTGACCGCTTCCGCGCGGAACATCCGTCGGTTGAAATTAAGCTCACCACCGGCGATGCCGCCGACGCGATGGAAAAAGTGGTCACGGGCGAAGCGGATCTCGCGATTGCCGGGAAACCGGAAACCCTGCCGGGGGCGGTGGCGTTCTCGATGCTGGAGAATCTGGCGGTGGTGCTGATTGCCCCGGCGCTGCCCTGCCCGGTGCGCAACCAGGTCTCGGTGGAGAAACCGGACTGGTCGACGGTGCCGTTTATCATGGCCGATCAGGGGCCGGTGCGCCGCCGCATCGAGCTGTGGTTCCGCCGTCAGAAAATCAGCAACCCGTCGATTTACGCTACCGTCAGCGGCCATGAGGCGATGGTGTCGATGGTGGCGCTTGGCTGCGGCGTGGCGCTGCTGCCGGAAGTGGTGCTGGAAAACAGCCCGGAACCGGTGCGCAACCGCGTGATGATTCTGGAGCGCAGCGACGAGAAGACGCCGTTTGAGCTGGGCGTGTGCGCACAAAAAAAGCGGCTGCATGAGCCGCTTATTGATGCGTTCTGGACGATATTGCCGAACCACTAGCCAGCCAGAAAGAACCTGAAAGCCGGGTTATGGGTTTCGTCATGACATTCATAGCCCAGTTCGTTCAGGCGCGTTTCGAAATCCGGCTCGTGCTCGCCCAGTTCGAACGCCGCCAGCACGCGCCCGTAGTCGGTGCCGTGGCTGCGGTAGTGGAACAGGGAGATGTTCCAGTGCGTGCCGAGCGTGTGCAGGAACTTGAGCAGCGCGCCCGGTGATTCCGGGAACTCGAAGCTGAACAGGCGTTCCTTCAGCGGCTTGGAAGGACGGCCGCCGACCATGTAACGCACGTGCAGCTTCGCCATCTCATCGTCAGAGAGATCGACCACGCTGTAGCCGCCGTCGTGCAGCAGGCTGAGGATCTCTTTGCGCTCCTCCACGCCACGGCTCAGACGCACGCCGACAAAAATGCAGGCATCTTTGGCGTCGGCAAAGCGGTAGTTGAACTCCGTTACCGAACGGCCGCCCAGCAGCTGGCAGAACTTCAGGAAGCTGCCCTTCTCTTCCGGAATGGTCACCGCCAGCAGGGCTTCACGCTGCTCGCCCAGCTCACAGCGTTCGGACACGTAACGCAGGCCGTGGAAGTTCACATTGGCACCGGAAAGCACGTGCGCCAGACGCTCGCCGCGGATATTGTGCTGGGCGATGTATTTCTTCATCCCCGCCAGCGCCAGCGCGCCGGAGGGTTCCGCCACCGCACGCACGTCTTCGAACAGATCTTTCATCGCCGCGCAGATAGCGTCGCTGTCGACGGTGACGATATCGTCGAGATACTCCTGGCACAGGCGGAACGTTTCGTCGCCAATGCGCTTCACCGCCACGCCCTCGGCGAACAGCCCGACGCGCGGCAGATCTACCGGATGTCCCGCGTCCAGCGCCGCCTTCAGGCAGGCAGAGTCTTCCGCTTCAACCGCAATCACTTTGATCTGCGGCATCAGCTGTTTGATCAGCACCGCCACACCTGCGGCTAAGCCACCGCCGCCCACCGGGACGAAAACGCGGTCGAGATGGGCGTCCTGCTGCAACAGTTCCAGCGCCAGCGTACCCTGCCCGGCAATCACCATCGGGTGATCGAACGGCGGCACCCAGGTGAAGCCCTGCTGCTGCGCCAGCTCAATCGCTTTGGCTTTGGCTTCGTCAAAGTTAGCGCCGTGAAGCAGCACTTCTCCGCCGAACCCGCGCACCGCGTCGACCTTGATATCGGCGGTGGCGACCGGCATCACGATCAGCGCCTTCAGCCCCAGACGCGCCGAGGAGAACGCCACGCCCTGCGCGTGATTGCCCGCCGAGGCGGTAATCACCCCGCGTGCTTTCTGCTCGTCCGTCAGCCCGGCCATCATCGCGTAGGCGCCGCGCAGCTTGAAGCTGTGCACCGGCTGCCTGTCTTCACGCTTCACCAGAATGACGTTGTCGAGACGCGAAGAGAGTTTGTCCATTTTTTGCAGGGGCGTGACCTGCACCGCTTCATAGACCGGCGCGCGTAGTACCGCTCTCAGGTATTCCGCCCCCTCCGGGGCGGCGGATAAGGGTTGTGACTCGGCCATCATTAGCCCCCCAGTTTAGATTTATCGCGCACCGCGCCTTTATCTGCACTGGTGGCAAGACTCGCGTAAGCGCGCAGGGCGAAGGAGACTTCACGCTGACGATCTTTCGGCGTCCAGGCTTTGTCGCCGCGGGCTTCCTGCGCCTCACGACGGGCCGCAATCTCCTGGTCACTCAGCTTCAGCTGAATGTCGCGGTTCGGAATGTCGATTTCGATCAGGTCGCCATCTTCGATGATCGCGATATTGCCGCCGCTTGCCGCTTCTGGCGAGACGTGGCCAATGGAGAGGCCTGACGTGCCGCCAGAGAAACGACCATCGGTGATCAGCGCGCAGGCTTTGCCGAGGCCCATCGATTTCAGGAAGGTGGTCGGGTAGAGCATCTCCTGCATGCCCGGACCGCCTTTCGGCCCTTCGTAGCGAATGACCACCACGTCGCCTTCCACCACTTTGCCGCCGAGGATAGCGTCTACCGCTTCGTCCTGGCTTTCATACACTTTTGCCGGGCCGGTAAATTTCAGGATGCTGTCGTCCACGCCTGCGGTTTTCACAATGCAGCCATTTTCTGCGAAGTTACCGTACAGCACGGCCAAACCGCCGTCTTTGCTGTAGGCATGTTCCAGCGAGCGAATGCAGCCTTCGGCGCGATCGTCATCCAGCGTGTCCCAGCGGCAATCCTGCGAGAACGCCTGGGTGGTACGGATGCCCGCCGGACCGGCGCGATACATGTTTTTCACCGCGTCGTCTTTGGTCAGCATCACGTCGTACTGCTCCAGCGACTCCGGCAGCGTCAGGCCGAGCACGTTTTTCACGTCGCGGTTCAGCAGCCCGGCGCGATCCAGCTCGCCGAGAATACCAATCACGCCACCCGCACGGTGGACATCTTCCATGTGGTACTTCTGGGTACTCGGCGCGACTTTACACAGCTGCGGCACTTTGCGGGAGAGCTTGTCGATGTCGCTCATGGTGAAGTCGATTTCAGCTTCCTGCGCGGCGGCCAGCAGGTGCAGAACGGTGTTGGTGGAACCGCCCATGGCGATATCCAGCGTCATGGCGTTTTCGAACGCCGCTTTACTGGCGATGTTACGCGGCAGCGCGCTGGCGTCGTCCTGCTCGTAGTAGCGTTTGGTCAGCTCAACGATGCGCTTGCCCGCGTTAAGGAACAGCTGCTTACGGTCGGCGTGGGTCGCCAGCAGCGAGCCGTTGCCCGGCTGAGACAGGCCCAGCGCTTCGGTCAGGCAGTTCATGGAGTTGGCGGTGAACATCCCGGAACAGGAGCCGCAGGTCGGGCACGCGGAGCGTTCCACCTGGTCGCTCTGCTCGTCAGAGACTTTCGGGTCCGCGCCCTGGATCATCGCATCGACCAGGTCGAGCTTGATGATTTTGTCGGAAAGCTTGGTTTTCCCCGCTTCCATCGGGCCGCCGGAAACGAAGATCACCGGAATGTTCAGACGCAGGGAGGCCATCAGCATCCCCGGGGTGATTTTGTCGCAGTTGGAGATACAGACCATCGCATCGGCGCAGTGGGCGTTAACCATATACTCCACCGAGTCGGCGATCAGCTCGCGCGACGGCAGCGAATAGAGCATCCCTCCGTGGCCCATTGCGATACCGTCATCCACCGCAATGGTGTTGAACTCTTTCGCCACGCCGCCGGAGGCTTCGATTTGCTCGGCAACCAGCTTACCGAGATCGCGCAGGTGCACGTGGCCCGGCACAAACTGGGTGAAGGAGTTCACCACGGCGATAATTGGCTTGCCGAAATCGGCGTCGGTCATTCCGGTGGCGCGCCACAGTGCGCGGGCACCCGCCATATTACGGCCGTGGGTGGTGGTGGCTGAACGATACTTAGGCATGCTTTATTTACTCCCGTCTGACTATTTAATGGGACGGTGCGTGCCGTCCCAAATTTATATTTAGTGATTAACCTGATCCAACCAGCCGTATTTATCTTCTGTCTCGCCGGTGAAGAGGCCAAAGAACGCTTGCTGAATGCGTTTGGTCACCGGGCCACAGCGGCCTTCGCCCACCTGAATGCCATCGACGCTACGCACCGGCGTAATTTCAGCCGCGGTACCGGACATAAACACTTCGTCAGCCAGGTACAGGGATTCGCGGGACAGCACCTGCTCGCGCACTTCGATACCCAGATCTTTTGCCAGCTTGATGATGGCGTCACGGGTGATGCCTGGCAGCGCGGACGAGGTAAACGGCGGGGTGAACAGAATTCCGTCTTTTACTTCAAACAGGTTTTCGCCCGCACCTTCGGAGATGTAGCCATTCACATCCAGCGCGATACCTTCCTGGTAACCGTGACGGCGCGCTTCGCTGCCGACCAGCAGTGAGGACAGGTAGTTACCGCCCGCTTTAGCCGCAGTCGGGATAGTGTTTGGCGCCACGCGGTTCCAGGAAGAAACCATTGCGTCGATCCCCTGATCCAGTGCTTCCGCGCCCAGGTAGGCGCCCCACGGGAACGCAGCAATAATCACATCGGTGTTATAGCCAGCGGGCGGGTTGACGCCCATGCCGACATCACCCACGAAGACCAGCGGACGAATATAGGCGCTGGTCAGTTTGTTCTGGCGAATCACCTCGCGGCAGGCTTCCATCAACTCATCAACGCTTTGGGAGACCGGGAAACGATAAATTTTGGCTGAGTCATGCAGACGCTGCATGTGTTCACGGTGGCGGAACACCACTGGTCCTTTGTGAGAGTCGTAGCAACGGATCCCTTCAAACACGGAGGTGCCGTAGTGCAGCGCGTGGGACATCACGTGAACTTTCGCGTCTTCCCAGCGAACCATCTCACCATTGAACCAAATGTAATCAGCTTTTTTTGTCGTCATTTTTTCGTCCTGTCACGCTTAAGCGCGGATTTGTTGTGATGTGGTTGTGCTCTGGCAGATGGCAACATGGGCAACGTCTACCAGTTTTGATAACTGACTAAACAGTAAGTCGACCGGCCGCGGGCTGGCAACGGTTAATTCGATACTGATGTTCTGTGCGTCGGTAGCCGTTTCCATATTCATAGAGCAAATCTGAAAGCCACGGTGGCGAACCACGCGCAAAACGCGTTCTAACGTTTCCGGGTTGAAGCGAGCCTGCACGGCGACCTGATGTTGCATCATGATAATTTCTCCAGCATTTGTGAGTTACTGGCACCGGGCGGTACCAACGGCCAGACGTTCTCAAGCTCATCGATTGAGACATGAAGCAGGTATGGCCCTTCGCTTGACAGCATGGTGTCGAGTGCCGCTTCAACCTGGTCTTTACGGGTGATGTGCTGGCCAGGAATGCCGAAGGCGCTGGCCAGGGTGAGGAAATCGGGGTTATCGGTCAGGGTGGTTTCACTGTAACGTTCCTGGAAGAACAGCTGTTGCCACTGGCGAACCATCCCTAAACGCTGGTTATCGAGCAACACGATCTTCAACGGTAACTGCTTGCGCTTCACGGTGCCGAGCTCCTGAACGTTCATCATGAAGGAGCCGTCACCGGAGATACAGATAACGGTATCGTTCGGGCGGGCAACCTGTGCACCAACGGCGGCTGGCAGACCGAAGCCCATCGTCCCTAACCCGCTGGACGTGATGAAGTTTTCCGGACGGGTGTAGGTCATGTGCTGGGCAGACCACATCTGATGCTGGCCGACATCGGTCGTCACCACGCTGTCGGCGGGCTTACGGTCGGACAACTGCTTCAACAGCAGCGGCGCGTAGATGGCCTCGCCGGGGTGGTCGTAACGCCAGGCGTGTTCAGCGCGCATATCGGCGGTGTGCTGACGCCATGGGTTAATATCCAGCGGCTGCTCCAGGGCCGGTAACAGCGCGTTAAGATCGCCCTGCAACGCGACATGCGCCTGACGCAGTTTGCTCATCTCCGCCGGGTCGATGTCCATATGGATCACTTTGGCGTTCGGCGCGAAGGTATTCAGCTTGCCGGTAACGCGGTCGTCAAAACGCGCGCCGACGGCGATGAGCAGGTCGCATTCCTGCACCGCCAGGTTTGCCGCTTTGGTACCATGCATCCCCAGCATGCCCAGATAGTAGGGGTAATCAGCATCTACCGCACCCAACCCTTTCAGCGTGCAGGTGGCAGGCATTTGCGTTGCCGCGATAAATTCGCGCAGTGCAGGAACCGCCTGCGCCATACCTACGCCACCACCAACGTACAGCATCGGTTGTTTGGCCTGCGCTATCATCTGACGCGCCTCTTCCACCTCTGCATGCGGGAATGCATCATCGCTTTTCACGGTAGAGAAATGCGGTTCCAGATCGCCGAGTGCAACCTGGATATCTTTCGGGATATCAACCAGAACCGGGCCAGGACGGCCAGAGCTGGCAACCTCGAACGCTTCGGCCATCACCCGCGGCAGCTCTTCAAGAGACTGAACGAGGAAGCTGTGTTTGGTGCAGGCCAGCGATAAACCGAGCACATCCACTTCCTGGAAGGCATCGGTGCCGATGAACGGAGAGGCAACCTGTCCGGTGATCGCCACCACGGGTACGGAGTCGAGCAGCGCGTCAGCCAGGCCGGTGATCAGGTTCGTTGCGCCGGGACCTGAGGTGGCCATACAGACACCGGTTTTACCGGTCGCACGGGCATAACCGATGGCGGCCATCGCTGCGCCCTGCTCGTGTCGGCACAAGAGGTGTTCCACGCCGCCGTCATACAGTGCATCGTAAATCGGCATAATTGCGCCACCCGGATAACCGAATACGGTTTCGACTCCCTGCGCGCGCAACGCATGTACTACCCATTGTGCCCCATTCATAGTTAGTTCCCCGTCATAAATCGGGAGAAACAGAATTTTGTGCTACTTGTCATTCTCTGCTCCTCATTTCCGTTTTTTAGTCATAAAAAAACCCCCGGACCTTTCGGTGCGGGGGTCTTAGTTCGTTAAGGCTTGATTTCTAAGCCTTTCCTCGTCCAAGTGCAGCCCCGCACGGTGGGATAATAATCACCACCACGCTAATCACGACCAGGCTAATCACTCGTAGAAGGGCTGTCATTTTCAGTTCTTTTTGCATCTTGTTCGAAGGAATACCTAAAGAGTTACCACAGATATTTCATCTGACACAAGATTTTTTTATGACCTGTTTCTGTAGCAGGCGAACTATTTCTTTCAAAATCGTTGTTTTATATAGGAAAAAAATAGAAATGAAGATTTTTCATTTTTTTTGTCCTGTTTCATCAGGCAAGGCGCGCATGATTCCTTTTCTGCGAGGCCGATTCCACCGACATGTAATGATTACATTTAGGCGCTAAAAGGCTGGAACGAGCGCCGTAATTCAGTGAATGAGCGCTAAACAGGAAAAAATGATGCTGGCATAGTCACCGCCAAGGAGGGCTTATGTCACTGTCAGTTGTTTATACACGCGCGGCCATCGGCGTGAAGGCACCGCTTATTTCTGTAGAGGTTCATTTAAGTAATGGACTGCCCGGACTGACGCTGGTCGGCTTACCAGAAACGACCGTTAAAGAGGCGAGGGATCGCGTGCGCAGCGCAATTATTAATAGCGGTTATGCTTTTCCGGCGAAGAAGATCACCATCAACCTTGCGCCCGCCGATTTGCCAAAGGAGGGAGGGCGATATGATTTACCTATTGCTATAGCGCTTCTCGCGGCTTCTGAACAGCTCAATACGCCAGGGCTAAGCTCGTGCGAGTTCGTGGGTGAATTAGCGCTTACAGGCGCGTTAAGAGGCGTTCCCGGAGCAATCTCGGGTGCGCTTGAAGCCATACGCGCGGGAAGACAAATCATTGTGGCCAATGAAAATGCCTCTGAAGTAAGCCTTATCGCCGAAAAGGGATGTCTTGTCGCGGGACATTTGCAGGAGGTTTGCGCCTGGCTGGAAGGCCGACACGAGCTTGCCGAGCCGCAGGAGAATGACGAGGTGGCGCCAGATTCGCCCGAGGATCTCAGCGATATTATGGGTCAGGAACAGGGTAAACGAGCGTTAGAGATAACGGCCGCGGGTGGGCATAACCTGTTACTGATAGGTCCGCCAGGCACGGGGAAAACGATGCTGGCGAGCAGATTGAGCGGCCTGTTGCCACCCCTCAATAATCACGAAGCGCTGGAAAGCGCCGCGATATTTAGCCTGGTCAGTTCTACGTCGCTGCATAAACAGTGGCGCCGCCGTCCCTTCCGCTCTCCACACCACAGTGCGTCTCTTACCGCGATGGTGGGCGGGGGTTCGATCCCCGGGCCGGGTGAAATCTCACTGGCGCACAACGGCATTCTGTTTCTGGATGAATTGCCAGAGTTTGAACGCCGCGTGCTGGATGCATTGCGGGAGCCGATTGAATCCGGCGAAATCCATTTGTCTCGTACACGGGCCAAATTAAGCTACCCTGCGCAGTTTCAGCTGGTCGCCGCGATGAACCCTAGCCCTACGGGTCATTATCAGGGCAATCATAACCGCTGTACGCCGGAGCAGACACTGCGCTATCTGAGTAAGCTGTCCGGCCCCTTCCTCGACCGTTTTGATTTATCTCTCGAGATCCCCCTGCCCCCGCCCGGTCTGCTGAGGCAAACCGGTATTAAGGGCGAAAGCTCAGCAACTGTGCGTGAACGGGTTATTGCGGCGCAGGCGCGGCAGTATGTTCGTCAGAACAGGCTGAATGCCCGGCTGGATAACAGCGGGATCCGACAGTTTTGTTCTCTCAACGCTGAAGATGCGGGCTGGCTGGAAGAGACACTGACGCGGTTTGGGCTATCCATTCGCGCGTGGCAGCGTTTGTTGAAAGTTGCGCGCACGGTCGCCGACGTGGAAGGCTGCCCCGGAATAGAGAGGCGGCATTTGCAGGAGGCATTAAGTTACCGTGCGATCGATCGGCTGCTGTTGCATCTGCAAAAAATGCTGGCGTAAAAAAAAAAGGGGCCGTAGCCCCTTCTCTTCTTAATCGTCAGACTCGGTGTAGTCTTCTGCACCTTCCATCTGCGGCTTGCCGCCAGACAGCGTATGGAAACGCTTAGGACGCTTAATGCGAGCCATATACTTGATCCATACACGTTCTGCATCAGACTGCGGCTCACGCTCACCACGGCAAACAGAGACAAACTGTTTTTCATCTTCGGTTGCCGGTTCACGTTTACCCAGATCCAGCTCGTTAAAGGCATAACCATGGCGCTCAAGAAGTTGAGCTTCTTTGATAGTGAAATCGCCGTGACGAGAGAACCCGCGCGGATAATGTTTATTGTCGAAAAAACGATTAGTCGTCGTAAAGCTTTCCGCCATCCTACACGCTCCTAATTCTTTGGCCGAGCTATTTATGGCGCGGAGTATTAGTTACGCTTGACAGAGTGTAAAACAAAACATTTAAATCATAACGACAAATAATTTTGCGGAGAAAGATGTGGATACGGAATTGCTAAAAACTTTCCTCGAAGTGAGCAGAACGCGACACTTTGGGCGAGCAGCTGAAGCCCTCTACCTGACGCAGTCAGCAGTCAGTTTTCGTATTCGACAGCTGGAAAATCAACTGGGTGTGAACCTTTTTACCCGCCATCGCAACAATATTCGTTTAACCCCGGCCGGTGAAAAGCTATTGCCTTATGCAGAAACCCTGATGAATACCTGGCAGGCAGCGCGGAAGGAGGTTGCGCACACCTCCCGGCATAATGAATTCTCGATCGGTGCCAGCGCTTCACTATGGGAATGCATGCTCAGCCAGTGGCTTATGCGGCTATATCGCTCACACAACCATCTGCAATTTGAGGCGAGGATTGCGCAACGCCAGTCGCTGGTTAAGCAACTCCACGAGCGGCAGCTTGATCTCCTGATCACCACAGAAGCGCCCAAGATGGACGAATTTAGCAGCCAGATTGTTGGACAGTTTAGCCTGGCGCTCTATGCATCCGAGCCTGCAATGATGAAGGCCGACCTGAATTATTTACGCCTGGAATGGGGGCCTGATTTTCAGCAGCACGAGACGGGGTTAATTGCCAGCGATGATATCCCGCAACTCACGACAAGCTCTGCGGAGATCGCATGCCAGCATCTTCCCGCATTGAAAGGCTGTACATGGTTACCTGTTCGCTGGGCGGATAATAAACCCGCACTCCATGTTGTCACCGATTCGACAACTCTCTCCAGGCCGCTGTATGCCATTTGGCTGCAAAACAGCGATAAGCAGTCGCAGATAAAAGATCTGTTAAAAACCAGCATACTGGATTAACGCAAAAGCCTGCGGAAACGCAGGCTGCTTATTCTTCAGGAAGGTGTTGAGCTGTTTTGCAGGCAAAAAAAAATCCTTTGCCGAAGCAAAGGATTCTATATGGCAGGGGCGGAGAGACTCGAACTCGCGACACCCGGTTTTGGAGACCGGTGCTCTACCAACTGAGCTACGCCCCTAAAGTTTTTGCCATTAAGCCTGCCGAAAGGGCAGGCTTAATGTCTTAATAAGTGGCGGAACGGACGGGACTCGAACCCGCGACCCCCTGCGTGACAGGCAGGTATTCTAACCGAC
>NZ_JBMKJH010000014.1:0-76072 GCF_049237785.1 Enterobacter cloacae complex sp. SHL022 | reverse complement strand
TTCGAATACGCGACGTTTTGAAGGTTGCCGCCGGGGGTTGTCTGCGGTCTGGCGAATATCCGCGTATTGCTCCCCTCAAGTTTCGCCATGCTCTTGTATATTGCCGAGTAAGGCTGCGGCTGACCTCCTGCTGATACAACCCCGGTAATCAGGCCGAGCATAACAGGCATGCAGGCCCACTTCCCCGCCCGGGTTGTGTTGATGTTATAGCCTGAGCTGGCATCCACTCCGGCAGTGCCGATGGTAACGACATCACCAAGCGTGCGCGTCTCGTGGGTTAAAATCAGGGTCCCCGATGCATCCCACACGGCCATCCCGTAATCTGGCTTTGTCTGGGGGAAAATAGAGAAAAAATAAACGTACGCTGTGCCGGTTGCATTAGGTCTGAGAAAATCAATCGTGATGGTGTTTCCGCTTACCGTCTGAGTGATTTCCACCTCAACCGTGCAATGAACGAAGGCCACAACGGGCTGACCTGAGGGAAAGGTGTGCGTAACCTTGGTATTGAAACCCGATGTTCCCTGCAGTGCCGCTGTTTTGCGCGCCTGTAATGCAATTGGCGAGCTATTCGCGGTAACCCATACCTCACCGCTCGTCGTCGTCAGTAAACCGCCGTACTGCGCCATTTATGCCCTCTCGATCTGGAAAATGAGAAAAGCTGCAACTGCGGGTTCAGTCCCTGCTGAGTAGTCGGTATCCCCCACAGAGGAAACCGTTGCAGTACCGCCGGAGATGGTGATCTTCCTTCTTCCAGTTCCCCACTTATCATCGTTCATGACCTGAAAGTAGGTCAGTTTGCAACCCGGTGGCAGGGCAACGGTATAAGAACCTGTTTTCTGGTTAACGGCCAGCTGCACATAGCCGCAAACGCTGACTGGCTTAATTCCATAGTTGTTAACCTTGCCTGAAGCGTCCCATGTTTGAACACCGAAATCCGCCATCGTACCTCCTGAAAAAAAAGAGGCCCCGCAAGAGGCCTCCCGTCACCATGTACCAGTGATTCTCCCGATCTGCACCCTCAACACATTGTTGGAGTCCCGTACACTGATTGTCTGGTTGGTCTGTTTCATGGCCCCCTCACCAGCTGTCGAACCGTAGTTTTCAAAAGTACCGGCCTTATCCAGCCTCCACCCGACTGAGCCAGCCACATAGTTATTCGACTGGATATAGTTGCCGATTTTGGCGTTCTCAATGGTGCCGTCCTGGATGAAGCTGGCCCGGATGAATGTCTGCCCGTTCTGGATCACGAACGGCAAGGCCACGCTGTTACCGGCCGCCGTGGTGACTGCGAAGCGATCAGCCAGGAAGATAACCTGCGACTGCATGCCGGATTGCGTATTCTCCACGCCGATCCCCATCCCCGCGGCGTAATACTGCCCGTTGCTGGAGACACCAACCTTGATGTTGTACATCGCCTTCAGGTCGCCGTTGACGTTCGCAATGGCCTGCGCATTGGTGGTGATCGCAGAAGTGTGGCCATTAACGGTCGCCGTGATGCTGTTTACCTGCGTGGCCATAGCCTGCTGGTAATCGGAGAACGTCTGGTTCAGGCTGTTGATGGATGCCTTGTTACCGTTCACGTCAGTCTGCAAACTCAGCAGCGAACGCGCCGTTGCCTCCTTCTCGTTGACGATCACCTCATCAATGCGGTCCAGCTGCGCGCTGTTACCGGCGACAGATGCCGACAGCGTTTTGCGCGCGGCCACCTGCGCCAGATTGCCCTGAATAATCGCGATGGCGGAGTTCTTCACCCCGCCCGTCATGCCGTCCATAGAAACGCTGATGTTGTCGATTCGCTGGCCCAGGGCGGTATCAGCCGTCGCAACGGTCTGCTCAAGCTGACTGAGTGAAGACGAAACATTCCCGACCGTGCTGGAAAGCTCATTAACGCTGGTCTGAACCTTCCCGACGTCCTGGGCATTTTTGGCGATATCCTTCGCCTGCTGCTCCAGTTCGTCGCTGGCCTGTTTGATGTCGTTAGCCATGCCAGCAATTTTTTCGTTGCTGTCCACCGCGTTCTCGATCAGGTCTTTGAACGTATCGGAGTCTTTAATTTCCTCCAGAATCACATCTGTGATGTCGGAAACATCGATGCTGGCCTGTCCTCGCACAAAGTCTGTATACCCTGATTCGTTTCCGCTGCGGTCCACCAGCTGCGCGCGGTACCAGAAAATCTGCCCAGCCTTAAGGCCCATCTGCTGATATTTGCGCTGCGGGTAAGGCACATCGGCCAGCAGCATCGCATCGTCTTCGGTACCGGTCAGACTGTACTGAATTTCCGTCTTCAGCGTGTCGTCGGTATTCGCCGGGAATCCCCAGTTCAGCTCGATACCGAATACCACGTTTTCAGAAGCGATAAAGCCAACCGGCTTCGGTGGATTGCCCACTTTACCCCTCAGAGTTTTCTCTTCTGAATATCCCCATCCGGATGAAATTTCTGCGGCATTGATTGCGCGCACGCGCACCAGGTAGCGCCCGGCATAAATCCCCGGGACGTCGAATGACGTGGTGGAGCTGCGCGGCACGTTAACCCAGTTCCCGTCGTTGCGGCGCCATTGCGCTTCATAGGCGATAGCGTTCTGCGCCTGGTCCCAGCTCACGCGCATTGTTTCGACGCTGATATTTTGCTGAACCACGGAAAACGAGCTGATCACGATATTCGCAGGCGGCGACTGGTTGCCCGGCGGGATCACGCTCACCGGCCGCTGGTCAATGATGGCTCCGGTATCAATGCGATCGAATTTATCCGGATCGTGATTTGCACCGACGATTGTGAACGTGCCGTCGTTATTATCAGTTACCGTAATAACGCGATACTGCTGTGCGTAGAGCTCATCAGACTCAATGACCCATACGGCCTCAGACACAGGCGTTTCGCTATAAGCGGTCGTAACGGTCACTTTATTGCCCGTAATCGACTGAATGGTGCGTGACTGTGAAACACCCGATGGAAGATTGACAATCATCCTGTCGGCTGCCGAAGCATCCGGCGCCCTGTCCAGCGTCAGCACGCGACCATTCACCGCAGAGATACGGCCACCCAGCTCGCGCCCGGAGAGATTTCGGTCCGCTACAGCGATTACATAGCCAGGCTGCGGAATGTTGCCATCTTCCCCTACATTGAAAGTAACAACGCGATCTTTGTTGTTGGTGAGGATCCCCCATCGCCCTTTGCGATTCGCTTCGGACTGACGGGTACAACCGATAGCCGTTATCTCAAGTTGATTAAACCCATAACGCGCAACCAGCGCCTGCTCAAAAACAGGCTCCATCGCATCAGAATAAGCGTTATCAGGATCAGACCAGGACACCAGCGCATTGGTGTAACGGTTCTTTGTGGTGCTGCTGGAATAGGTAAAGCGCCCATCAATAACGTTCGCATGCGTGTATGTAAAATCTACATCTCTCGGCATGTCCGCCAGCGCCACAATCTGGTCGTCGCCCCAGTAGGTCATCCCACGGAAGATTGCAGCAAAATCACGCAGAACCGTATAAGCGTCGTTGCGTTCCTGAATGTAGACGTTGCAGGTATAACGTGGTTCGGTACCACTTCCGCCTTTGCCGTCCGGTACCATTTGATCGCAATACTGTGCAACCTGGTAGAGCGTCCATTTATCTATGTTGGCCGTTGTAAGACGATCCCCAAGTCCGAAACGGTCGCTAACCACGAGGTCGTAGAAAATCCATGCAGGGTTATCGGTCCAGGCCCATTTAAATGTCCCAGTCCACGTACCGCTATAAGTGCGGGTTTCGGGGTCGTAAGTATCCGGTACGCGGATAACGCGGCCGCGGGGCTCGCAGGAGATCTTCGGGATAGAACCGTTAAACTGGCTGGAATCGAATTCGATATAGAGCAGCGCTGTGTTTGGATAGCGTAACTTGGCGTCAATTACCTCAGTAAAACTCTGCAGCGACATCGTGTCGCCGATCTTCGCGCTGTTGGCATCAGAGGTAATCTTACGCAACCGGATTGTCCAGGTGCTGCCAGCCTGAGGCAAATCAATACGGTGGCTGCGCTCGTAACCTGAAGTCGTTTTGCCGGTCACGCTGGTATTAAGTACCGCCTGCCATGTGCCGCCGTCCGTCTGCAGGTCAATCGCATAATTAACCGAGTAGCCGACGAGATCGCCGTCATCCTCCTGCTTGAAAAGCGAAGGCCATTTCAGACGCAGGCGAACCGCTGAAAGCTGCGTATTAGTAAACGTGCGCGTCCACGCTGTAGCGCTCGATACCTCAGTTCCCACGTTGATTTCGTTTTCGGTACCGGGTATGCCCTGAATATATTTTTGCGCCTGAGTTCCCGCGCGAAATTCCCACGTAACGCCGCTGAAGTTTTGAGATCCGTCAGCATTCTCAAGAGCCGTTCCGTCCAGGTAGATATCTTTCGCCGTCAGTTGCCCTGCAAACTCCCCCTCTCCCAGTGCAACGAGGATTTTTGCCTTTGCTACAGATTGCAGATCATCAGGCTGTTCGGTAGGGGTTCGGGAACTTGAGCTGCCGCCCTTGCGGCCTTTTATAGCGATTGCAGTTGCCATATTGCGCCCATAAAAAAAGCCACCCGAAGGTGGCCTGAAAGAAGGTGATTATTTATTGCTGATCTTCGACATAAATCCCGGCAGAAATAATCGCGCCGCCGATTCGCCGGCGGCCATAAAGAAGTGGTACCGGATTCCCCTGAGCTGTCGTGTTTGTTACTCCACCAAAGGCGTAGCTGGCTTGGTTATCCGCAGATTGCTTACTGGCGAGCCCGGTTGTCTGTGGAGAAAGCATCTGGACTACGCCGCCGATCGCCATTGATGCCCCAATCCCCGCCACAGCGCCCCATCCACCAGCGAAAGCGGTACCACCAATCCCGATCGCGGCCCCTCCCGTAACGAACGCAGCAACAGCGACAAGGGCAACCCCGAGAATTGTCTGAAACACACCGGCTCGCTTACTGCCGATGATCACCGGCGCGATGCGGATTTCCTCTTTGCTCCTGTCCATACTGAGCTCATCGTTTAAGAGGTTTCGTTTCCCGCTGAATACCGCATAAGTTAAACCTCGTTGCTTACTGGTATTCAGGAAACGCTCAAAACCCGGCACGATAACGCTCAGGGCGCGGATGGCCTCTTTAGGTGAAGCTACTGACAAACGATATTCACGCCCGAAGGTGGCGCCTAGCACGCCGTACAATCGAATTGTGCGGACCGGCTCAACATTGAGTAATGCAGCCATTTTTCCCCCATAAAAACTGCCACAGGCGGTTATCAGAAACAGTCTTTAAAGCGCAGTATTTTCATTGTGCGCTCACGCCAGTAACCGCCATAAGGTACGCGCTGGCTCAGATGCCCATAAAGGTGATGCAGTAGCATGTTGCCTTCCAGCAGAATCCCCGCATGATTCCACTTATCAGCCTGAACCTGCATGATCACCATATCGCCAGGTTTTGGCGGCCCGTCGAATTCACGGAATCCGCACTCATACCAGCAATCCTGATAGAAGTTGTCCGGGTAGTCGTTTTCCCACCAGGGATAATCGACCCGGTAATCGTGAAGCTCTATCCCGTGTGTTTGCCGGTAATAGCTCATCACCAGACCCCAGCAGTCGAAGTGACCAAGCACAAACGGTCGCTCCAGCAGCGGCAGTTCTCCACGCGGCTGGATGGTCCGTAAATCCCCCTCCGGCCAGCTCACGATATGCCAGGGTAAAAGGGTTGCATCGCATTGCGCTTTATCCAGCTCGCTCGGTTGCGTCGTGGCATCTGGGTGACTGTGAGCGATGGCGATCACCTTCCCCCAGTCTTCTGCAGCTGCATAGTCTTCGGGGCAAAGTACAAAATTGTCCTCCGGCGCCGCGGCAAGATTCCGGCACGGGAAATAACGTTCAACACGGCTTTTCTGCGCCACCACGCCGCAACACTCGCGAGGATACTCAGCTGCAGCATGAGCCATAATCGCATCGATGGTTTTCTGACGCATATCAGCTCCTGATCAAAGACGTGCCAGGGAACCCACCGAACGGCAGTTCGTTGCCGTCTCCATGCCGGAGCTTACAGGCCGTAAGCGTGCCGTTGCATTCATCCAGAGAGGGGTCGCTCACCGGGTTGTTGTTTTTATCGAAATAGCGGGTTCCGGCATAGTCGCAGCCATCGCCGGTGCGATATTTATTCCGGATACACCAGGTACACAGAGAATGAAGTTGACGTGTAGGAATCATCTTTCCCTGTAACGACATCGGGCTATCGAGCACGAATTCGATACTTTCACCCGGAATTTCGCTGCTTTTGCTATCAAGGTAAAAAACTCGTTTTCTGACCTGTTGCGGATCAGCTGTTGCATTACCTGCTGGGAAGTTCTTCGCATCGAGATAATGCGAATAAGTGTCATGGATAGTGACTTTCGCCTGTAGCATATCGTCATAGGCAAGGCACAGCGCTGTAATCTTGCTTTCGATATCTGCAACCGTGAGCGTAGGCTGGGCACTGTTGCCGTCTGTGGAGGCCTCTAGCCCTTCAATTTGATACGGCCAGGCGGCATATTCTTCCCCCTGCCACCAGATGCTTTTCGCCTTCAGCTTTGATTCATCACCACCAGCGGCGGCGATTTCTTCTTCCGTGTGCGGGAGATTGTACGCGTGAAATCGCAGTACATCATCCACGCCGAACGTAGAGCCATCAACTTCGATAAGCCGGACTTTGTTGCCGGGCTCAAGGCTTTGATAGTCTGCGGTGATCATGGTGTGTACGCCTGTTTGAATGTTGAAGAAATGGTCAGAACGTTCTTGGATAAGGGCTGTGACTTGATTGATTCGGCCTCAATCCGATAGAGCCCTGTTTCGCCAACTGGCGATGTCCAGATAAATGACTTTGTGACGTGAGAACGAAAGAACTTCAGGGCCTGAAGCATGTCCGCTTTTTTCCCCGTCAGTGTGACAGGCCATGACTGCTTTTCAGGATTAATGCCTTCCCCGGCTATCTGCTCATAGCCGTCTCCAAAGGTTGCAGAGCGCGTTTTAAGGCTGAACGATCCTTCCATTCCCGCCTGTATCTGTGTTCGCCACGTGAATGTTTCGATTGTCATGCTTTCTCCAAGCATAAAAAAACCGCCTGAGCGGGTTATCGTGATTTGGAAGCATTCCAGATGAGCCCTCCAGGCCTCAATTGCTTCGCAATACCTTCGCGCACTGACTGATCAATAGTTTGCTTAAAGGCTCGGGACATCGCATCACTACCAGCGTTTGTTTGCTGTTGCGGGTTCTGGTTCTGCACAACAACAGACGTTTGGACCGTCACATTCCCTGAACCAGCAGCCTGTAATCCGTACATCGGTGCGTTTCCGACGTAGCCGCCGTTTGCATACCCCTGAGCGCTCCGCATAAGCGTGTAGAGATTACCGACACCCAGCGCACTGGTAGCCTTCTTGGTGAATACGAATTCACCGCCATGAACCACACCTTTTGGCTGATATTTTCCTCCATCCCCGGTATAGCCAACAGCGCCGCCATTAGCGTACTCAGGAATAAAGCCGCCAGACCATGCCTGTATTCCAAAGAAATTACCTATTGCCGTGCCACCAAAGGCTGACTTCATTCCATTAACCAGAGCCAGTTGCGTCAGCATCTGGGCGATGCCCTTCAGGAAAGTAGACAGGAAATCAGAGAAGTTAGATTTACCAGTAGTAAAAAAGTCAGTGAGCGTGCTGGCCATCCCGGTGAACGTATTGCTGGTAATCGTCTGAACCTGCGAGTAAACATCGGTCGCGCTGTCTTCAAATTCAGCCCAGCCCTTTTTCGCGCCAGTCAGCCAGTCTCCACGTAACCTATCCTCTGCCTCATAGTAATCATTCGCCGCTTTGAGCTGCTTCTGATAACCCTCGTCGTCAAGCGAACCGCCAGCATTCTTCCAGCCAGCGGCAAGCTGACTCTTTGCCAGCTCACGTTGTGCCTGACGGTCACTCATCCCTGCACCGTTCACTAATGCAGCCTGCTTCTCTGCCATCTGCGTGACGTATTTCTGCGAGGTATCCATTCGCTTGTTCAGCTGTTCCTGTGCGGTAATCTGATCACCTAACAGGGCTTTCTGCCGTGCCAACTGAAGCACCTGGTCTTTACTCGCCAGCAGGGATTGTTCCTGCTTTGTCAGTAAACGTGAACGCGACGCCTCCTCCAGCACCTGAAATTTCGCTTCAGTCGTCCACAGATCTTTGCGCTGCTGGCTGATAGTGTCGTTCAGCCCTTTATGCTGCTGCAGCGCGCGTAACTGTGCCTGAAGCGCCAGCAATTCGGCCTGGGCAGCATCCGTGCTGCGATCTCCAGCCGATAAAGTGCCCTGCTTTCCAGTTTTGGTCTTTTTGCCAAAAGCAGCGACTCCTTCCCGATCCTTCTGGGTGGTTGCGGTACTTATCTTTCTGGTCGTATCGAGGTATTTACCTGCACTGATATCAGCGGCATCCCAGTCTTTTTTCAGCTGAGAGATACTGTCGCCATAAGCACCGGCCATTTTTTCGTTGTAGTCCTGCCATCCCTGCAAAGTATCTGTTTTCGCCCAGTCGGGAACGAGGTTAATAGCGGCAGCGATAGAGGAAGAAATGATCTGGTTCAGCTTCTGGAAAACGATCGCAACGCTGTAATAAATTGCGTTGAATTCCTTCAGGGTGTTTGATGCCAGTTCAGCTACCCACTGACCGATACTCTGCATGGCCTCAGACGCCCAGCCCTTGATATCCAGCCACAGGCGACCAAACGGTGTCAGCGAGTCGTAAGCCTGCTCCCCACGTTTTGCCATCGTATCGCCAAACAGGTCCATAGCCTGCGTAACGGCCGCGGTCTGGTCCTTTTGCTTTATCAGATCGTCAACATGCTTAAGTTGTGAAACGGTCAGGAAATTATATTGTTCGTTGAGACTCTGCAGCGCTTTAACAGGGTCTTTTTCGATGTCCTTATAGGCTTTGGCGATGTCCTGCGCCGAGACTATACCGGTCTGAACCGCCAACGCCGTCGAGCCCGCTGCTTTTTCAAGTTGCTGCTGTGTCAGCGATCCCATGCCAACCAGCTCAGTCATCAGACCCTGAACGGTTCCTACAGTAGCTCCAGTAGAGGCAGCAATAGACTGGGAGGAAGCCATGATCTGGAGCGCTGACGTGCCGGCAATGTTGCCAGTCCTGATAATGGCCTTGTTGATTTCGTCGTAGGCGGTGAAGTAGTCCGATCCCGCTTTGGCCGCAATCAGTACAGCACCGGCCAGGCCACCAATTGCGACTCGGGCAGGGGTCACCATCGACAACATCGCTTTCAGCGCATTGCCTACACCGCCAAACGAATCACGGAGCTGACCGCCCTGCTGAATAGCAACCATATAAACCGGCATACCGGAAGCCAGTGAGGTCACAATGTCGGTAATTTGCATCGGGAGATAACGCATAGCATTGCGGTATTGCCCCGCGCTGATAGCCCCAGACTTCCACGCATCCTCCTGCTCTTTCAGCTTTGCGATCATTGGTGCAGCACGATCGGATACGCCGAGTTGGGCAGCTTTTAGCTCTAACAGTTCTGCGCGCGTTTTTCCGATTGCTGTGACCTGCTCCTCCAGCGAATCGATAAAGGTTTTGCCCGCCGCAGCTGCACGCTGCGCTGCCTGAGCCTGTTCAATGCGAGCCCGCCCCTCTGCGGTTTCAGACTCCATTACCTGTGCCAGTTTTGCCCGCGTCGTCTCAAGCACGCTGTTGTAACGAGTAAAGTCCTCGTCTCCCACCAGCCCTTTACCGCGAAATTTCGCCAGGCTCTCCTGGATAGTGTCCAGTTCATCCAGCGCCTTGTTTACCGGGCTGATTTTATTCAGCAGGTTCTGCAGTTCCTGACGCTGCTGCTTCAGGCTTTCGCTGTTTTTCTTCTGGTTATCGATACCGGTGCGGAACGTGCTGTTCAGGTCATCCGCTTTACCTGCCGCGGCGGACGCGGTCTCCTGAAAGCGATCCAGTGCCTGGTTACCGCGCTCCAGCTCACTGGTATTTACGCGCAGGGAAATCGTGGCGATATCGTTACTCATTCCGCCCTCTCTTTATGCATAACTTTTAGTGCGGCGCTCTCCATGATTCGGATGTCCGAAAGTGCGGTTGCCTCGTCCTCGACGTGGTGCAGGCGCATTACCCAGGGCAGCACGTTGTAATCAAGCCCTGATGCACCTCCCATGCCCGTGCGCCACTGCGTACTGACAGCCTGGAACACCAGGAATGAAGGCCATACATCTGGCCAGACGTCGATGTATTGATCGTCGTAGTCATCCGGCGTAAGCCCATAGGGCGCCAGGTCTGCCGCTGTGGGTTCAGGCGTATAGAATGCAGAGGCAACCGCTATCAGTTTTTTTCGCGCTGCCCCATCAGTTCGCGATAGTAGGTTTCAGGGATAGCCTTCATCGCCGCCGGATAGTTTTCCAGCAGCACCGACAGGTTTTCTGCGTTGAAAGCATCGGGAAGTGCCCAGCCAGAAATGATTTCCATCAGAAAATCAGTGGCGGTTTTGCCTTCCAGTTTTTCTAGATCAGCCAGCTCTTTAAGTGGCTTATGATTGAACGTGAAGGTCAGCACGCCATCCTCATCGCCGGCGCGCGGGATCGAGACGTTGGCCTTAAATGTTGGTTTGGGCTGGAGGGTGAATTTGGTAGCCATTGATACCTCTTACGAAAAAAAGCCTCCGCAAAGGGAGGCATAGGATATTGAAAGCTCTGACGGGTCAGGCGGCAGCGTCAGTCACCTTGTAGAATGTCATCGCCGGTGACTGCAGGTTCAGCACCACACTCACTGTCTCTACCTCGTTAACCGCAGTAGTCGGCGTGTCGTCAAAAGATGCCGTGGCCGCCCAGTAACGGTTTTCTTTCGCCTTCGGCACGTACATGTACGCCGCCACAGTCTCTTCGTCTTCGTCCAGTTGGCGCAGCAACGGATATACCGGGAGAGTTGAGTCGTGAGCGATCGAGTAGGCCTGAGAGACTGCGGATTTATAGGTGTTCAGGTTGCGCTGGCGATCATCGCTGAGGAACTGAATCTGCGTGGTGTTCTGATCACCACCTGATTTCGATACCTCAGTGATTTGTGGCAGTTCGGTCCATTCTTCAATTTTGCGAATGGAGCCGGAACCACCGCCCGCCGCGTATTTGTTTTTGTTGGTGGTATTGATGTTGCGAAGAGTGACAGCATTCTCCGCAATCGCGTCGATTTTCGCGATAACGTTATCAATACCCGACCAGTTGCAGTTCACGTGAACGATATCGCCGACCGCGATATCGTCTGCGGCGCTGACGGTGATCACCGCGTGCTCAGCATTCGTCGCGCCGGTGAAAGTAATGGCCGGGCCGTAGCCCGACGCCAGATAAACATGAGCGCCGTTAGGCAGTGCAAAGCCCATAATGATTTCTCCTTCAGAAACGGGAAAACCGGCTCAAGGCCGGTCAGTTGTGGGACATCAGAGGGGAATCAGCTGGTAATGTCTGCCCGATAATTCAGGCTGACAGGAACGGTGTAGGACACAGGTGAAGGGACGCCGCGGAATATGCCAGGCGCGCTGCTAATCCAGCAGGTAAAGTCTTTGCCTGCAATTTCCTGCCCCTCGGGGAACAATTCAGCTACTCTGCCCGCCAGGGCAACGACGGAGGTACGGCCGGAGCCGGCTGGCGCCACGACATTAATCTGGTATACGCCAGAATAAGTCCGGCAGCGCAAGCCGAGATCGATTGTTCGCGACGTAACGGGCATATCGTGAACGGCCAGGTACATCTCGTTAGCAGGAGGTGTAAACGGCACGTTCTCCCATGCAACCGAAATTCCCTCGGCATCGGCCCAGGTACCCAGTCTGGCGGCCAGTGCAGATGCAATATCCGGAATCACTTAGTCACCTCCCTGACAGCTTCCTCAAAGAAGCGTTGAAACTCGGCTGCAGTTATGCGGACCATGCCGCCCGGAGCCTGTGTGGAATGCCCCATTTCAAGCGGGTAGGCATAGGGCACGTTGTTGCAGAAATAAATGGCCTTCATCCCGACTTTGAAGAGCGACAGCGTGTAGTTCCCGGCCGCTTTTGTCAGGTCGCCGGTCTTGTCTATTCGCCCTGTTTCATCAGTTGTCGGAGCATCAAACGATATCTGCCAGTTACCGCGAAAGCGTCCGCCCGTATACCCCGGCGGTGCTTTGATATCCATCCCATCCACCACCCGGGCTTTTTTCTTCAGTCGCCCGGTTTTGGTCAGGTTATCGGGATTGGCCCGCTGCGCCTCGTTGTGGTCGTAAACAGCGCGATTATAGGAAACGGCTGTCTGGTTAACTTCCCACAACTCCGGGTTGCCCACTGGGGACATCACCACCAGCTGGTTAAGAATTTTGATTCCGACGGCGCGCACCACTGCTTCCTGATTCGTTTTCGCCTTATTAACGAAAGCCGTGATTTCAGCCAGGAAAGCCGCGTTCTCGCCCATGCTAAGCCCTCAGTTGCGCTTTGTAGCAGAGCACCAGCACGGCAGGTTTTGCCGGGTTCGGTTTGACAACACGGTAGGCTGTGCCGTCAATATCAACCACATCACCGGTTTTAATTTCCTGCTCTGCAGTAAAAACGATCTGCACATCGCCGTTTTCAATGACGGTTCCATCAATTTCGCCTGGCGCGTATTCGGTTTTCACTCCCACAGCAGTAAAACGGACCGCTTCAGTTTTATGCTCAACGCCGCCGATAACCATTACCGAGCCTTTTCGAGTGACGTTGTACGTCGCGCCGTTCTGCCTGAGCATGCGGGTCGTTCTGGCCTGCATACGTTGGTAATCAATCGCCATATCAGGCCCTCTCTGCAAATGCATTGATGGCGTAACCACGACCACCAGCGAGGTCGCCCAGCAGCGCCATAACGGCAGGATAGGACGGCGTGAAAACCTCACCATCTGCGACCGCATAGGTCATGGTGACAGCACCTTCCACACGTTCAGTTTTCACAGCGGCTTCGCGCACGCTGGAGAGTAAATCCCCGTCGATTGCCTCTACCGCCAGCATGCACTGCGCGGTTATAACCTGCCGTGGAACTTCATCCGGCGGGAAATCATGTTCATCCAGAACGACATTCACGCGTGGCCATGCAAGAGCCTGTTTCGGGTCAGCTTTTGAGCCACCCCAGACCAGCCCCTCCAGGTAATCCATTGCCTTAATCAGCAAAGGTGTGAGCTTGTCAGGCAGTTCAATTCCGCGAATTTCCGCAAATGAGACAAGATCCTCTTCACTGGCGTAGCTGTTGGCATCAGGAGAGGTGATATCGGTATTGATCATCGAATCATCCTGTTTATGGGGCTTTCGCCCCATTCGTTATTCTCCGGCAGGCGCAGTGAAGGTGATCTCATCAGTGGTTTTCGCCACTCCTTCAACCGTGCCGGTTACCGTAAAGGTGCCAGCAACGTCTGATGTGAGTTTCACCGTTGCACCACCAGCAGAACCGGTCTGAGAGCTGGCAGTGCTGAGCGTGCCGCCCGTTGAACTCCATGCAACAGTTTTACCGGAAACACCTGCGCCGTTTAGCGTGTACTTCAGGGAAATGGTGACCGCATCGGTGCTGTCAGCGGTTGCGGAGGTTTTATCCGCTGACAGCGTTACTCCCCCGCCGCGGATCCCAGCTTAATCAGCACGCCAGCCGTAGATTTGTTGCTGGTGAAGTGCTTCTTCCAGTTACCTGCAGTGCCGATGGCGGTCAGGTCAGGGTTATCACCTTTGGCGGTATCCCAGCTGTAGCCCAGCAGGTCCACGTTCACCACGCCTTCAGCGCGATAGCCAACCGCAAGGTTTTCCTGATCGTTGATATCGTAGGAACGGAAGCCCGGCGCCTGAGATTCGGTGACGGTAACCGCTCCGGCCACCAGCCCAAGGATCGCATCAGCGTCCATGGTGTCGGTAACCAGGACAGGTTTACCCAGGGTGCCCGGCTGCCCGCCGTAAACCACCACGCCCGCTTCTTCATAGATTTTGTTGGCGATCGCCTCATCCACGATGTCGAAGTAAGTGGCGGAGTGCATAACGAAGAGCACCACACGGTTGAACTTGTCGCCGTACTTACGCAGGCCGCGCGTCAGGGTCTTCTTGCCGTCTGTTTCGATATCGGCGGTAACCACCATGTCCGCGTTGGCGCCAATAGCAGCCGTCAGCGCCTTCAGGCCGTATTTAACGTAGCCTTCCAGCGTCGCGTCAGCCACATCAGTGCCGATCACTTCGGAGAACTCGTCAACCGAGCGGCCGCGGCGTTTGAACGCTTCTTCAGTCGTTTCGTATGGACCGTATTTCCACGGCGCTTTAACGGAGACGGCTTCACCAGCGCCAATCTTCTTACCCGTCACTTTTTCGGTGGAGTTAACGTCACGCGATTCGATTGAGCCGCCCACTTTGTAGAAGGCTCGCTTGCGGAAATCGCCTTCAATCAGCTCGTTATCCAGCAGGATCGCACCATTGGAGGACGCGTTGAAAATTGCCAAGTTGTCCTGGCGGCGCTCGAGGAAAGCGGTCTGCGCCAGATCGTCATAAATGATCAGGTCACTATTAACAGTGGTAGACATGGGTTAATCCCTTATTTCGGAAGTTTGAGGAAGGCCTGCTGGCCATGCTTGCGGATGTAGTCCGCTTTGTCGCTGGCGCTCATTTCGGAACGTTTCAGGCTGCCACCGACGTTTGGTTTGTGTCCGCCCGCGCCGGTGCCTTCTGCGCGTGGGAAGAGATGCGGAGCCGTCTCCTTAAGAGACTCCGCCCACTCAAGCGGGCTTAGTGGAGTTTTGCCGTCTTTACCGAACAGAACATCGCCATTTGCATCAACTGCTACGGCCTCGCCTTCGTCGTTGAGCTGGAATGTGCCTTTGGCACGTAGGATCAGATCGTCGGAAGCTTCCGGCAGCGCGCCAGCTTTTGAGGCTGCTGCACGGATTGCATCCCCCAGAACTCGATCCCGGAATTTGTTGGAGAACGCTTCGGCTTTGTCCGCGCGTTCATTTGCGGCTTTAATCTGCTTATCAACGTCAGCACGCAGACGCTCGGTGCGCTTATCGAGCACCTCATCAATTTTTCCGGCGGCGATAAGCTTTGCCTCTTCATCGTCAGAAAAACGCTGGAGAATGCCGCGTACAGCGTCTGGATCGATACCTTCAAAGCGGGACAGGTTTTCTTTCTGCTGTTTAATGGTGCCCAGCAGTTCGCTATTTTTCGTTTTGAGGCCAGTGACTTCGCTGGTCACGCGCTCATCAATCAGCTTCTGGATTTCAGGAGTGATTTCGATACCGCCGCCGCCGCCCTCACCGCCGCTTTCAGGTGCGTAATATTTCAGAAGCATGTTTCGAATTAACATAATTTCCCCTCGGGATTTTGCCGGGCCTCGCCCATAAAAAAGCCCCGGCGGATGCCAGGGCGTGGAGTAAGATGTGATTGTTAGTTGTCTGTGCCTGAGAGCTGCTTCAGACGTTCCAGGCTGATCCATTCGCCTTTGTCAGTGAACATATCAGCCAGGTCGATTTCACCCGCGCGAAACAGACGGCCACGCTCGGCACCCAGAACCTGATCCTGGCGTTGTGCTGGCTGGCGCGCGAGCCATTCCAGATACGAGGTTTTCGCCGGTACCTGCCCATCCATGCTGGCACGAGTGCCCTCGTCCATCTCATCAATATCAATGCCGAGTTCGCGCCACGACTTGAGAATCAGGGTTTCAGTAGAACGACAGCAGAAATGAATTTTCCCGGGTCCCTGCAGGTAAGGCACCTTATGCCCGACCGGTTTGTTATCCAGGGTGTAGCGCAGCAGGTCACGAATAATGCAGTCGTGGCTGGTTTTATTGTCCAGCGTGGACAGCCACTGTTTACCTTTCACGATGTCGCTGTTGGCACTGGTGAAGCTGTTGCGTGCTGTGGCAGCCAGATGATTCACGGCTGTTTTAGCGATGCTGGCGGCGTTTGCCCTGCTCATCTGCAGCGCGCCGTCGCGATAGTCTTTGTTGGCGTGGCCGCGAACACTGCGTGCGATTGTTTCTACCGTGTCGCCGGCAAGATACCCCCTGCGGACGGCGTTCACGATACGCGCCAGCCTGTCCGATTCCAGATTCTCCGCCCACTCACTCAGCAGCCGCCCCTGAAAGGGCTGCGCCATCGCCGCGGCATACACCATATCGGCTGTGATGCCCTGCAGCGGATAGTGAGACAAGACCTGTGATGGCAGAAGGGAATCGAACAGGCTCAGCTGATAACTGGCTTCGTTCTTTGCCAGCGCCACCAGCTCACCCTCGAGCCCTGCCTGCATGGTGGCTACGGCCTGATGGTTAAGATCGCGCACGCTGCCCAGTAAACTCTCCAGACGGCTAACGGTGAAGCTCTCCGGAGGCAATCTGTCCAGCGCATCCAGCAGGCGTGCCGACAGTTCTGCGTCCGTCTCGTTGAGCAACTTCACCATTCGGTTTGCCACTCCAGTGGCATAGCGGCTTAACCAGATGGAATGTGCGATTGATTCATCGCGCAAGCTTTCGTTTACTGTTGCCATATCAGCCACCGGTCAATGTGGGGGCTTGGTTGCGAAGTGCATCAATCACTTCGTCCGGGCTGTCTGCCGGGTCGATAAGGTCAAGCTTCTGCAGTGCTCGAATCATATCGCTATCGCGCAGCGCACCGGACTGCCAGGCGTTGACGATTGCCGTCACCATGCCCGACTCGGCAACCTTAGCAATGAATTCCTGGTTGATGGTGTAACTCGTCGTCTCACCATTGATGCCAAGGTATTTCGCACACCATCCCAGCGCCAGCGTATAGGCCTCAGAAACGTTTGAAACGCAGATACCGAGCACCGATGTTGATGATGTCTGCTCACCACTCGCCTGGGTTGCCGTCTTCGCCGTGGCGTTCTGCTCAATCAGTCGGGCGCCCAGCTGCACCATGTAGTCGCGCTTGCTGTCCATGGCCTCTTTAGCCAGCATGTTCGGCTGTGCCTGGGCATAACCAAACGACCCATCTCTGGGAAGCATCAGTGGTGAACGGGAACCAATTTTCACTCCGGTCTTCTCAAGGTGATCGCGCCAGTTGGTATCAAGCCCAGTCATATAAGGCTGCACCTGGCCACAGAACCACACGCTATCCTCATAGTCAGCGCTGTTCCGGTAATGGCCGTGGTTTATCTCAACCAGCGCGGCCAGCGGGGAGTCATCGATAGTGGGATCGTTGTTCTGTGCACCGACAAAAGTGAACGGGATTTCGTCCCAATAGTCCTTTCCTTTCGGCTTAGGGTGGTACTCACTGTCAACGGTGTAGGTTCCGCTTGCAGTGCCACCAGCCCGGCGCCATACCCGGCAGATGAACCGCCCTTCTTCCAGCGCCAGCTCGCGGTACTGAATTTCATCCTTGTAAGCGTAACCATCCGGCTCTTCTACGCATTCACGAAGGACCACCAGCACCAGTTGATCGCGCCCATTGATACGCTTCGTCCGCCAGTTAATGATGTTCTCTGCCGGGTAGCGGAGGATGATCGCCTCATCGGAGGCTTCTGCGTAGTCGACATAAAGCCCCTCTCGCGCAACTTCCAGCACGTTCTCAGCCACCAGCTGTGACTGCTGATAGATGCTGGTACCGGCCCCGTCAGCATTGTCCAATAGGTATTTCAGCTTCTCCGGACCGTTGAAGGTGGGATCCTTGCGATACGCCATCCCAAGCATGCCGATCTTCGTATTGCCGGCAATGGCATAGAACACCGCGCGGCTCAGATAGTCCTCATTACGTTTACGGTTGCGCGTGGATTTATCGGTTGGGTCGAGATACGGCAGATATTTATTACCCGCCGCTTTTACGGCCTCAGCCCCTTTGCAAAAGTCCCTGTATTTCCGCCAGGCAGCAGAAGCCGCCCGGTGTTCTGGTCGAACCCAGGTGATGTCGTCGTTTGCCATATCAGAAAGTGGTGTCCATGGTGATTGAATATGCCGGTTTCACGATCGGGTAATCCTTCACGATGAAGTACCCACCAGCATCATTGGGGTGATCGTTATCAGCTGATTTGTCCGGTTCGCCATTGGCCGCCCAGATTTGCTGTTCGAGGCTTTCGGTGTAAACCGGGCAATTCTGCACATTCACCAGATAGCGGCGTTCTCCATTGGCGTTGCAGAACATGGCGTTCATCGAGTTGATGCGATCCTTAACCGGCGGGTTGGCATCATCAACAATGACGCTGAATCCGGCATCGTTGAGCTGAGCAATATCGGTCTTGCTGGCATTCTGCGATTTGCGGGAGTCGCCAGAGGCATCCGGATAAATGTAAATCTCCCGGTTCTTCACATAACGGCCATCTTCATATCGCCAGAACTCTTCCTGGATACGCTTAATCATCGCAGGTGTGTCGTAGACCTTCACTAACTCACGAACAGCGCGCGGCAGGCCGTTACGCTTTACGTGAACAATCGCGGCCATTTTCCCAACGTTGAAGTCCATGCCGATAAACAGCGGATCCCCATCCTGAACCTCATCAGAACAGTTATTGAGCTTACGGTTGAACGTGTGGTAAATGGTCCCGCTGTTGAGGTTGGTGAATTTGCCGCGCAGATAGGCCTGAATCAGTTCGTCAGGGTATGAGCTCAGAAGCGATGGAATGTAGTCAGGCGGCAGGTTCTTCGCGTTGTCGAACGTGCTGGCCTGTATCAGCCCGTACAGAGCAGAAAGCTCAGGCTTTTCACGCACCGCCTTCACAAACTGCTGGTAGACGAATTTGAAGCCCTCCGGCGTAGTCGTTACATCGATACCGTTACGCAACCCGTCGATCTTGTAACGCATACGGGCGATGATTTTTCGCCAGGCCTGCTGCGCTTTAGCAGCCGCCATGACATCCAGCTCATCCACCATCGCGTTACCGATTTTGAAGCCGACTATCGAGCCGGGTTTTTCCATCGAACGGCAGATGGTTGTCCCGCGGTATCGTCTCCCCTCGTAGAAGTGAACCTCTTTGTTCCCCTCGTTGATTTTGACGTTCAAGCCCCAGTCAAAGGCCACCTCTTCAATCGTCGGGTAGAAGATGTCACGAATCTGCGGGTACGTCGGTGCGAAATAACCCTGGTTGATTTTAGGGTGCTCCCACATCCCCTTACAGATGCCGCCACAACCCACCCACGTCTTACCGGAACCGAACCCGGCAACATAGGCTTTGAATTTGTGCTGCATCGCGAGGAAGCGCGCCTGAGGAATGTTAAGTGTCGGGCTGATCCCCATCTTCCGCCCTCGCGTCCACTACATTGATATTGATCTGAACTGGGGTCGGTTCGTCATCATCACCATCACCGGCCAGCTCTTTGCGGAGTTTTTCCACCTCCAGCAGCCGGCGGTCGATTTCGATTTGCTGAAGACGTTGAGCGAACTCGCTATCCGCCAGGCCGAGCCGCTTCATTACAGCTTCAAACATTCGCTCACGGCTGATAGCGGTTATCTCGACGCCATTCTTCCCCAGCTTCACACCGGAATAAGCCAGAGCAGCAACAGGGGAGAGTTTCCGAGTATCGGCGAAATACGGCTGACCAATACCATCGCCGTTGCAGCGCGGACAGCCTGGGTTAGGCTCTCGGGTGTGATCGTAGCCGTAACCTCCAACATCGACTGGCTCACGCTTATCGCGTTCTGTAGCTTCGAGGCGCTTCTCTTCGAATTCCACCATATCGCGCCACTGGTACTGGTGACCGAAGCCCCAGCAGTAACGACACGCGCCGCGGCGATACTGCGAAAGCTGGTTTGCATCGAAGGTGGCAAGCTGCCACATCTGCGCGAGGACTTCATCGGCACCGCCAAGCGTGCGAGCAATGGAAGCTTTCTGCTGTTGTGCAATAGCCTGGGCAACTGAAGTTTTCTGAAGGAGTTGATAACCGATTTGTTCAGCGGATTTTTTGCTGTAACCCGCCCTGATAGCGGCTTGTGTGGCGTTACCATCCTTTAGGTATTCTGCGACAAAACGTCTTTGCTGTGCCGTTAATCCATCATCATCCACCAGCTCTTCTGCGCTTTGTTCTTTTTGCGCAGTGCGCACTTTTTTCTGCGCAGTTTTTCGCGCAGTTTGCGCAGAAGGTTTTTTAATATATCGACGGGCGGTAGCGTAATTCAGTCCCTGCGCTTCACACCATTCCTTTGGTGATACGCCGGTTGCGGCATGTTCGGACAGGAACCGTTGCTGAAGCTCGCCCCAGTCCGGTTTTGCCATATTAACTCCAATAAAAAACCGCCCTTAGGCGGTTAAATTTTGAGATTTAAAATTTTGGTGCTAAGCCATACTTCGGCGTCTTTATGTTAGCAGCCCAGACTTTGATATCGTTCTGAAGCAACAAAGTGAAATCTGACTTGAGGTGGTTAACCATCTCATTGACCTTGCTTGCATCATTCACTGCAAAGTGTTCAATCTTGTCTGCTCCGACTGATACACAAGTGTAAGTTGCAGGCACATCCTTCCCGTTAGCATTAAGCCGCACCTTCTCATCTCCACAACCACCATCGGACATATAGGATACGAGCATATTAGCTGACTCCCTCCCCGGTTGAGAGATGCTTATCATGACAGGCAATCCCTCTGAGGTCTGGGTAATGTCGTAGAGTACAGCATCTTTTTGATACCAGGTATTGTATTCTCTTTCCTGAAACGCTGCGTAGGATGGCGAAGAAATCGTCGCCAGCAAGGCGATTGTAATAAAGTGAATTTTCATCGGTTGCTATTGTTTTGTTTAGGCAAAGTTATTATCCATATTGTGCCAACAGCAACAACGACGTAAGATTATTCCTACTATTTTTAGTGGTACTAAATTCTCTTTTAGCAACCGTTAAGTATCCATATATCTCATATCAATAAAGCATTATAAATCCCGGTAATTTGCATTAAGTAAAAGCTAACTCCATGGTAACGAAAAAAATTTGCAATCACCTCTCAATACATTATCAGCATTCTACAGCATCAACCTTATTTTTGGTGAGCTTTTTCGAATGGCGAACTGGCTGCTATGTTTCGTCCATGATGTCTAATAACAAAGAGTCACTTATTAAACAAATAAGCGAGTATGCCAGGCTTAACGAGCAGGAAGAAATCCAGTTGCGCAAGATAATCAGTTGATTGATTCATCCGCTTAATCTTATAACTATCATCAAGCCCACCAGCAGGTGGGCGTTGTAATGGCTGCCACTACCCGGAGTGGCCACGCTCATGCCCTTGAGTTGCTGTCGCTTCATCGCCGCTTATAACCGGTGCGCGTCTGGCGTTCGCGCTGCTTTACCGGAGCATGTCCCCTTATTTACCCTCACAATGGTCTGCTATACCTGCTCGCCATTACGCGACTCGGGGCAGCATCATGGCTGCTGCATGGCCTTATGGCTGCGGTCAACCCGCTTACTGTTTCAAGGTCTTTAGCCCATCCACCAGTGAAAACAATCTGAGGAATTTCTTAATATCCCACGCTTACGCTTGTTGTTATCTGCCTGGCTGCCAGGCTATACATGACTCTGATGCGGAGAATGCCAACTCCGGGGAACATCAATAAAAAGAGCAACGAAACTGAGACTCCTGTAGCCCTCGCTGAGAGGGCTTTTTTTTCAAAAAAAAGCCAGCTCGGACAGAACTGGCTGGGTCTAGCAGTAAGTAGGTATTACTTCGCACTCATTTCGACGTGTACCCTATTCCTTTAGTCAAGCATTCAGACGCCGGGTGCCTCCCGGTGGACTTGCATCACTCCGCAAACCCGCAACACTACGTCCAGCAGTGACTGGTTGCCCCTCCGCTCAGGGGGATTCATCTGTATGGCAGAGATATCGAATCACTCGTGCCATTAAAATGTAGCTGACAGACAAAATAAAGTTGTGAGCATTGTTAAAATTCTTCGCTAATCATTCATTCCGTATACCCATCAGGCATTAGAAGAAAGTAGATTTTCGTTCCTTTGAGTTATTTATTTAATACACCTTTTTACTTTTGAGAAATGGATTACATTTACATTCTCTTGTAATGATGACCCCTTTGGTCTCCCTTCCGAATTGCAGGATTTCATTTCGGAAGGGACTTTTTTCCTTTCCCGCCTTGATAAATACTCATTGTTTTCTAGACTGTTACATAGACTTTGCTATGTCAGGTGAAGTCGTCGTTCAGGACTACCCGTGTGCTCAAGGATGAGCCACCCTGATTTGTTCAAGCTTTTCCCTGCTAATTAATCATCTGCGCCACAAGAATTGTCCATTTGTATAACAGAATTCTCAATATTTGCTACGGTTAAAGTCCAGAGGAGAGACTGTGTCCGAACCTCAGGGATGAGGCTCAATTTTTCCCGCAATTTGCTTTCCATGCTTTGTTATGCGCCAGGATGTCTTTCTTCGTCTGGTGGTCCAGAACGTCGATGTCTTGATCCGTCAGGAAGATTGGCTTCACCCAATCGCAACCGGTATCAACCACCACCGGGACGCTTCCATTCGTTACGCAGCTCGCGATCAACATCGTCGCCAGGCATATGATTAACAGTCTGCTGTACATTGCTGGCCTCTTTCGTTGTTTCTACCCTGCGTTCGGCTGCTGCGACCATTGCCGCTGCGTTATCTTCGGTTCGCTGCTGGTCGGCTTTGGCTTCTGCTTTGCTGGTGCCGCGAAAATGGCCCAGGCCAAAAGCGCCGGCGATAGCGGAAATGACCAGTGCGGCCAGCCCGATTATTGTCTCGATACCCACACTCACCTCATACCAGAACTGATTTCGCCAGGTTAAACAACGTACGGCGTTTTTCCAGCCCGTTGCGGCCGCCATTGATTAATAGTGTCACGCGCTCAACGTCGCCGGAATGAAGAAGGCAACCGCGGGAGGCATAGAACCATGCGGCTGAGCGCGCGGCGTATTCATCCTCTTCAAGCAGTTCCGGGTGGGTTACAAGGTCCAGTTTCAACGCCTGGCCACAACTGCGATAGTTACTCAGACCAGTAACCTGTTTCAGCCCGCGACCGCGATATTTCCATCCATCACCGGCAACCTGATTGCCCAGGTGTTCTTTTCCCCACTCACCACCGTATACCAGATTAGCGATCGCTTTCTGGTTTGCCGGTTGCGTTGCCGTTCTGCCAAGTGCAGCGGCTTGCTGTGATGTGATGCGGTGGCTGCCGAACGTCGGCACCAAGTTTTCTGCCGCATAATTAAGATTTTCCACCACACAGGTAAATCTGGAGCTTTCATGCCCCATCTGGGCAATAAACATCGCCTGATCAAGCGGTGTGGTTATGCCGTATTCCTTCATAGCGGCGTCGATATGCGGAAACCAGCGCGCAGCTAACCCGGCGCTGATACCAGCCGCCTTCTGAAATTGTGTTTGATTCATTAGTGCCTCAGATGATCAACCAGACGTGCAACGTTGCCTTTGACGGCCACCAGCACGGAAAGGAATATGATGTTTGCCGCAATGGTGGCCCATGATGAATGCGGGTAAATCCCACACAGGTACGCCAGCGGTACAGCGCTATAAGTGACGGTAATCAGCCAGGCTAAACGCGAAATCCATGGCCGATGCCGCGAATCACCACGGCGATAAAACATCAGAGTAATTACAACTCCGGCGCAGAGCAGCGCGTTGATAGTTGCTGTTGGGTCATCTAGTACCACCTGAACCTCCCCGGCGCGTTATCAGCGCCACCAGCGAGCCAATGTCCTGCTTGTTCAGGAACGTAAGGATTTGAACGGCTAACGCAGAAGCTATTACGGCACCGATAGCATCCAGAGGCTTCTCGGTGTATCCCGTCCAGGATGTGAGTTTTGAACCCAACAGCCCCGAACAAAGAATGCCGACGATATACGACACGAAGAAGTATGCCAGGCGACGTAACACACTCAGGTCAGCCGCTGTCGCTATGTAAAATACGGCGCCCGCAAATGCACCAAAAACAACACCGTAGTCAGTTCCGGTCAATAGACCGTAGACACTGGCTCCAGTCAAAGCTAAACCGGCCAGCCCCGTGCCGGAAAATGGATCGGACATCGGCCCCCCTCATATTGCTGTGAATCCTCTCAGTAAATTTGAGGGGAAATAAAAAAGGCCACCCTGAGGCAGCCTGTGTTCTTCAAATTATGTTCATAAAGGTGGGGATATGGGGCCTTCCAGAACGACCGCTTCACCGTTATGGCAAAGATCGTAGCCACGAGTTAGATGCCAGACGCCTCTGATTATTTTTCCTGTAACCATATCTTCAGTTTTACCGTGCGAAAAGTAGGCGATCTGGACACAGTCATTGTGTCTAATCCAATAATATCCCTCTTTCATAATTCACCTCTTAAATTGTTTCATTTAGAAGTGTATATGACGATTCAGAACCTGGTGGTCGACAAAACGTTTTTTTTGAGGATGTGGCGCCGGGTGCCTCCCGGTGACTTATCTCTGGTCGTCAAAGTCGCGTGCATACCTGCACATAGCAGTTAACCAGACGCCCCATCGCTTAGATGGGATTCACCACATTCATAACTAAAACAAGAAACATTCATCTGGTCAATGGATGATTAATAAATGAAAAAAAAGCCTGCTCGGAAAAGCAGGCATAAATAGCTAAGTTGGCAATAACTGAGGGAGTGGTGCCGGGTGCCTCCCGGTGGAAATGATCACAGCATTCATTTCCGCGCGCTGGTTGGACACTCTGGAGAAATGTCCTGCTGAATCGCCCCTCCGCTTAGGGGGATCCACCACAAAAATGCTTTCAGAAACATCCATTACTCAGGATGCTTAAAAAGCATATGTGCAGTATGAAGAATCTGCCACGTAATCAGATGAATATATTCATTTAAATGGTTCAGGCAGAAGGCCTTCAATCACCTCTGCCTCTCCGTTGTGACAAATGTCCTCTCTCTGCGTCAGATGCCAGACACCAGTTATCAACTGGCCCGTTTCAAGGTCATCGGTTACACCATCGGTGTAGTAGGCTACCTGAATTCTGCCGTTGTGCTGTAGCTAGTAGAAACCCTCTTCCATTTTCCCACCAGCATGGCTGGGAAATTAGAAGTTACTACGGGGTTGTAAGGTTTTAGTAATTCTTAAATTGCTATAAAGCAAAAAGCCCTACGGGGTTAACCGCAGGGCTTTAAACGAAGGCAATAACCCATCGTTAGAGCAAAAATACCACAGATTCGGGAAAAGTAAATAGCTCACGATAAAATAACGCCCTATTTTGTTATCTGCTTCAACTGCGCATCGGCCCATGCCTCTTCGATGTCAAATTTGGTGATTAGCTGATCGTAAAAGGGCTTAACAGACTTCTTCCAGGTATCTAGGCTGATTGTATCCGTTATCTGGCGCACCGCAGCGTATGCCTCAGTTGAGGGGATACGCTCATATCCACGTCCGCCGCAGCGCTTACAGTCGGCCATAACCGGCACGCCCTGCTTTTCAGTGAGCTCCTGATTCACTGCTTTACCGCGCCCGTGGCAGTCTTTGCAGGCGCAACTGACAACTTTTTTACCTTCACAGGCCGAACATAGAACCCGCACCACCTCTTTCACCTGGCGTTTAACCTCGAAATCACTCGGAGATTGCTTAAGGTCTTTTGCCCACTGTGGAAGCCTCATGGTGTAGTGCGATTTCATCGTGAAAACATCAGCCTCAATGAATCCCTGCCCCGAGCAGCAATCACACTGTTTCACGCTTGCGGCGCTGCGGGAATAATCCTCAAAAGCGAAGGTGGCCAGCTGCCGCATTACCAGTGGCTTAACGGCATCGTCCAGCTTGCGCAGCGCGGCAACCTTATCGCATTTGGTTAACGCGTACTCAGCCAGCAACTCAATCGCCCTCGCCCGGTCGTTGTAACTGATGCCCATCTTTCCGAGGAAGGCACTGTATCCCATGGCGGCGCGTTCCTGGGTCATGCCCATGGCAGCCATAACATCACTCCCGGTCAGTGAATCTGAAGCAGTGGCGCGCGGAGAGTCGCTAATAAGCGTCGACTTGGCGAAGTGGTATTTGAGGGTATTTTCAAGATTCATGCGGTCTCCAGCTCAGTAATGGTGAGTTCTAATTTCCCGCCCTTAACAGCAGGCATCTTCACAACTCGATAGTCGACTACCTGGCAGTCATCCAGCCAGAATCCCGCCTTAGTTAAAGCGTCGAATGCAGCTTTTTGCAGGTTATCCAGATCGCGGCGCCGGCGGTCGGGCATGTGACATTCAATTCGGATTTTGAGTGGTGCAGCCGTTCGGATGTTTAGCCTGGCGCTTCGAATGACACTGGCCACGGCATAGCGGTACGCGACGCCATCAGCGCTAATGTGTGTACGCCCGCGGTTGTGCCGGTAATACCGGTTGTTACTCGGTGGCCAGGGCAAAGTGATTTGATATGTTTTCACGTTCACCCCCACATCCGGTTGCGCCAGCGGCTATCCGGGCGCGCTGGTGTATTTGAGGTCGGAAGGAAAGCACTGACAGTCCAGGTCACGTAATCCTTGTTTAGGCTGCGCTCAACTCGCACGCCGCGCGCTTTGTAACGCTTAACCAGTTCGTCGGCCTGTTCGGTGCTGCATTCGGTATGATGGAACCATGAATGTTGCATGCCCATCACCCCGCAAAGCCAAGCAGCTGCGCGGCGACATTTTCGGCCTCATCGCGACTGCGGAATGAACGAGACAGGACCCAGCGCCAAAGAACATCGAGCACAGCTTTATAGAGTTGTTGAAACTCGAGCTCGTCCATGTTGGCGAATGAAATGCTGCGAGGATGCTTTTTGAGTGTGCCGTCAGGTAGCTGAATAGCATCGAAGTGCCCTGCTTCGACGATCACCCAGGAGCGGTAAGCGTCAAAGGATTTGCACAGGCTAATGCCATTTGTGACCCGGCGGTATGCAACCTGCTCAAGATAATGCTCAGCAGCATCGATCAGCGCGCCCTCATTGCCGGCATACGAAGCCAGGAACTTGGCGTAGCCAGTAATCAGCTTCCTCTCGACACTCGAGATAGCCCCGCCGGTTGGTTCCCAGTATTCAAAACCGAGATTGAGAAGCGCGAAAAAGCGCCGGTGAAATGCCGGGTTTCGTACCCGCCTGAACTCGGCAACAAGAATATCGCCGAGCCGGGTTTTTGATTGCAGGATATCCCTGGTCTCGGGCGTAGCCGGGATCAGTATTCCTGAATGGTGTTTGATAAGTTGTAATTCTAGCGCCATGGTTCTCTCCGTGGCGCATCAGGTATAGGTTGTTCAGGCCTATGAAAGAATAATATCAGACGGTGGTGTAACTCGGTACCCCAGTCGTTTTGCAAATTGCATAAACCCGTTGAGAGTGAATATTTCTTCCTCTTCGAGCAACGGTCGCAATGAAACTATTCCATTTACTCGATAAACCAGATATCTGCCCTCAGCCGGGAAGCTATAGATAACTGCTTTATCGGCCCTTCTGACCACGTCGTACCATTGATCATCTGCATTAAAGGCATCTGCACTACACACTATTTCCCCCAGAGCGACTTATTGACGCGGTAAACAGTAATCGGGAACAGCCAGGGGAACGCAAACAGCGATACTCTTTGAAACTGCTCCAGTGAAATTCACGCGATTAATAAAACCACTCGTCGGCGCTTTCCCAGGTCTCCTGCACGATTTGCTCAACCTCTTTCTTGTCGCCCCCGAAAACAGTCAAACCATCATTACTGGCACGCTTAATCGTAATCTGGCAACCATCAAACTGCTTGCTAAGTCTTTTGAGCAGTTCTGACTCGAGCGCAGGTATAGCTCCAACAGGAAGTTTCTTCATGCGATCAATGGTTAACTCGATTTTCATTTTTCCCTCCGCAATGAACAACTGTATGCATATACAGTATATTTATAAACATATCTCACGGATTTTGCAACGATTAAAGAGTGTTCGCACTATGGAGCGCTTTCAGGCTTACAGGTATATGTTTTAAGTACGATATGGGGCAGATCTCAGATTTGGAGGTCTACACAATAGTTATGTTGAATAGATTTCAGCGGAGTTTGGTGCAGTTTCGCTACTAAATTGTGGCTTAGAAATGAGATTAATAAAATGAAAATCTGTAAAGGCTAATATGGAGCTTGCTGTTACTAGCAACAAATTAGTCAGCAAGCTCTAAAACGATATGAAACATTACCAGAGCGTAATGTAATCCAACCGGTTATCGAAATTTACTGAGATGCAGGCACTGTATCATAATGACGAAAAGCCTCGATCCCGACTTTCTGACCATAAGAAAGTTCAAGTGTGTTACCATCAGGATCAGCGAAGAAGACATAATAACCTACCGGTTCCCCTGCCTGAACAGGTTCTTTTCGCAAGATGCCCTCCATCCTAGCCATCGCTACTTTATTGTCGATTTCTTCAATGCTTGAACAAGCTACTCCCAAGTGACCAAAATTACCTAAAGGGGTGTCAGTCACAGCATCAACCTGGACAAGGACAAGCGCAAAAGGGCGAGTTAGGTCACTTAACCACGCGACTTTACGTGCCTCCGGAAGGTCAGGCTCTCGCCTGTGTACGACTTCCATGCCAGCATAACGGCCGTAAAAATCAATACTTTTATCCAAATCTCTAACAACAAACGCAACGTGCGTAAAACCGACATCAATCTCTTTCATTAGGCTAATCCTTTAACTATATCGAGAATCGCCATCTTAAAAGCTCAAGCTAACTTGAGGTCAAGTGCCTTTCAATCAATGCTTTTGCTGGATTTCTTGCACGTATCTTTCAATGTCGTTGAGGGTTGCAGCCTATGCTAACTAGCTCCAGCAAAATGAAGATAAGGCCCGCTACGCAAAGAAGAAGAGATAAAGTTAAAGCCACAATGAAAACCATTAGAACCTCCATGTGATAATTTTTACTACCGCAATCTTAGAATCAATTTTTACTTTGTCACGTGTGCATACCAAGCAAATTTACGTTGCAGAATCGTGAATTTCTCGCAGGATTAAACCACGTTAATTTAATGGTTTTTTGTGAAGCATTGTACTCTTCATGCACAATTTTAACTTTACCGTACTCGTTTTTGTAAATTTTTCAGTTAAATAGCCCTAACTGACCTTCCGTATGCTACTTTAGAAGAAAATCCTTTAAAGTGTGAAACTATGCTTACTACTCTCATCTACCGAAGCCACCTGCGAGCTGATACACCAATTCAATCCATTATTGACATGGTCAGTGAAGCAAATTCCCGAAATGAATGTGCGGGGGTAACTGGTGTTTTACTTTTCAATGGGATTCATTTCTTACAGCTTCTGGAAGGTGATGAAGCAGCTGTAATGCAAATCTATGAAAAGATTTGCCTAGATACACTTCACTTTAACATTGTAGAACTCTTATCCGATTATGCCCCCTATCGACGATTTGGCCGCTCAGGCATGGAATTAATTGATATAAGACTATTCAGTAAAGAAGAGTGTCTGGACAGGGTTCTTCAACGTGGAACAACCCAACATAAAATGCTTTACAACGACAGAGCCTTAAGGTTTTTCCGCACATTTATAGATTCTGCTGAGACAGACAGCTATTATGAACTTCCTGATAGATACAGTTGGTTTTTTTCATCCGATCAAATAAATGTATCATCGGTTGATCCCGATATTATCGAAGACATGCATGCAGTTATAGACCCTCTGGCTGCCCAGATTCATTCTTTTGTCTTGAATGCTAAATCAGATAATGACGTTATAAAAGCCAATAATTTACTTTTTGATTTGGAATCGAAGAAAGATTTGTTAAAAATTGCAGGGGGTTTCATTACCTCTTCACAACGAGTATCAATAACACTCCTGCCTTTAACCTTACTGAGGGTGCCGAATGCAATTGAGATTTTGCTCGATTACATCAGAGAAAGTAACTTACACCCAGAACAAGTTTTAGTTGAGTTTTCTGAGAGCGAAATAATCCCTGAAATTGATGAGTTCGCGCATTCCGTGCAGATTCTCAAAAGCTGCGGTTTAAGTGTTGCTATTAATGACTTTGGTGTGGGAAATGCAGGTTTATTGTTTCTTTCGAAATTTCAGCCTGAGAAGCTCAAAATACACCCTCAACTAATCCATAATATACATAAGGACGGCTCTAAGCAGGCGATACTACAAAGTTTAATACGTTGCGGCGAACTTTTAGAGATAAGGATTTGTGCAACAGGTGTCGAACAACCAGAAGAATGGATGTGGCTAGAATCCGCTGGTATATTTTGCTTCCAGGGCAATCTTTTTTCAAAATATGATAAAAATGGATATTTGAAGATCTTCTGGCCAGAATCTAATGAATTCATAGAATTTTAAAAAAAAACTTCCAGACTTATTACTTTTTCATAGGCTTAACGCAGTCATAATCGATGGGTGTCAAGCTGGAAGCGGATAAACTAATATATAGTGAAAAGTCAGCGGGCCCGGCGGGTGCAAAAGCAATGCTTCAGTACTCAGCTAAAATGCGGTAAACGGAGCAGGCTTAAATAGTTGGTCTCATTTTCGCTCACACATCCCCTTACCCTCCTACCAGCTTTCATCCAATCATATTTGGCTTTTAAAGCTCAGCTGGTATCGAGCAGTCAGCGATACTTGCGCAGCAAACGTGCCGCGCAATTTGGTTTTCCAGTAAGTCACACAAGCGCCTCGTCATTACCCGAAGCGGCTTATCACGTGAAGGTAGTTTTTACAGTCATACAAAGGCTGGAATGTCAGCTTTGTGCCAAAAGCGGACGTAGCTAACAGTACTTAGTGTTGATCAACGGGAAGCTGGTCAACTCCATTACCAACTGATCGTTGTATCTAATATTGGGGCAGGTCGGGCCGGGCTGTGCAAGCGGCCTAACAAATTTCGTTGAGAACACTTATTCCTGTTGTTAGTTATTCTCCTACCGAAATTATTCTTCCAATTTCATTAACTATCGCCTCCTTGCATTGCATGAGTTCTTTCCGATAAAAGGCTTCATGTTTATGGAAACGTGGCGCTGGAACTAATAATGAGATAGAAAAACGACCAAAAAGTGTGTCTAGCGCTACTGCTATCGTGCAGACGCCCTCAAGAGTTTCACCCAGATCTATAGCTAGCCCATTGGCACGAACATCGGCGATCAGCTCCAGAAGCTGTGGAAGAGTTTTAACTGTCATTCCGGTTAGATCTTCATAGGCATCGCCTACCAGTATGCGGACATCTTCATCCCTTTCCATAGCCAGTAACACACGACCGCCGGAAGTACTGTAGAGCGGCAAATTAAGTCCAATACGAGGTACAACACGTAATTCACGTGATGCTACAACGTAATGGACGATTGCCAGCTGGGTACCACTGGCACGTGCCAGGGTCACTGTTTCATTAATATTGGCCGAAAGCTGCTCCAGGAAGGGACGTACAAGATCCACTACATCGCTGTGCACACTGGAAATAAGTTTGAGTAGTGCTGGTCCCAGACGCAGACCACCTGCACCGCTGCTACGCACAAGTTGAGCACTGTCTAAGGCCGCGACAATACGCTGCACCGTTGAACGAGGGAGAGCAACCTCCTGCGCAATTTCCCCCAGACTCATGCCGCCTGGGTGTTTACCCAGCACATTCAAAATTGCAGCTGCACGGGCGATAACCTGAATCCCGCCGGGTTTTTCATCCTCAAAGCTTGAAGCATTAACGGCCATATAGAGCTCCTTATCGTCCGGTGACGGACAGCCTGTTATTTCAGTTCTTGTCTTAATTATCACATTGCAATGGACGCTACCACAATGTAAGATGCCACATTGTACCACAATACGGTACATTGTATCGATTTAATGCACGAGAACTTTGTATGAATGCACAGCGTTCTACCCAACCCTTGCCCCCCTTTACCTGGCGCCTTGCAATGGGGTTTGTGGGTGTACTGATTGCAGCCTTGACCTCCGGACTTAATGGTCGGGTTATAGATATAGCGCTTGCAGATGTGCGTGCCGGAATTGGCGTGACTTATGATCAAGCCAGCTGGTTCACATCTGCCTACCAGGCCGCGGAAGTAGTGGCGATGATGATCGCACCATGGTTTGCTGTGACTTTTTCGCTGCGTAAATTCGCGCTTGCTTGCGCTGGCGGTTTTATGGTTTGCGGCATACTTTTACCCTTACTGCCGAATGCGCCGTTGTTTATTCTCTTGCGAACGATACAGGGCCTGTTTAGCGGCGCACTTCCTCCCTTACTCATGACTGTGGCGCTACGTTTTCTGCCACCATCTATAAAACTTTATGGACTTGGAGCTTATGCTCTGACTGCGACTTTAGGTCCAAATGTGGCACCTTCACTGGCGGCATTCTGGACAGATGAAGTGAGCTGGATGTTCATGTTCTGGCAAGCGGTCCCCGCCATTTTGATTTCGATGATATTTATTGGCTGGGGTTTGCCGCAGGACCCGATTTATCTCGACCGATTTAAACAGATCGACCTGTTCGGTATGCTTACCGGCTGTTCTGGTATGGCGTTTTTAATAATCGCCATCACTCAGGGTGGACGTCTGGACTGGTTTGAATCGCCGTTATTTAATTGTCTGTTATCCAGCGCCATCGTGTGCCTGGCGATTTTTCTGATTAATGAATGGTTTCATCCCCTCCCTTTGTTCAAATTACAGATGCTGGAGAGAAGTAACTTTTCATATGGCCTGATGGCGCTCGCTGTAGTGTTGGTACTGTCGCTGGCTGGCTCGGCTTTGCCGTCCAATTTCTTTGGCAAAGTAGAGGGCTTTCGAACAGCGCAATTTGCGCCGCTGGCTTTGACCATTGGGCTCCCGCAGTTAATTATCACTCCACTTGTTGCCGCACTGCTTAGTCTGCGCTGGGTTGATTGTCGCTGGCTGATAGCTTTCGGGATTGCTCTGATGATTTTCGCCAGCCTGATGGGTATGCAGATAACCAGCGACTGGGCACGCCAGAATTTCTGGGCCATACAGGTTCTGCTGGCGATTGGATTACCGTCAATTATTTTACCGTTGCTTATGAGCGCAACCAGCGTTGTGGCTCCCCCGGAAGGACATTATGCCTCTGCTATGTTCAATACCGTACGGGGTTTTTCAAGCATCGCTGCTGGCGTATTAGTGGAATGGTTTATAAATAACAGAGAACAATTTCATTCTAATGTTCTGGTCAATAACGTAGCCAACCGCCCATGGTTGATATCGACACCGGTCAGTGAGCAGGCCAGCAGCAGCATCCCTTTATTACACGACGGCAGCATCAGCAACACCGAGAACATCGCGGGATTTATCACCTTATTAAAACATCAGGCAATTGTTCTGAGTCTGGGCGACAGCTATCTGCTGATGACTGGCTTTGCCGTCCTGCTGTTATTACTCACTGTCTGGTTGCCAAAACGTGTCTGGCCGCCCCAGACACGTTTTCAACCTGCCATGACTAAATAGAGGTGGTTAAATGAAATTTTCTGTATCCAGAAGGACGATTATGCTCAGCGCATTATTAATTCTGATGATGACGATGATATTTTTCGTCTGGTCGACAATGCTGAATAATGATACACGTACCAATGATGCCTATGTGAATGCGGATTACACACTGGTAGCACCAAAAGTATCGGGTTATATCAAAAATATCTATGTCGCGGATAACCAACGGGTTAAAGCAGGGCAAACACTGGCCACGCTGGATGACCGAGACTACACAATAGCGCTTGAAATGGCGCAAGCTAATTTGCAGCTTAGTCAAGCAAAACACCTGAGCAGCCTTGCACAACTGGAGCAGCAACAATCCATTATTGCTCAGACTAAAGCGACCCTTTTAGCCAGTCAGGCATCGGCGCAGTACGCCAGTCAGAACGCTGAACGTTTTAACAAACTTTATCAAAGAGGTACCGTCGCTGCGGACGATCAACAAAAAGCCCATTCAACGCAGCGTTCTGCATCCGCAGTCGTTCGTCAGAACGAAGCTGCTCTGACCTCAGCAGAAAAACAGGTAGGCGTGTTGAGGGCTGCATTACGTCAGGCGGAAGCCGATGTTGCAGTCGCGCAGGCAAAGGTCAGTCAGGCGAGGCTTAACCTTTCTTATACGCGTATTGTTGCACCAGTCGATGGGATGGTAGGCCAGCGTTCGGTGCGCCTCGGTGCCTACGTTAACGCAGGGACACGTCTGCTGGCCGTGGTTCCGCTACATCAAACTTACATCACTGCCAATTATCTTGAAACACAGCTGGCAAATGTTCAGCAGGGGCAGAAGGTCTTAATTAAAATTGATGCCATGCCTGGCAAAAAGTTTACTGGACATGTCGATAGTATCGCTCCTGCAACCGGCGCAACGTTTTCAGCCATCCAGCCAGACAATGCAACGGGTAACTTTACTAAAGTCGTCCAGCGTTTACCGGTGAAAATAGTGCTGGATGGTAATCAACCCGATGCAAAATTATTGCGCGTCGGGATGTCAGCCGTTCCTGAAATTGAGATCCGCTAATATTCCAGATACACTCAAAAAACCGCTCTATTTTTGAACGTCTGGCTTAGAAACGGTGTTCCCGTTAGCGATACGTAATATCCTGTAGGAGATATATGGCACCGACATCAGACTAAATTCCTGTTAAAAAACACATGTAGTATCACGATCATATTTAGTCGACCCTCATTTACAGGGAGTGATCGACTAAATATTTTTATCAGGCAACGATACGGCTAAACAAGAGATTATTATTCACGCCTGGCTATCAAAAAACTTAATGCTGCATAAGCGCCAGTGTTTTTTCCTTAACCCGCTCCAAAATTTTCTGCGCCTCTTCGGTTGAGCGAATATTAGTGTATCCAATGACTAACCCATAACGTTTTTGTGTCTGCGCATACCAGCTCGAGAGTGGCCGGACGTAAAGCTCGTGCTGTGTCCATAATGCAGCTAATGCGGTATCTACAATGCCACGTTGCAGAAAGGCAACAATATGCATCCCGCCATCTGTAAGCTCAAATTCAAATAACCCTGGAAAGCTCGTTTCAATTGCTTCAAGCATCATGCGACGCCGCTGCTGATAGAGTAAGCGCATCTTTTTTATATGCCGGTAGAAGTGCCCTTCGCTAAGGAATTGCGCAAGTATTTTTTGCGGCAGTAATGGTAGACCCGTTTCAAGGATTTCGCCCAGTTCACTGAAACGGGCTACCGTCTCCTGTGGTATTACCATATAGCCGATACGCATAGCTGGCATTAGCGTTTTACTAAACGTACCGGTATAAATAACCCGGTCATGCATATCGAGGCTTTTCAACGCCGGGATTACTTTTCGTGTGTAATGAAACTCTCCGTCGTAATCATCTTCGATTATCCAGCTACTGTTTTGCTGTGCCCAGGCCAGCAGCTGATGCTTACGCGGTAATGAAAGGCTAACTGCGAGCGGACTTTGATGAGTGGGTGTAACGATAGCGAAGCGTGCATCATTGTGATAGCGCTGAAGAAAATCAACATCCATGCCCTGCCGATCAACAGGTATATAGTGCAGATTGGATGCCATTCGCTTTAATAATTGCTGACCATAAAAGTAGCCAGGATCTTCAAACAGCACTTTATCGTCAGGCTGTGCAAGTACCGACAGAATTAACCGTAAGTTGGCCCGATAGCCGCTGGTAACAAAGATTTGCTCCGGTCGGCAATTCATTCCTCTTGAAATATTGAGATAACTTGAAATGGCCTCACGTAGCGGCTGAAAGCCCATTACCGGGGGCATGAGCATTTCTTCTGGACGAAGACTTCGCGCCGCTTTTCCCGATATTAGTAACCATTTTTTATGGGGAAATTCATCCAGGGCAGGGATTCCGAGCCTCAGATCACCCTTCCTTTCAGTAATCTGTGTGTTAAGTGAACAAGACGATACAGCGTTGTCTGCGCTGACCGTTGAAGTTAGCCTGAGCTCCGGATTTATATAGGTCCCCTTTGCCCCCAGACTCACGAAATAGCCTTCTCCAATAAGAATTTCATACGCGGTTTCTACCGTTTTTCGCGCTACCTGCAACTCGCTTGCTAGCGAACGAATCGAGGGAACGCGCGCTCCCGGTTTCAGAAGACCGTCCTGAATCTGCTGACGATAGCGGGCATAAATCTCTTTGTACCCCATTAAATGCACCTTTAGATGTCCTATCAATTAAGTGCAATAATGGCCCTTTTTAACCAGACATACAAGATTAAGATATGGCTATTAACTAAGCCACTCATTATGAGGCGTCATGAAGATTGAACATTACGACACCGTTACTGACCTTGCCCGTTGCTTTGCGCTGATGCGGGAACTACGCAGCAAACTGACGAATGAGAAACAATTTATCGCCCAGGTACAGCGCCAGCAGGCGCAAGGTTATCGGCTTGCAGGACTGGAGCAGGATGGCAAACCAATAGCGCTGGCCGGTTATCGACTGCTCGAAAATTTTATTCACGGGCAATTCTGTTACGTCGACGATCTGGTAACAGTGAGCGAGGCTCGCGGTCAGGGGATGGGTGCAACGCTGTTGAATCACTTAGCGGTAATCGCACGTGAATACGGTTGTGGTCAGATGGTCCTTGATACCGCCATTAGTAATTCAGGAGCCCAGACATTTTATCAGCGTGTCGGATACACCGCCCTCGGCCTGCACTTTTATCGCGATCTCACCTGAGGAAAAAAATGATGAAACTGCTTCACATTAAAGTCAGTCCGGATTTATCAGGATCGGCATCCCGCGCGGCGTCTGAACGCCTTGTAGAAAAATTACGCGCGCATCATGCCGAGCTTGAAGAATCAGTTCTGGACCTGGCTCAACGGCCGCTACCACATCTTGATGCATTTACCATTGCTGGTTTTTTTACCCCACCAGACCTACGTAGTGAAGCTCAGCTCACCGCTATTAAGACTTCGGAACAACTGGTAGATCAGCTTTTTGATTGCGACACATTGGTTATCTCATCACCGATGTGGAACCTCGGCCTGCCTTCCGTGCTGAAGGCCTGGTTCGATCATATAACCCGCGCCGGACGAACTTTCGCCTTTACGCCAGAGGGCAAAAAAATAGGGCTAGTCAGCGGCAAAAAAGTGTATTGCGTTGTCGCCAGCGGCAGCGTATTTGCCCACGGTCCATTTGTAGCAGATGACCAGTTCACGCCCTACATTCGCGTAGCGCTTGAATATATTGGCATTACCGACGTGCAATTTATTCGGGTAGACGGCACGCATGACCCCGTAACTCGTACTACAGCATTACCCCATGCACTGCAAACCATTGATCGTTTATTTTAAAAAGAGGATTACAATATGTCGTCACGTGTGAATCATTTCAAAACCATCCCGGCACTGGCTAAAACACTTGCCGATGCTTCTATGGCATTAGGAAAAATCTCGCTGGATAAAAAACTTAAGCACTTAGTTGATATCCGTGCCTCACAGCTAAATCATTGTGCATTTTGTCTGGATATGCATGTTAAAGAAGCAAAAATGCATGGAGAGCGTGAACTGCGTCTTTATCACGTTGCAATCTGGCGGGAATCGCCATTGTTCAGCGCCAAAGAGAAAGCTGCTCTGGCACTGACTGAAGCTTTGACCCGCATTGGTAATAATGGTGTAAGCGAAGCGCTTTACAACGAATTGCGCGAACATTTCTCTGAAGTGGAAGTATCAGAGTTAACATTCACCGTTGCTGTAATTAATGCCTGGAACCGTCTGCAGATTTTATCGCAGATGGCACCAGGCTCGATGGATAGCGCTTACGGTCTGGATCGTGCTGAATTACATTAATAAATGTCCGCCAACAACACTTCTTGTTGGCGGCTTTATTTTTTAATTATAAGCTTACATATAATGTAATAACCGCACACGAATAGTATTCATAGTGTATTTTCAACCTAATATTATACATGCTTAAAAGAATATTAAGATCGATTATATTCATCGCTAGCTGTTAAAAAAGTAAAAACCGCCTTTCGGCGGTTTTTACTTTTGGGGAAATGAGTAACCAATCGCGAGAAGAAAATGAATGGTAATTTATGCCTTGGCCAGCGGCTTCATTCGAAAGCTGACGCCCATACGATTAAGTGCATTCATTGTTGCAATAACGATGGTCAAATCGACCAAATCTTTTTCACCAAATACTGAAAGCGCTGCAGAATACGCTTCATCCGAAGCATGTGTCTCACTTACTCTGGTAACTTCTTCAGCCCATGCCAGCGCCGCTTGCTCCAGATCCGAGAATAAATATGTAGCCTCCTCCCATACGGGAATCAGAACTATTTTCTCTACCGACATGCCACACTTCATAAGATCGCGGGTGTGAATATCAATACAATGCGCGCAGCCATTAATCTGAGATACTCTTAAAAAAACCAAATGTATTAACTCTTCCGGGAGATTTGTTCCTGTTGTGGCGAAATGATGCAGCGTTCCCAGTGCTTTTGAGCCTTCTGCAGATACCTGGAACCAATTTGGACGTTTCATTTGTTTTCCTTTAGAAAGTGTTACTTGATTGATTTATCTACGGAAATATGCCTCACCTTCTTCAGAAGGATTACTGATGGATACTTCAGTGTTAAGTCATCATAATCAAAATTGACATATAAAAAAGACACAAAGAAGAGGAAAATGCGTAGGACATGTTAGAAATGGAATGCCATGAAACTAATATGGGTTTAACTTTGATTCAACAATGATGATTGTTTGAATGGCCAATTTTAGTCTTTATGCAGAAATGGCACCTGAGGATGTGACTTGGTGAAGGCCTTCATCATTATGGTAAAAAAGGTGCAGGATACATTGTCGGATCACTCTTTCTTCTGGCTGAACTGCCGATTACCAGCAGGCTAAAGCCTGGCTATCCCAAACGACAATCGACGTTCCCAGGGAAGAAATGTTTAATTCATATGTAATGAAATTCGTTCTGTACGCACACCTCTCGCTCATAGCGGACCATTTCTTTCCTATGCCCTTCCTTCAGCCTTCATCCGCTCGTATTTGGCTTTGAGACGCTCTGCAGGTGTCGGTCCCTTCGACGATACTGGTGCTGCCAACGCTCTACGAACTGGCGGAATCGGCTTCCCGGCCAGCACCCGCTTTTCCCACACATCCAGAATGTCACTGGCTTCACGCTCGAGTTCTTTAAGACTCAACTGACCATTTGTTCCACGGCGCCGCAGTTCAAGGCAAATGTGGTAATAAACCGCCTTTGGCCACGGATATAGCTCGCTGCTCGGGTACCGATAAACCAGCTTCCTCCACTTCCAGTATTCAGCCATGACGTCAGCAGTGGTGATCCCCAGCACGCAGCGCCCTTCCCTGCACCACTTGATGAACTGGCCTGGCGAAGGCAGAAATGGACGCTCCTGTCGGCGTACCATGCGCATGCCGGCTTCGACCTGCGCCATGGTTGTGATCCCGTTTTCTTTAAAGGCCAGCACCCATTGCCGGCGGATCTCGTTCACGTCTTCCTGGCTGCGATTAACCAGGCTTGCCGGGAACGCGGCCGCCAGCTGTACGAACAGCCCGTTGATAATCTGAGCCACCTGCTGCGTTTGTTCGCGTTCGGTGTACTGCTCAGGCATGTTGTGCGCTACCCGGCAAGCCTGTTCCCGGTCAAAATCGCGAATGCTCTCTGCGAGGTTTTTCATTCCAGCACCCCGTCAATCCAGTCGGTGTTATGCAGGTCAATGCCGCCCCGGGATGGCTTTGCCGTTCCGGTTGCACGCAGCCGCTTCGTAGTGAGCTGATCCCATTGCTTGCGCAGACTTGAAGGGCTCAGGATGTTGTCTTTCCAGAACTCATCCCGGTTGGCCCACTGGAAGAGGTCACAGATTTCGTAGTGAGTACGCTTGTCCTGGGCACGCATCAGCCTTATGGTGTTTGCCCATTCAGCCCAGTTGGGTTCGGATAGCGATGCGTTGACGGTGAGAAGCCTGTCGTAAATCCAGCGTGCGGCCTTGAGGTCGTCAGCGGATCCCCATGATTTACCTGCAGGGGTGTATATCCCGGCGGCTGCTTCTGGATGGCGTGAGAGAAACTTTTGAGTTTTCTGGTTTCGGGATTCGTCAGAATTCCGAGACGAGGATATTTTAATATTGTTCTTGTTATAGTCTTGGGTGTCTACCGTTTCCGGGAAGGTTTTTCCCGTTTTCGGTAACACTTTTCCCGATTTCGGGAAGACTTTTCCCGTTTTCGGCTTGTCTAAAATCCAGGCAGAAAGGTCAGTATTTATACCGACCGTTTTCATCACTCCCTGCTTCTGACTGAAGATAATTTTGCGTTCTGCGAGTGATTTAAGCGCATCCGAAACGTGGGAATCACTCAGCCCTGTAAGCTCGGCGATCACCGTGTTCGTAACGCGGTCCTGTTTCTTGTTCCAGCCGTAGGTAAGCCAGATCACCGCCTCAAAACACTGCCACTCCCGGCCTGACATTCTCAGACGAGGCTTGAGTTGTTGTATCTCGTTAGCGACCTTGGTATACCCGTTCGACAGGTCGGCCATACGACCTCCCGCTTGTTCAGTTCTGTGGGGGAAATTGATAATTTCAGCTGTGTTTGACATACTTAGCTCCGCAATTACACTCCGTTTTTGCACCTGAAAGTCGGTTCTGTTCGCGCAGACCGGCTTTCGCCTTTTCTGAAGAACTCATATTGCCCCCAACATGGTTGTGACCATCGCCAGCAGCGGCGCTGTGAGATCCGGATCGACACGGAACATTTCGAAAATCCCCTCTCCTAACTCCTTTAGCTTTTCCTTCTTCGGTGCATCAACCATCAGAGCTTGCTTCGCCTCACTCACCTCTTTTTCCAACCTGGCCATCCGGTAGGCAAACGAGTCGTTCTTTACGACACGGTCGCGGTACCGAATCGGTAATACAGACATGATCGCTGGCAACAGCTGTTCGACGTTCTTTCGGTACGATGCGGAGTCTTCTTTGTTATCCAGCCAGCGGAATAGCTTCACGTTCCAGACGTCGGCCTGGCCTGAGAAGTCCACGCCATTAAGCTGAAGTTCTTCCGCCGCTTCTTGGATTTGAAGCGCAACAGCTACACGCCCTTCTGCCGCTGCCCACGCCCGGACTGCAGAACAAATATCTCGATGTTCAATATCCTGCGCTGCCGATTCGCTTTGATGACACGGGAATATCAGTGGAGTAGAGGAAGCTCTGCTACTCTGTTGAAATGAAACAGTTTGCATTGTTAAGGCTCCTGGTTAGGTAAACCGTCTGTGGGATTCGGGTAAAGATCAGGGCGCAACTCGTGTGGAGTCACGCCGGTAACCCCATAAATTGGCAGCACTCGCTCAGCCGGGATCCCCTTGCGGCGCCAAAGCGAAACAGCCATTTTTGAAACGCCGATCAGAGTACCAAGCGCACTGGCCGAGCCAGATCGAAAAATTGCAAGTTCAATTCCAGTCATAGGACCTCCTTAAGTGCAAAAGAGTAAAGCAATAATTTACCAATCAGTCAATAAACACCTGCCTATCAAGTGGTAAAGCTATTGTTTACAATCCATATATGAATAGAAAAGAACCTAACCAGAGCCTAATTTCTAGGCTGACTGAATTGAATAACAAAGGCTTCTCAAAAACAGAGATGGCCAGAGTAGCTAATGTCAGCAAACAAGCGGTGACCGGATGGTTTCGAACCGGCAAGATGAGTAAAGAATCGGCACTTGCTTTAGCTGATGCAGCTGGAGTGTCGGTCCCTTGGCTCCTTGGTGAGGAAGTTGGCGAGAAAGACGGACTTAAGGCAGACGAACAGCGCCTGCTTGAGCTCTATCGCCAGCTGCCCGAGGAAGAGCAGAAGAACATGCTCCGCGTCTTCTCAATTCGCCTGAAGGAGCTAGATGAACTGTATGCGAAGTACATGAGTCGAAGGATCAAGAGCGATAACGGAGTAAATTAATCAATCCCTTAATTCCGATCTCTTCCATGAGATGTAAGGAAGTAATACTATGGATGCAAAAATATCTTTTCTTTTCCCATATACGACAGTTGGGATAAATCAGCACAATTTTTCCCCTGTACTAACTTTTGAATGCGACGTTTTACCTGTCAAAGCGGTACTGCAAATTGCTTTTTACTTTATCTGCCTGAAAAACAAAGAAAACTACAGATTAAGATTTGACATACTTCGAGATGGAACTTCTGTAATCGACGATAGCTGGGATAGAGACAAAATATTTATGTCAGAAGATCCATCTTCTGAACCCGATAAAGTAGCAGTTGGACTGAATATTGATCTTCCATCAGTACCATTTGACATGGAAGGAATTTATCAGATTAGTGCTGAGCTTTTTTACCCTCAAGATAGTAAAACACCCATTCACCAAAATGATGCCTTTTTTAAGGTAACAAAGAAGGCTGGGTAAAAGTACATGCCGGAAAAAGTTACAATACTGAGACCTGGAAAAGAGACCATGCGGTTGCCTGCTGGACGCTATAACGAAAATAATGCATCATTCGAGCATGATGGCGGTAATGGCGGAGGTGGAAACATGCTTGAGGCTAGAGTTGCAAAACTCGAAGCAGATGTCGAAAACATCAAAGTGAATCTTTCTGAAGCACGAATGGATATTCGTGAGCTTACTAAGAGCTCAGCCTCTATTAAAACTGATATATCTACAGTATTACAAAAACTAAAAGATATAGACGAAAAGCTTTCAACTAAAGCAAGCAAAGATTTCGTTGATTCTAAAGCCGGCGATATCAAGGTTTGGATGTTAGGCTTACTTTTACTTTCTATAGCAATGCCAATAATAATGTTCTTGCTCAACCTTTATCTCAAAAAGCCGTAACCAATTACCCAGCCACCGCGCTGGGTTTTCTTTGCCTTCTTCCAACAGCCCAACCACCAAGCCCCTGCCCTGAACTCACAGATCCCGACCTTAGCGTCGGGATTTTTTTTGCCCTCAATAGCTCATTTTCGTACTCCACATACCTCAGGTAAAGCATTACTGTACTTTTGTGTATTCAAATGCTTGACCTATGGGTAAAGTGGTGATTTACTAGAGTAACCAAGACGCACTACGAACCACCAAGGCAGGACGCCCACGAAGTAGCCGCCGACGGCATATGAAGAGTCGGATGAGGTGGAGAGATTAACGCGCATCAGGTGTAAACGTTCCGCTGGCCGGCGATAAGGCAAACGAGGGTGAGAATGATTGATTTCGCACGCAAACCAGGACGGCAACAGGCCGTGAAACTGAACCTCTTCGAGGTGATTCTTCGCCGCCTGTGCTACCTGTTGGCGCAAAAGGGGAATCCAGATGTGTAGCTCAACGAAATGCGGGTACTGCGGCAAGCCGGTTGAACCGGAGAAAGTAGTTAAAAGTACCCTTCTCTATCGAAACGGTGCCCAGCTGGCGCGCAAAGAAAAAGAATACTGCTCTGAACGTTGTGCTTCGTACGACCAGATGGCCCACGAGGCATAACGTTAAAGCCGCGCAAGGCGGCCCGTACGTCCGGTGCTCCCGACCAAAGTTACACCGGAAAACTACTTAAAAAACCAAAGTTCACCCAATGGGCGCTATCTCTGGCCCGGGGATCTTACATCCAAAAAAGAGGATCTCACATGGAATTTTTCTATGTAGTTAAGGCTACGCAGAAATCCGGCAAAGAAGACGCAGTGATTTGGTTCACTGCGAAATCAGAAGCTCGTGCAAACCTACAGCTCGACGTTGAGCTTGAAGATGCTGGTATTGAAACCGGCCGCGGTAAGGATTACGCAAAACCAGTTCGCACCGATTTTCCGGTTTATAACGATCTGCCGAAAGAAAGCACCGTGGATTACACCTGGTGCAAACGCTACGAACTCCAGGACGATGGACGCACTTGGCTACCAAAGGCTGGTGCTGAGTCTACTGGCGCCGTGGACAACACTGCCGCACCGGAACCGACAGTAAATGTCGAAACTACCGTCGAGAGTGTTAAGCTTGAAAACCGTACTCCAGCAGTCCGTTTTGCCTTCCACCTGACCAGCGACAAATATCAGACGCATATCAGTAAAGAGCAGCAACTGGTTGCCAGCGAAATGTCACTGGATGAAGGCAACATCTATCTCCAGAATCTGCTACTGGCAAAGAACGACACCCCTGAAGTTGCCGAACTCAGCCTGAACGCTGAGTGGAAACTGGTACAGGCGATTAAGCAGGTATTCGCGCCAGATGAAGAGCACGAAATAAAGCTACTTGCTGCTTTCATGGCCGACTGGTTGAGAGTAGATGCAGGCGACTGTAATGAGGTAGTGAGAGAGTGGAGGAACGGAAAGCTTACTCTGCTCAAATCAGAAAGAACCAGCGACGCCGATGTTACAACCGATCAGGTTCCAGAACCTGAAAACGGTATTCAGATTGACGAGAATGATGACGAAACCACACGTTATCCGGTCGTTCGTATGCCATTTCGCAAGCAGCTACTCGCTCAGTTCACCGCCGACGAACTGCGCCACCACTTGATCCGCGAAGAATACGAAGGTATCAGCGCGCTGGAAATGGACACAGACAACAGCTATGTCCAGAACCTGCTGCTGGCGGCAGAAAACTGCGAAGAGGTGAAGGGTTACGATACCAAAGACCTGTGGCGCTACACCGACGCCATTCGCAAAGTGTTCAGCCAGGAGAAGCGTCACGAACTCGCTTTGGTTCTCCGATTCACCAGAATCTGGGCGGCGACTGATTACATTGACCGCGGCATTCTCGTTCGCGAATGGGCAGCCGGTAACCGCATTAGTAATGTTCAGCGCACCGATTCTGGTACCAATGCCGACGGCGGCTATGTAACGGATCGCGGCGAAGGCGCGCATCACACTCTGGACACTCTCGATCTTGAGATCGCATGCGCCCTACTGCCTATGGACTTCCACCACTTCGAAATTCCTTCGAGCGTGTTACGACATGCCAAAGAAATCGTGGCGAAGAAAGAAGAACCATGGAAATCCTGGAGCGCCATCCTGCGTAATCAGCCCGGCATACTGGCGGTTAACCGTGCGGCAATCTTCAACTTGATCCGCATCGCGCCAGATAACATCCACCACACGCCAGCGGCTCATCTTGAGTTTGTGAATAAAACCATGACGGCTGAATTTAACTCTGCTGTGAAATTACTGCCGTTGCCTACTCCTGTAGTTGAGACTGAAGCCCCAGCTGAACAACCGCAGGTTGAAAATCTCGGCAGCGGCGTGTTCTCCATCGATGGCCTGATGGGGGGAAATACCGAACCGGTCGTCAATACCTCCTCAAATGAAGTCGAAAACACGAAATACACAGCGGAGACCACCAGCGATGTGCAGATGGAAACGGCTAAGCCAGAGAAAGACGAAGATGTTGATTCGGTACAACCAGGCGAAGGCGCTTATGCAGCTAATACGCAGACAGATTCCATAGCGCCGGAAGAGCAACAGTCAGAGCCAGTAATCGAATACCCGGCCTACTTCGAACCTGGCCGCTACGAAGGTCTGCCGAATGATGTTTATCACGCAGCAAACGGCATCAGCTCAACTCAGGTGAAAGATGCCCGCGTCAGCCTGATGTACTTCAATGCGCGCCATGTAGCTAAAACTATCCCTCACATAGCATCAAAAGTGCTGGACATGGGAAACCTGGTGCATGCCCTTGCATTGCAGCCGGAAAACCTCGAAGCAGAGTTCAGCTTAGAACCGGGGATCCCGGAGGATGCTTTCACCACCACCGCAACCCTGCGCGAGTTCATCGACGCGTACAACGCCAGCCTGCCGGCGCTGCTGAGTGCTGACGAGATTAAAGCGTTGCTTGAACAACATAACGCATCCCTTCCCGCTCCAGTGCCGCTTGGTGCGAGCCTGGAAGAAACGGCTCAAAGCTATATGGCTCTCCCAGCTGACTACCAGCGTATTGAAGAAGGCCATAAACAGACAGCAACGGCAATGAAGGCATGCATTAAAGAGTACAACGCCACCCTGCCCGTGCCGGTTAAAACCAACGGCAGCCGTGATGCGCTACTCGAGCAATTAGCGATCATCAATCCTGATTTGGTCGCACAGGAAGCGCAGAAACCGACGCCGCTGAAAGTGTCCGGCACTAAAGCAGACATGATCCAGGCAGTTAAGTCGGTTAAGCCCGATGCCATATTCGCCGACGAACTGCTGGATGCCTGGCGCGACAACCCTGGCGAAAAGATTCTGGTTACCCGCCAGCAACTGGCCACAGCGCGGGCAATTCAATCTGCACTCCTGGCGCACCCGACCGCCGGCATGCTGCTGACACATCCAAGCCGCGCCGTTGAAGTGAGTTACTTCGGCTTTGACGACGAAACAGGTTTAGAAGTGCGTGTACGCCCTGACCTTGAGATTGAACTGGACGGCGTGCGCATCGGTGCTGACCTGAAAACCATCAGCATGTGGAATGTGAAGCAAGAAAGTCTGCGCGCCAGGCTACACCGGGAAATCATTGACCGGGACTACCACCTCAGCGCAGCTATGTATTGCGAGACCGCGGGGCTGGACCAGTTCTTCTGGATATTCGTCAACAAAGACGAGAACTACCACTGGATCGCCATCATTGAGGCATCCACCGAACTGCTGGAACTGGGCATGCTCGAGTACCGCAAAACGATGCGTGCCATAGCAACCGGATTCGACACGGGCGAATGGCCAGCGCCGATCACTACCGATTACACCGATGAACTGAACGACTTCGACCTGCGCCGCCTCGAAGCGCTGCGCGCTCAGGCTTAAGGGGGATTTATGCATAACACAAACGTTTCCGTTGCTGACCAGAACACCGTTATTAATTCCAACGTGGCTTTGTTCGATTCCCAGTATCTGAACGCCATCAGCACGTTCGCGCAGATCATGGCGCAAGGCACCGCGACTGTTCCTAAACACTTACAGGGTAATCAGGCCGACTGCATGGCGGTAGCAATGCAAGCGGCACAGTGGCAGATGAATCCCTTTGCCGTGGCGCAGAAGACGCACCTGATTAACGGTGTGCTCGGGTATGAAGCTCAACTGGTTAATGCCGTCATTTCACGCAGCGGCGTGCTTGCCAGTCGTTTTGATTATGAGTGGTACGGTCCATGGGAAAAGGTTGTAGGAAAATTCCACATCCGTAAAGGCGATAAAGGCGAGTACCGCGTCCCGGGCTGGACCCTGGCTGACGAAGCCGGGATCGGCATCATTATCCGCGCAACTCTGAAAGGTGAAGATCAGCCGAGAGAACTTGATTTACTGCTGGCTCAGGCCCGAACCCGAAACTCTACCCTGTGGGCTGACGACCCACGCCAGCAGTTGGCATATTTGGCTGTCAAACGCTGGGCGAGACTGTTCTGCCCGGATGTGATTCTGGGTGTTTATACCCCGGATGAACTGGATGATCGCCGTGAAGAACGAGAGGTAAACCCAGCACCGGCGCAGCACGTAAGCCTTGCAGACATTTCAGGTGACAACGTCACTATGACTCAAACGGCTCAGGAATCAGCTCAAAATATCGATGCACTTGCTGATGATTTCCGTGACCGGATCGAGGCGGCTCAGGATGTGGATAGCGCTAAAGCTCTGCGCGCAGATATTGAAACCGTGAAAGTAACGCTGGGTTCTGCCCTGTTCACTGAACTGAAGAACAAAGCTGTGAAGCGTTATTACCTGGTTGATGCTCGTAACAAGGTGGAAGCGGCAATCAACTCCCTACCATCTCCAGATGAACCCGGTGCGGCAGAACGCTTTGGCGAAGCTGAACGCGTGTTGGCATCTGTGAAACGCCATTTAGGAGAGGAACTACACGATCAGTTCAGCATCACCCTGGCGGATATGAAACCGGAATACGTGGACTAACGAGATCGGGAGGAGAAACCCTCCCTCAAGGAGAAGAAATGCGACTGATTAATCGAGGCAGTAAGCAATCCCCTTTAGCTCGCCAGGCATGTGAAATCGCGCTCGCAGCCCACCAGCAAAGATATGGTGACTATGGGCGCAGCAAGATGAAAGAGACCTATACGGTGAGAGTGGAAGGCGTGAAGGTCTGGGTCGAGGTAGTGAACTGCAAGGCAAGCTACGTGGCCACAGCAATGACCGGCATGCGCCGACTGCGTTCCCTGCCCGGCCAGGCAAACTGAAACTGAAATATCAACGACTGAAGACCGGCATATCTATACTCATGCCGGTTACCTGAGGTGAACCATGTCGCAGGTAATTTTTAACGAAGAATGGGTTGTTGGCGCCAGGCTCACAGAAAAAACAGGCCTGACCCAACGACAGATTGAGAAGTATCGCCAGGGCTGCTGGGTAGAAGGTGTCCATTTTAAACGGATATCGCCTTCTGGGGAAAAAACCTTGCGTGGCACAACCTGGTATAACTATCCGAGAATTAATCAGTTAATAAGGGATGCGTAAGATGGCAGCTTTGCCTACAGGTGTCGAAATCAGAAACAATAAGATTTGTATCTGGTTTATGTACCGGGGAAAGCGTTGCCGCGAAATTCTCAAAGGTTGGATTAACACCCCGGCGAACATCAAAAAAGCCGGGAATCTTCGGGCTGTGATCGTTAGTGAGATCAACCTTGGAGAGTTTGATTACCATCAGCGCTTTCCTTCATCGTCCAGAGCAAAAAAAACCGTAACCACTGTTTCAGTTCAAACCTTATCAGAGCTGTGTGAGCTGTGGACGAGCATTAAAGAAACCGAAATTAGCGCGAATACCATGCGTAAGACTCGCTCACAACTCGGTACGTTAATGCACATCATTAACGGAGATACGCCTGTTTCAACTATACGCCACAGCGACATTCTGAAATACAGAAAGGAGCTGTTGAACGGTGAGACACTTTACCTGGCAAATCCCAGAAGTAACAAACAGGGACGCACTGTGCGTACCGTGAACAACTATATATCGCTTCTGTGCTCCCTTCTTCGGTTTGCACACAAGTCTGGCTTTATCAGTGGCAAACCCTTTGAAGGGATCAAGAAACTACACAAAGGGAAAGTAAAACCGGATCCTTTAACGAAGCAGGAGTTTAGTTTGCTTGCGGCATCCGAGCGTGGCCAAAGCCTCAATATGTGGACGTTCGCAGTTTATACTGGTGTCCGTCATGGAGAGCTTGCAGCTCTTGCCTGGGAAGATATCGACTGGGAAAAAGGTACGGCTCATATACAGCGCAACCTTAATGCGCTAGGAATGTTCGTCCCACCAAAAACCGATGCAGGTGATCGCGTTATCACGCTTTTAGAGCCAGCACTAGAGGCCTTGAAGGCACAGCGTAAGCTGACTTCGTTACAGCCCAAAACCGAGATTGTGTTTCATCACCGAGAGTATGGTGCGATGGAATATCAGAACCTGCGGTTTGTTTTCATGCCCAGGATGCGCAAGGGCATACAGAAGGCCTACTACTCTTTATCGAGTATCGGCTCCAGATTTAACGCAGCTGTAAAACGTGCTGGTATTCGCCGCCGGAATCCGTACCATACGCGGCATACTTTTGCCTGCTGGCTTTTATCTGCCGGCGCTAATCCGTCTTTCATAGCCAGCCAGATGGGGCATGAAAACGCGCAAATGGTTTATGAAGTCTACGGTGCGTGGATTGAAGAAATGAATGGCGAACAGGTGCTGATGCTTAACGACAAGCTCGCACGCTGAAGAATTTTTGCCCCTATTATGCCCCTATTGGCTCCGAAGGTAGTAATAAATGCAAGAAAATCAATCAAATACAAAGAAAGAGCAATACAACCTGAATAAACTGCAAAAGCGACTGCGCCGTAACGTGGGCGAAGCCATTGCAGACTTCAACATGATTGAAGAAGGCGATCGCATCATGGTCTGCCTGTCGGGCGGTAAAGACAGCTACACCATGCTGGAGATCCTGCGTAATCTACAGCAAAGCGCACCGGTGAACTTTTCCCTGGTCGCGGTTAACCTCGATCAGAAACAACCTGGCTTCCCGGAGCATATCCTGCCGGAGTACCTTGATAACCTGGGCGTTGAGTACAAAATCGTAGAAGAGAATACCTACGGCATTGTTAAAGAGAAGATCCCAGAGGGCAAAACGACCTGCTCGCTCTGCTCACGTTTGCGTCGCGGCATTCTGTACCGCACCGCAACCGAACTGGGTGCCACCAAGATTGCGCTTGGCCATCACCGGGACGACATTCTGCAAACGCTGTTTCTGAATATGTTCTACGGCGGCAAAATGAAGGGAATGCCACCGAAGCTGATGAGCGACGACGGCAAACACATCGTGATCCGCCCACTTGCCTACTGCCGCGAGAAAGACATTGAGCGTTTCTCTCAGGCCAAAGCCTTCCCTATCATTCCGTGCAATCTGTGCGGCTCACAGCCGAACCTGCAACGTCAGGTCATTGGCGATATGCTGCGTGACTGGGATAAACGCTATCCGGGCCGCATCGAAACCATGTTCAGCGCCATGCAGAACGTGGTGCCTTCGCACCTCGCCGACGTTGAACTGTTCGATTTCAAAGGGATTAACCACGGTTCAGAGGTGGTGAATGGCGGGGATCTGGCGTTTGATCGCGAAGAGATCCCGATGCAGCCTGCTGGCTGGCAGCCAGAGGAAGAGGATGCGCAATTCGATGAACTGCGCCTGAACGTGGTAGAAGTCAAGTAACCTGGCAGCGTCTCAGATATCGTTTCTGAGACGCGTTTTAAGCTTACTTCAGCAGTCGAACGCGGCAGGTTTTCCCTTTAATCTTCCCGCCCTGCAACTGTTTCCAGGCCTTATGCGCAACCGACTGGCGAACCGCTACGTAGACATGCGCAGGGTAGACCGTGATCTTGCCAATATCTGTCCCGTCGAGACCGATATCCCCTGTTAACGCCCCCAGAACGTCACCGGGACGCATTTTGGCCTTTTTACCGCCGTCGATGCACAGGGTGGCCATTTCCGCCGCCAGCGGAGCGATGCTGATATTACCTGGGGTATTCACCCAGTTGAGTTTCAGTTGCAGCATTTCCGAAAGAATATTAGCGCGCTGCGCCTCTTCAGGTGCGCAGAAGCTGATGGCGAGACCACTGTTACCCGCACGCGCAGTACGCCCGATGCGGTGGACATGCACTTCCGGATCCCATGCCAGTTCGAAATTCACCACCAGCTCAAGCGATTTAATATCCAGACCACGGGCCGCCACATCCGTTGCAACCAGCACGCGAGCGCTGCCGTTAGCGAAACGCACCAGCGTCTGATCGCGATCGCGCTGTTCCAGATCGCCATGCAGCGATAATGCGCTCTGTCCTGCATCATTCAGGGCATCGCACACCGCCTGACAGTCTTTTTTGGTATTACAGAACACCACGCAGGACGCTGGCTGGTGTTGGCTCAGCAATTTTTGTAGCAGTGGAATTTTGCCCTGCTGCGATGTCTCGAAGAACTGCTGCTCAATCGCCGGTAACGCATCGACAGCATCGATTTCAATGGTCAGCGGGTTCTTCTGCACGCGCCCGCTGATCGCCGCAATCGCCTCGGGCCAGGTGGCAGAAAAAAGCAGCGTCTGACGCGTGGCTGGCGCAAAGCGGATCACTTCGTCAATCGCATCGCTGAAGCCCATATCCAGCATGCGGTCAGCTTCATCCATCACCAGCGTTTGCAGTGCATCGAGTGAAACGGTGCCTTTTTGCAGGTGATCGAGCAGACGGCCCGGCGTTGCCACAATGATATGCGGCGCGTGCTGAAGGGAATCGCGCTGCGCACCAAACGGTTGCCCGCCGCAGAGCGTTAAAATTTTAGTGTTAGGCAAAAAACGCGCCAGACGACGCAGCTCACCCGCGACCTGGTCGGCCAGCTCGCGCGTCGGGCAGAGTATCAGGGACTGAGTCTGAAACAGGGTTGCATCAATGTGTTGTAACAGGCCTAGCCCGAATGCAGCCGTTTTTCCACTGCCGGTTTTCGCCTGCACGCGCACGTCACGGCCTTCAAGGATAGCCGGCAGCGCGGCGGCCTGGACAGGGGTCATAGTGAGGTAGCCCAACTCATTTAGGTTAGCCAGTTGGGCTTCAGGCAGAACGTTCAGCGTGGAAAAAGCGGTCACAATATACTCTCGTAGTAATGATTGCAGTCAGATGGCGCGTATCCTCGCAGATCTGCGCTAACGATGCGACAATTTAATCGGCTCTTCATCCGGCGGTGGATCAGGCATCGGCTGCGGACGTGGGACAGGATCGGGTATCGGCGTCGGATCGGTGGGCACCGGATCGGACTGCCAGGTGTTCAGGCGTTGCAGGGCAAGTAGCATACTCATCTTTTCCTCCAGATTAGGGTGCTGACCCCTAAAGGGTAGACGCAGATAAACAGGAGGCAAAAAAAAGCCGACTATGAAGTCGGCGTCGTACGAATCAATTGTGCTATGCAGTAATTCAAAAAAAGGAAGTAAGACAATATGGAGCGCAACGCCCATCGCTTGACGTTGCATTCACCTGCGGGAGTAATATTGCACCTAACATGGTCGGAGTTTATTGACTTCGCTCAATTAAAATGTCGTTTTGAAGCCGACTCTGCCACAGAAAAGCGTAAATTTACAGCCATTTACTACGATGCAACCACCACGCAACACCGCCAATCAAAACCACTAACATGACGCAAAATGTCGTGAAGCCATAGTGATATTCACCGCCGGGGATCCCTCCGAGGTTTACGCCAAACAACCCCGTCAGGAAGGTACTCGGTAAAAAGACCATCGCCATCAGCGACATGGTGTACGTTCTCCTGGCTAACGACTCCTGCATTACCTGGGCTATCTCATCCGCCATGACTGCCGTTCTGGCAATACATGAGTCAATCTCGTCCAGACCACGTCCGAGCCGGTCAGCGATATCCTGCATTCTGCGGCGCTGATCGTCGTTCATCCAGCTCATGCGTTCGCTGGCCAGTCGCGCATAAACGTCGCGCTGGGGGGTCATATAGCGGCGCATCACGATGAGCTGTTTACGCAGCAACGCCAGAAAACCACGTGGGGGGATTTGCTGATCGAGCAAGTTATCTTCCAGATCGATGATTTTATCGTGAAGTTCTTCTATAAACTCGCTGGCATGATCGGTCAACGCATCACACACATCCACCAGCCAGCTGCCGCAATCCGTTGGTCCCGTGCCCTCTTTCAGATCGTTAATGACGTCATCCAGCGCCAGCACTTTTCGCTGGCGGGTGGAAACAATCAGCCGTTCATCCATATAAACACGCATGGCCACCAGCTGATCCGGACGCTCATCCGTACTGCCGTTTATACAACGCAGCGTAATTAACGTCCCGTCACCCATCCGGCTGACGCGGGGTCTGAGACTTTCTCCCGCCAGCGCATCCCGAACGTTGTTGGGCAATAGCGGCGTGGACGCGAGCCACTCGGCGCTGTCCGGGTGCGTGTAGTTGAGGTGCAGCCAGCATGGATGTTCGTTGTCGATATGATCCTGATCTTCAAGCGGCCTTGCGCCGCCACGTCCATCAAACACCCATGCAAAAACTGCGTCAGGTACGTTAACCTCAGACCCTTTTATGCTCTCCACAGCGCCTCCACCGTTTTATCTCTTTCGGTGTCAGTCTAGCTTTCGCCGAGGGTTAAGCAATAATTATGTGAGTCATCGTCCTGAATACGCTCAGGAATTCACCGCCCATTCGCGGCTTCTTAACGCATTGTCAGCCTGGAGCTCATTTTCCAGACGGAAATTACGTGTTCGTGTCTGGAGCTCAATCACCTGATTGCGCAGCACATCTGACGATCCATTGAGTTCTTCAACCATCGACACGTTGCTCTGCGTTACGCGTTCAAGCTCAGACAATGCCTGCGTAATTTGTGAAATACCTTTTTCCTGTTCTGATGTTGAGGCGGATATTTCATCCATCAGTCTGCTCACATTGCCCGAACCGGTAACAATATCATGCATATTTTTTTCGGCTTCAGAGACCACGTTAACGCCCTGTGTCACGTTATGGCTGGTAACTTCAATCAATGACTTAATATTTTTTGCCGCTTCGGCGCTACGATGCGCAAGGCTTCTCACTTCGCCCGCGACCACAGAAAACCCTTTACCATGGTCGCCCGCTCGTGCCGCTTCAACGGCGGCGTTAAGCGCCAGAATATTGGTCTGAAAAGCGATACCGTCAATCAGCGAGATAATCTCTGTCATTTGCTGGGCGCAGTCGGTAATCGACTGCATATTGTTCGCGACCTGCCCCATTAACTCTCCGCCTTTACGCGCCTGCAACGTCGCGAGATTCGCCTGTTCGCTGGCTAAACGGGTATTGTCGGCATTATTTTTTGTACTTGCAGCCATCTCTTCCATGCTGGCTGCCGTTTGCACCAGCGAAGCTGACTGCTGTTCTGTTTTGACGGAAAGCTGCGCGCTGCGTGAAGAGAGTTGATCTGACAGGGTCATCGCGGTTTGCGAGGAGGCGCGGATCTCACGGACCAACGTTGCAATGTTGCTGGAGAGACTATTAATCCCCGGGATCAGACGTCCCGCACAGTTGTTGCCAAATTCAGGTATCGACACGCCAAGTTTGCCTGACGTCACTTCTTCAATACTTTTTTTCACAGTATTGATCGGCGTCACAAGATATTTTGTCATGTACGCCCAGAGTAAAAATAAGGCGATGAATTGTACAATTATGACTGCAATAAAAAGCGAAGAATTCCGTGAAAATAGCGCTATAACTCCATCACTTACCAAAAATACACATAAAAGGAAATAGACAATGAACGTTCTGACACTAATATTTCTTAGCATACGTTTTCCTGGGGCATTATATTTTGGTTGGCATTAAGGGTTATAGCATTGCCATACGAATTTGTCCTCACGTTCGTCGCTGGTTTGTTGTTTTGCAGTTTGATATGTGCAGTTTTACTTAAGGCGGATAAAAAGCATGTGTTACGGTAAATATCTGGCTTGTCGTTTGGTTACTGATACTCCTTCAATAACGGTAATTATATATTTAAGGAGAGATACTGTAGAGTGCCGATGTTTAGTGGTGCTTAATAAGTTAACGTAGTTAATATATATTAACTACGTTATTGCACGCCCCTCCCGTTAGGGTGGCTGACGTTCAGGCCAGACAGTCGATAGACTGGAAAAAACAGTCCTCAGTCATGAGGATATTCTCTTTTGCACTTTGATGCCCGCGACGAATATACCAGCCTGCTTCAGGCGCCATGCTTAAATGGAATATCCTTGCCCCCGACAGACTATCGGGGACAGTAATACTCATCGTCACACACCCCTTCTCCGACCCCCTGATCACCTGTTCTGGCATAATGGTGACGCTGCGATCCCCATTTTGCAAAATGATCGTCGTAATAGCATAACGACATATACCGCTACTAAGGCTGTAGCCAACCGTACTTAAATCGGTGATATGTTTTTTAGATAAAAATATTTCAATACCAGAACCTTCAAACCATGTAATGATTTGCTGCGCAAGATCCTCCATCCGCTCACAAAACGCCCTGACTTCGGCCTCAGCCGTATTAACATAGATCGGTTTGTCCCCGATACTCTGTTGCACTTTCTTAAAAAAACGCTCTCTTGCTGACATGTCAACTCCGTGTTTTTCGCCAGTCTCATTATTCTTTTTGGTGCTTCAGCAGAGCATAGCTGGCAATCAACTGCTGAAGATGCTGTTCGGTCTGGTTTAGCTGCGCTGCTGACAGGGGTTGCCCGGCAGGTAAAATGGAAAGCAGACGAAGCTGCTCCTCAAGCGGAACGGTATGGCTGAAGGACTGCGACATGGCAAACACGGCTGATTTCAGTTCACTCACCGTCATATACCTCCCCTTCTGTTCATCCAGTGCGTTCAGCCTGTTCGTCAACTGCTGTAACTGCGTCATCCCCTGATGCCAGCCATTCAGATCTGATTCTGCAAGTCCGGCAACGCTAATCTGCTTGTGCCACTGTTGCGCCAGGGGTTTGGCCTCTTCAGGCCACAGCGTCAGCGCCTGCTGCACCAGACGGTCGCCGTAGCTTACTGCCCAGTCTGGTTTCAGGTGTAAAAGCTGCGCTAACATCTGCTGTGTCTTACTGATCCCCGGTTCAGGTGGCGGTGACGTTTGTTGCAGCGCCTGCAACTGTGCTGTAGAGAGTCCTTCAGGTATAGGAGCCAGGGACGCGGTCAGCTGCATTTGCGCCGAATCTGGCGCATGCATCATCTGCCATCCCACTGCGACAACACTGGCAGCCACCAGCATGGACAACATACCCGCAGCAAATGGCTTCCACTGCTTCACGGATACAGGAGGCTCTTTATTCAGCAACGGCTCGGGCTGAACCACATAAACCCTTTTACAACGCTCTGTCGGTTCTGTGATGTGGAGTTCCGCGGCCCCCACCGCGTTCCCCGGCAGACTTACGCCCGTATTTTCGCTGTTTTCCAGACGCACTGCTGCGTTCTGCATCATCGAGCGCAGGGCATCAAGCTGAGCAGCATGCTTAAGTTCGAGGCGCTGCAACATGTCACTCAGAGCCTTCAGATTCTCCTCAGCCTGATAAAGCTGCCCTAAATCGGCATGCGTCAACGTCAGCGTTCTCACCACCTGTTGGAGGCGTTTGCTCAGTGCGCTGAGGATTTCAACTCGCGCATGAACAGGCTGTGGCCAGAGGCTACCCCACTGGCGGACGACCAGGGCAGCCAGTAGCGCCAGCCCTTCATTCATGCCGTAGAGTCCGGCAAGATGCGTGCGGGCGAGCGTATACCAGGCAGCCGTTTGTAGCTCCACACCGTTATGCTCGAACAGTGACAGACAGAGCGTTTCCGCGTGTTGCCAGTTAACATCCGGGCGTGCCGGATGGGTGAGCTTGTTCATTTCGTCGCGCAAGGCAGCGTAATCCGCAAGCGTGCGCGGATCCCCGCCGGTTTTAAGTTGGCGTTCAGAATTTATTGTCATAACTGTTTTAACCTGAGTAATAACTAGATGGCGGCTCGTGCATCGAGGTATTGCTGTTGTTTCAGATGACGGATTAATACCCTGCCCTCGGGCATAAATTCCGTGCCGTAGCGCACCAGCCCGACCCCCTTCAGCTCCGCATCAATGGCGTAGCGGAGTTCACCGGGCTGAATCTGTTCCTGCATCACCACGTTAATCCGGCTCAGGCGCGGCTCGTATTTCAGCAACACGGCCGACAGTGTGGTAATCAGCTGGTGGGCGGTCCCGGGCATTCCCTGGAGGATTTTTGTCATATCCGGCAGGCCGTAGTCCGGCAGGTGAGCCAGCGTACCGGCGCGGCAGTTGAGGATGCGCTGCATGTTATCGAGTACTGATAAAATCACCTGATTCTGTTCGCTGACCTGGTTGAGGCTCAGGCCACCTGAGAAATTGCCGCTCAGCATTTCATACAGCGATGGCGCATTATGTCCCTTTGGCATCAGTCATCCTTCAATGGCTGTAACGTCAGGTGGTTATTCCCGGCCTCCAGAATGCGCGGCTTATCCGGATCGAGATCTTCACGTTTTAGAACCTGCTTCCAGGTATTGTTGACCAGGTCCGGGTGACGAAACAGGCCGACTACCGCGACAAACTGCGTTTCTTCTTCCATTGGCATATCAAGATTTGTATCACCGCCCGGTTTTACGACCACATCGCGGGTCGCCATCAGGTCGGTTTTCAGGATAGTTTCGCCATCGTTCAGTAGTTGCTGGTAAACCGTTTTATCGAAGATTTTACGGTCTTTCAGCTGATAGACACGAACTACCACCGGCTCGGAGAGTGAGTTACTTTCGCGGGAATCGGTGTTTAGCGCTTCACGCGCCGTGAAATCCAGGTGCAGCATCTTAATTTTTTTGTAGAACACGGCGTTAAATGCCGATTTGGTGCCATCGGTGATACCCTGCGTCATCCCGCACCCCGTCAGGCTGAACGCCAGCAGTGCAGGCAACCAGCCTGCGGATTTAATCAAACTTGTACGTAACACGTCGGTTTCCTTGTTGTGGTATTGCCGGCTTCAGGCCAGTGTAATAGCCCAGTTCCGTCGTAAAGGTCGGTGGGATATCGTCTTTAAGTTCCCCCTCATCAGCACCCAGCACGCCGTTCATCCCGAGCCAGAAAGGGCCTTCGCCAAGCGGCGGAACGGCCAGCAGTCGGGTCCGTGTGGTCAGGGTGAGCTTTGCTTTAAAACGCCAGCCGAGCCAGACACGAAGCATCACCAGAAAGTCCTGATACAGCAGACCGTCCGGCTTCCAGCCCTGTGCCTCCTGTTCATTATCCGTTGTAAGCGCAACCAGCAGTTGGCTACCCGCATCCATCGCTTCGTCACCCAGTGGCGTGTTGCCGTCCAGCAGAAAATCGTCATCACCGTAAAAGCCCAGCGGCTGACCCATTTCCACCGGCCGCAGGCAGTATGGACTGACCTTCACGGTGGTATCCGGGGCCAGCAACGTCACCAGCGCCTGCATTCCCTCCTGAGTTTTGCCCGGTTGCTGTAGAACACCCAGCAGAGCCAGAAAACGGGATACTGGTGTGGCAATGTGGTCTGCTGTGCCGGGAATACCCAATCCCACCAGGCCCAGCAGTGACTGCGAGATGCTGTCCGTACCACCGGGTTCAAAGGTGGCCGGATAAGAGTATTTACGCCAGATACGGTAAAACTGCGTCAGAATGCGATGGCTGAAAATATCCAGAAAACCCTGTAGTGCGTCATGCCCTTCCCGACGCTGAGCGATGTCATCGAGATACGCCATCGGCAGGGGTGAGTCGACACCGTACATTCCCATAAAGGTCGTGCGGATAAGTGGTGGCCGGCTGTCATCATCCTCATCATACTCCACGGCTTTCAGCTCACTGGCCGGAAATCCCATCCCCGGATGCGGGGCAAAGCGTACCGGGTCATCGCCCGGGTGACTGGTCGAGCCCATCAGCGGCCTGCCCGGGTTACGCTTCTCCAGCAACTGGCATAAACGGTAAAAGTTAATACGATGCAGGTCGGCTTCCAGCCGTGGGCTCAGCCGGGAATGCGGCGGTTGTGCTTCTCTTCCCATTCCAGGCGTTCTCCGGTCGGTTGCAGAATGATAATCAGGCGGTTAAACAAATAGATGTCAGTGTATAGCGCAAAGAATCGGCTCATCATCTCGCCAAATAAGCAGATGTCGCCGCGTCCGGCAAAGCCATTGCTGTCCAGCGTGACTTCAATCTGCACGCCACGGACCAGGTAGCCCTGTTCAAAGCGCTCCGTTTCACTGTGCTTCACCTCGAGGATGGCTTCCAGACGGCGACGGTTCATCTCGCTGTCGGTCCATTCATACAGCGCCAGGGTACCGCGCAGCACGTCGGCATTATCCATCATCGACAGAAATCCGCTGCCAAGGTGACTCAGTACGCGCCAGTGAAAACGGTCCTGCGCAGGTGGGTAACAAGGCAGCGTCGGCGCACACAGGTTTCGCACGGCAATGCTGACCGAAGTGGTTTTCATCACCGTATCAAGCACGGTGCTTTGCAGCGCACGTCGTGGCAGTTGACCATTGGTGCCGGTGAGCGTCAGCGACAGGCTTTCGTCTTCCGGGACGGTATGATTATCAAATGCTTCGCCGCCAAGGATGAGCCAGGTGTTATGCAGGCCGGACGGACCGCGGCGCACGCGGGTGTGGTAGTAATATTCCGGTGCTTCATGACGCATCATTCCTCCCTTATGACGGAAGCTCGAAAACGGCACGTAGGTATGCTGGCTCGATGACATCACCGAATCCACGGTATATATCTCGGTATGGCCATCCTGGACGCGCATCGGGCGCAGCATGTATTCGGTTTGCAGAGAATTGAGCGTCAGCGGATCGGATTCCAGCGGGAACAGGTTAATGACCGGCACACAATTCAGGCGCAGGTGCTTTTCGGTAAAGCTGAAGTCATGCTCCCAGCGTTCCGCCAGCACCACGTCGATTTCAAACCACGGGATCTCAGCCGGAAAGACCACGCTGTCAAGCCCGCGCAGCCCCGTAAACATGAATTTTTCGCGAAAGGTGAAGTACTCCAGCAGCAACTGGTAACCGCTGAAACTACTGTCCCCCTTCGGCCACAGTCTGTCATCATCACCAAATCCCAGTGCGGTGAAATACCCGTCCATCGGCCTTCTGTCCGCGTCACCCGGCATGCGTAGCCACAGGCGCGCAGTATTCATGGTAAAGGCTTCATGCATGGCGCAGGCCAGCGGTGCGTCAGCGTTGAAGTAGAACGGGATCTGGCTGAGATCGACACGGCTCCAGTCAGCAAGATGGCTACAACTGAAGCGCAGGCTGATGACAGAGCGCCCGTCAGGATCAGTCGACAGGCGGGCATGCTCCAACGCCAGTGGCTGAAGGGTTATTTCTTTAGTTGTGGTGTAGCGACAACGCGTGCCTTTTTCACCGATCGGCCGCGAATTGACCTCGAAACCTCTGGCAATACGCATCGGTTCTTTCATCTCACGCCAGACAGGAGTGAACTCCACCACCGACATCGAGGGAATAGTGCGCAGGTAATGCGGCCACAGCAGACTGACCAGCCCTTCAGTTAGTTCAGGCAGGTCGTCATCAAGCTTCTCACGCAGGCGGCCCATCAGGAAGGCAAAGCCCTCGAACAGGCGCTCCACGTATGGGTCGCGCGCGCCCGCTTTATCGAGATTGAGCATTGCTGCCTGCTCCGGGTGAGCGCGGGCAAATTCTTCGCCGGCTTCCAGCAGGTAGCGCATTTCAGCGTCGTAATAACGCAGGGTTAAGTCGTCCATATGAACCTGAATATGTGTGTTTTAAAGGTATGTCAGTCGCTTTACCCGCAAAGCACCGCACTGCCTGCCGGGTCAAGCGCAATCAGACCCGCCAGAAGCTGGTCCATCTCTGGCTGAAGCCGTGACTTGTCGGTTTCACTGCGGGCGGCTTTCATGCGCAGCAGCCTGAGACGGCGCGATTTCACTTCAAACAACAGCGCCGGTGTCCACTGAGTGAGGGTGATGGCCTGTGCTGCACCGTCAAGTTCACCCAGCAGATGCAGGGCCAGTTCATTCCTACCCTTCTGCTCCGCCACACGTGCCATCAGCAGGCGCAGCAGCCATTTGTCTTTCGTTGAGTCCGTACCCGGGCGCGTCTGCAGCCAGTGGAATGTGGCATCCAGACCATCCGTGTCCGCTTTCTCCAAAGCTTCCGGTTCAAGGGCCAGAATATCGTTGCCAGTTTCACTCACGGCATTGACAGGTTCATCCCGCCAGTTGGACATCTCGTCGAGCACGCTCTGGTTTATCCAGTTCAGCGTGACCTCATCAGCAAAGGGTGTGCCGTCATTGAAGGCCAGCGTTTCAAGTCCAGGAAGGCGCCGCAGCAGCCCTTTCAGGTCAGCGGTAATGATATCGGCCAGCACATCCTGGCCTGATTTAATCAGGGCCTGATGGATGTACCACTGCAAATCCAGCCAGAGATGATTGGCGCCACGCGAGAAAGTGCTGTCCGCTTGTTCCAGTATCTCCAGCCAGCTCTGTTGCAAATACAGCCGTTTAAGCATTGCACGCTGGTCAGCCCGCGGCGGTTCGATGCGCGTTTTCCCTTCGGCATCCGGTGCCGGGATCGCTCTCAGCGTGTCGTGACGCAGACTTTTCATCAGCCGGTGTGCGGCAAGCCAGCCATCAGGTTGCTCACGCAAATATCCCGTCAGGGTTCGGGCCTGAGCCAGCAAATCCTGACCGGACGTGATGCGGCTCAGCACTGGCGCGTCCTGTTCTGCCGTATGAAATGCTGGATGCTCGCGTGTTTTACTGCTGGCGTTCTGGGGTATTACCGCATCCACGCCACCGGCTTTCATCAGGCGGGCTCCCAGCGCGCTGTACAGGGCACTCAGATCTGGACGTGACGCTTCAGGCTCAGTTTCAAGACTGTCTCGGATGAGCAGCAACGCACCGGTCGTACGCTGGGCATCGTCGCGTACCACTTCTGGCCAGAGTAACAGGCTGTCAAGTAGACGAGAGCCTGCGAGCCACTCCAGCGCCGGTTTACGGCTTCGCTCGCGCTGAGGATGGAGCTGTGTTCCATACTGGGTTAGTAATCCCGCCAGTAACTCAAGCCCTTCAGCAAACCCGGTTTCACCGTCCTGGTGCAAGCGCGCCCAACAATAGTAAGTAGCAACCCGGACATCTTTGGCCTCTGTGGTCAGCACCTTTTCAGCCAGCTGGCAAATCAGCCCGGTATCAATGCCGGAAAGTTTATTGACCTCCTCCCGGATACGCTGGAAATCATCGTCATAACCCGGGTCTTCTCCTGTAGGATTGATCTCACTGATAGGGGTAAGCCAGCGCTGCCAGCTTTCCATACGTGACTGCGCCTGCTGTCGCAGCAAGGTTTCATCCGCCTGGAAGGCAACAACCAGATTCTGCAAAGCGTCCATTATTCGACTCCGTCCATGTCACTGTTTTCTGTGTTGGTCATCAGCGCCTGCGCCATAGCCGCGCTGTCGACGCTGAATATTTGATCTGGCAGCGTAAAACCCCGGAGTGCCAGTAACGCCAGCGGCCCACTGCCCAGTTGTGAACGCAGTACCCACTGTAGGGTCCGACCATCCGGGGCGGTAAAACTCATCATCCACTGACTGCGGTCTAGCTGCTCTCTCTTACTTTCATCCAGCCAGCGAATAAAGCCCCAGGTTCCGCTGTAATCACCAAACAGACGTGCGCCCGCATTGACGGTGGTCCATGTCAGCATGGTTCCGGGCTTGTAGGTGTCACCAGGCCAACGGAAGCTCTGCCAGTCTGCCATCTGGTTGAAGTAGTGCAGCTTTTGTCCATCAATAGTCAGTTGCGTTTCTACCACCTGCGGTACCGGACGCGCCTGTAGCTCAAAACTGATGCCCTGACTGCCGTCGGTAAATAAGATATCCGATAGCTGGGTGAGCTGATTAATCGCCCGCAGGAAGGCTGGATTAAAGCTCAGCCCCTGGCTATTAACCTTATCCGGCACCCACTGGCTGCCCTCCTTGTGCAGCACACCGCCGAGTTCCGTGGTCAGGAAGCGCTCAATGCGTCCGCTATCCTTACGCACAAACTCAGCCAGCATTGGCAGAGAGGAATCACTCTTGCTGATAGCGAATGGGAAACGTCCGTCAAATGCCGTATGCCAGTTCGCCACCACGGAGCGACTCCATTTGTCATTCAGGCTCGCTGCCGATGGCTGAAGCACAGTTTCCCAGGCCTGGGTCAGTGGCTGCACAAACATGGTGCTGCCAAAACCACTCCACTCTTCGCCCAGGCTTGCAGCAATCAGGCTGCCGTACTGCTGGGTGTCGGTCAGGTCCACGCTTTTGCCCTGGAACACGGTCTGCGCCAGGCTCTGCATCATTTCCTGAGGGTCAGAGGCGCTGGCGACCTGTTGCAGACGCAGACGCACACGGGTGATACGGGTAAGATACGTTTGCAGGCTCAGTGAGTTGTCAGCCGACATAACGTTGCTGCCTTTGTTTTTACCCATAAGTGCCAGCAACGGTCCAAAGGTTTCATCCAGTGGGCCCTGCGGGCCTGAGGCTGACTGGTCAATTACCGGTTTGTCCTTCCCGCCTACCAGGTCTTTAGCCGATTTGATGATGGAGTCCGACAGGCCTTCACTCTTCTGGCCGGTCTGCCCCTGCCAGGCGAGGGTGTTCATCAGGGCAATCAGCGGTGACTGGCGAACATCACTCATCAGCGTCAGCTGGTCGGTGACGTCTGCAATATTGTTTGCCGGATTAAGTTGCAGGCTGTTGAGGAAGCTCAGCCAGCTACCGGCAAAGTCGGTGAAGTAGCGTTCCGTCAGACGTGCTTTCAGTGCTTCCGGCGACAGGTCTGAGGAGACGGCTTTCCGGCTGTCGCTCAGCACCCAGTCAATTTCATCGCGGCGGGAGTTCGCCGCTTTCTCAATGGCCTGCTGAATACCTCCCTCCCAGGCCTGACGGGTGAACATGCCCGGCACAACCTCATCGGTGGTAAACAGGCGACGGGCATCGGTACCGCCGGTCATGTCCTCCAGAGACACATCGGCGAAGTTACGACGCACGGATTTGAGCATGTTCTCGTACAGCGTACTTTCCGCGTTGCGCCGTCCAATTTGCTGCAACAGCACCTGGCGGCTCTGGCTGACCAGTTGCGCATCCGGTGTGGTTTTCCACTGTGGCTGCGCTGGCAGTTCGGTGATGTAGAAAGCCCACAAATCTGGTGACAGGCTTTGCCACAGGCCAGCTGAGATGCCTAAACGCGTCGGCTGCACGGTTTTCATGGTTTGCGCGTAGAATGCACCATCAGCTTTATCCGGCCGGGTCATCATCAGCCAGGCTTTCAGCTGGTCATAACCCGGTTTCGCCATCTGTGTCCGCTGGTCGCTGTTGGGTGCCGAATTGACCAGCGCAATGAGCTTCTGCTTAAGCGCTTCATTTGCCGGGTCACGTATCAGACGGTTGTTCGCCACCCCGTACCAGGGCAGCATTGCGTCAAGCAACTGCTGATCATGGTTCAGACCAAAGCGCTGATACCATGGCGTGCCGTCCTGAATATGGTGCAGCAGGCGACCGGCATTATTACGCAAAGCATGCAGGGCAGTCAGTTGGTAATCCGATACAGAAGGGTGCTCCACCAGAGCATGAGCCTGCTGTGCAACAGAAACTATTTGTGACCGGTTGACCGCAAACGACAGCAGCGTCCCTCCCCCCCAGACACTGATGATGGCCATCAGTGTCCAGGCCATCGCCCGTTCCCACCGCATACCGACACGACGGCCATGTATGCGGGTGCAGTCGTCAACAATACCCTGCCAGGTTGCTGGCAGAGTCAGGGCATGACGCTGTGATCCATAATTCTCAGCGTCGGCTGTTCCCGCTGACATTCCGGCAGGTTTCTTCTCCGACAGGCTGAACATCAGACCACGCAGCGGGACGCGCTGCTGAGAAACAAAGAGCCATGGCTGCAACTGCTGAGCCCAGCGGGCAATAGCACCGTCGTTCAGGTGCTGGCTCAGGCGCAGCAGGAAGTCGTGGCTGCTGTTTTCCGCGACCTGACTCATCCCCTGCGTCCGCAGGGCCGGCAGCATCAGTTCCAGCTGGCGGATCACATCGTCTTCTTTTGCGCGTGGTGGAAAGCTTGCGCCTACCGCCTGCTCAGGACGCGTACCCTGCGACCAGTGACTGCTGCACAGTTGCCACAGCCAGACCGGAGCGGAATAACGCAGCAGTTCGCTGATTTTTTCCAGGCCGCGTAAATCGCTGTCGCTGATATGTGGGGTCAGCTTAAGCGACTCGGGCAGTACACGGATAATCCCGTCCAGAGGGCGCCCGCGGCGTAGTTTACGCAGCGCTGTGTATTTTTCGCGGTCAGGCTCCGATGCCAGGCTGCCGCCATAAATCAGCACGGTGCGGTTGCCTTCAAGCCACTGCTGCTGTTGCAGGCCGGCTACCAGTTGCTCAATCGCGGCTTCATCGCCGGTGATCAGCAGCAGGCGGACTTTACGCCGCCAGAAGAACGAGTGCCGCCTTCTGAGATTCCTGCTCAGTGCTGAAAAATCATATTGATCCGACGCGCTTTCTTCGTTGGGATTGTTTTCACCATCAGGCGTAACGGGATAGGGATTTTGTTGCCTGGACAACGTAAAGAACACCAGGGTGCATAATGTGGCGGTCAGAATGATGCAACCTGCCAGCACATACCAGAAATTATCGTCACCGCTACCGGACGGTAACTGCGCTGTCTGTGCAAAAATAAAGAGTATCATCAGCAGAACTGCCACGATAAGTAGTCCTGCTCCCAGTGGCTTTGAAACCTTTTTCATGCCGGTTATTCCTTTCCGGAGTGTCGTGCAACCCTGATAAATTCCGGGCGCTGAAGACAGGCTGTAATTCGTCTCAGCAAAATGGCCAGCCCAGGCAATGTCACAATCATTGAAAGCAGAAGAAGAGAGATCCCTGCCCAGGAGAATGCAGTTGAAGGGAAATAGCGGATCATCAGACTGTACAGCCCAGCATTAAGCAGTAATGCCATAAGAACAGATCCCCCGGGAAAGGGAGGCTGAATCACGAAATGATCATGCCCGACTGCAGGAGCGGCGTTTCCGAGCGACACAGCCCAGGCATCGTCTTCACCTTCGAGAAGAAGCCACTGGCTGGTGGGGCCATAAGCAGCCATCTCAGCCGCAGCGCCAGTCATTGCCCAGCCAGCAAGACCGCCATACCGGACACTGGCGGTGTCATAGTCAATGACACCGCCAGTGCCAATGCTATCGTACAAAGGAACCGACAGATCATTCAGCACCCTGCTCACTGACTGTCTTGGCGCATCTGAGAGCCCACTGTGCCAGACAAGGTGTTTCTTGCTGGCAGACGTGAGGGCCATATCCCGTAATTCAGTGAGTTCCGTTGCAAGCATACGGGTGTTGAGCGGCATCGCCCGGAAAAGCCGTAATGCATTTTTTTGCTCACCCGGATTCAGCATCGATGGTGGCATCAAAAATAACGCGCTGGCAAATTCCGGCAGAACATCATTGGGCAAACGATAGTGCATTGCCAGTACCAGTACGGGCCGCTTTGTTGACGCCACAAATTGATTCCAGCCATCAAAGGATGAGTCTGCGTCCTGAAAATGAATCTCAGCTTTCCAGGGAGGGGAACCTGCTGACCAGATACGATAGAATGACTGAGATTCACGGTCTTTGTCGCTACCGTTGGTCTGAACAATAATCTGGAGTGGGCCGGAAGGATATCGCCGCCGAATCGAGGGCATTATCTGAGCAATGAGATGACGAAGCAGCTGCTCAAAACGTGAAATACCGGGTGTAAGCGGTTCGTCTGGCAACATCGTGAGAGGCGATGTGTCTGCACTTTCCTCTTCCTGCGTATGTGCGAGACGATCTAACAGTCCCGTATCGGCAGTAATGAAAACATGGCTGAGAATGACAAGATGCTGTTGTGCACGTAAGCGCCACTTCAGACGCATGTTCCGGCACCACTCATTCCAGTTCCAGACACGAACTGCCAGCATTTCCTGCCTGAAAGTGTAGACCGCGATGGCAGCCGAAATGCCCGCAAATGTCCAGGCCGTCAGTGGCAACCAGGCCCCACTGCTCAATGAAAGTAACCCTGTCGCCGGAGATTTCAGTACAGCAACAAGCAGCCCGGTGAAAAGTCCGAGAATAATAATCAACAGACAGTTCCACGGTGACCAGGATGGTGCCTGCTCTTTTTCAGGCACTTCCGGCAGAGACCATCCCATCAGCCAACCTCCATATCCGGCATACTTGCGATGACACTCGAACCACACTGCGTCTTGCAGCCATGCAATACAATTCCACGCCCGTTTTCTTCATACGCAGAAACATCGCATTCAATAATTTTATTCATACCATGTTCCGGGCAACTGACGGTATCATTCAAAAGTGCGGCATTTTTACCGGATATATCGAAACTGGATGAGGCTGATGTGACTTTGCCACCATGCGTAGTGGCATCCCCTAAAACGACGACAAATTTCCCCATTTGCTAATCCTTTAATTCGAAGAAAACAACTGAATATATAGCGTTGAATTTTAGCAAACTCACTGAACAACAACCTACCGAAGTGTGTTTATGCTTTATTTACAGCTCTATATGCTGGCAGCTTACTTTGCTCTTTATAAAATTCATCAACAACAGTGTCCTGACTAATTAAATCAGGTTCAGGTACTTTGTCTGGCTCTCCACTGGAGAGATAAGGATCCTCTCCCTGCGTCCAGTCCGCTTTTCGCCGTAAATCTGCCATAAATTCTTTATCCCAGGTTGCATCGCAATACCCAATCGGTAAATCATATGCCACCACCTGAGACATGAAATCAGCACGCATAGGAAGAGTACTATGATCTGTGGGCTGAGAAACATAGGTTCTTATGCGAAGATCCTTTTCTTCAAATGTCTCCTTACGGGTCACAGGCACCATTCGGGGCTCAGATTCAGTTCCCACATTTTTAAATCCAATCACAATATCCTGATTGGGGTATAAATTGATGTAATTGTCATAGGTATTGTCGTTTTTTAGATTTTTATCCGGATTAATTTCCCCCCAGCCATCTATCTGTCTGTCATAGTGTTCAGCTCCAACACGTGATACATCAAAATTAGCTAATTTTGCAGCATCTATAGGTTCAGGTACCTTTTCGGCATTAATAAAAACCGTTTGCCATTCCGGAGGATCTGGATAGGTGAAACTACTGCTTTGATACTTGTCGCCTTTATCATCCCAGAACGGTTTACCATCCGGCAATTTTGCAAAAGGTGTTGCGGGATTTGGCGCTTCGCCACATGGAGTACTGCGAGCCAGCATGCGCTGAAATAAATTTCCCTGATGCTTTTTCAGCAGAGGATGAGGCTGCCCCTGAGAATTATTGGGTAATCCCTGCCAGCCAATTGAGCGTAGCGGACGTGACCCCATAACTCGATCATGAGGACAGAAGTAAATATAAGTGCGTCCGTGGTTATCTCGTTCGGCAAGACTGCTGCCACTTTCACTGGCAAGAGCGACATCTGGTCGCCAGTTCTTTTTATCTGCCGTCTGTCCGACACAAAGCCCTTCATAGCCCAGTGATGATAAATGATTTTTTCTGGAAGCCACCTTATCAATGATGGCAGATAACGTATTCTGCCGCCCTTCTGGCGAAATGCACTCATCTGCCGGAAGTGACGCCCCATTAAGATCGTTATGATCCAGTGCATAAGGAGAATTAAGTACAAATAATGCATCAGGTGCATTCCTGGCTATCGCTACCGCAGCCATTGCAACCATGGTTCCCTGGCTGTGAGAAATAATGGTTACTGTATCTTTGGGATATTTATTACGAATACTGTCAACCAGGTCTGCAAGGCGTTTTGCAGCATGCGCGTAGTATTATCGCGGTGGCGCATTGGTTAACAGGCGATCTTTGTCTTCATTAAACCACTGGACTTTGATACCTGCTACTCTCTCTTTAAACCCTGTCTCACTCCATAAAGAGTGCAGATTATTTGTACCGTTCTGGAATGGCCCGCCGCCCCAAAAAAATGGCCCCTGAGCAATAATATTTTCATGAGGCATGCCTTGCCTTTTTAAGTGATGGTAATCAACGCCTTTCCTATTGGCTAACGGTATATCATATTTATCTTCATTACCTTTAGGTGAAGCATACCCCCAGTAAAAGCGAATGACTGGAGAGGTTTCCTTCTTAGGCACAGGCAAATCTCTTTCTATAAGAGGTTCAATCTCTATTTTTTCATCAGAAAATATTTATTAGCCACCAGTTTATAATCAGTCCCTTTTAATCCAAGTCTCTTATTCAGGCCTTCACAAATTTTGTCCTCAGCAATTGAAAACCATTCTCCTGTCGAGTTAACACCATGTACAAGAATAATAATTCCAGGCAAATGTGGAGGTAAATCACACCCACCTCTGATTTGGCAATTTTTATGAGAGGGAAATGAACGCCAGGAAGGATGCCCATTATCATCAAACTTACATTCAAGTTCCCGAACAGGTTCATAATTATTGTTCATTTTTCACCACCTCCTTTTTCCCATTTGACTCATTAGTATATGTGATGGCTTTAGCTTTAATATTTTTATTACATTGATATTTAACATCAATACTTGACGTTGAAAGCTTCGGAAATTTAATTCCATCTTTATAAACTTCATCTTCAATCCTAATCTGGATTTCAGACAATTCGTTTGCCATTAAATTCCTTTCCTCATGTGTTTTCGGTGGCGTTAATGTTCTGAGATAGTCGAATATATGAAATCTAGGTCCATACTCGTTTGCATAGGGCATTTTTTTTCTTATCAGTTCTTCTTTCACTAACTCATCAATTTTTTTCTGCCAGTCATCATAAACACTGATTAAATTGCCGTCAGAAAACCTTAATTTATTCACTGAGCTAAGGTCATTGAGACCTGTAGGGCGAGAATAGCTATCCTCCGTTTTAGACTCATCCCTTAGATAAACACCATCATTAGCTACTACTACTTTAAGCTGACTAAAACGTTCTGGGGTGCTGTATTCCATAGCTACAATTTTATATATAAATGTGTTACCATGATCTGCTGAAAAGAAGAAAAACACAGGGCAACCTGTTTCTGACCTTCCACTACCACAATATTGTCTGGTAGATGCGCCAGGGAATGCCAGATAACCATTATCCGCCCCATTAATAATAGAGCCTTGATAAGCCGCAATATTATTTCCCCGGCGATATGAGAAATCATAAAAATCGTTATCCCATCCCAGGTGTGTTTTTATTCCCCTCTGAGAGTCATTGTAATATACTTGTCCACCCCTATCACAGGATATGTAGTTTTCCAGCGTCAGGTATCGATTTTTATCTATGCGATAAATAATTTGAGCAGGAGCATCTGTTTCAACTTTTCGTGACTCTTCTACCTTCTGAGAACCGCTCATTCCTCCCAGACCCACCCCAAAACTGGCTCCCATACTGGCTCCTGCCAGGAACTGTAAGCCTTTATAAATGGCATACAGGAATACACCAATAATGGCTATAATTGTAAGGACTTTCCTGTCTGACTGATTCCATCTCATCTTAATTCGCCTTTACTAAGCTGATAATCATATTGCCGATAACATCAGAAGAATTGAGTGACGTTGCTCCAGAAGCATCTGTAATACCGGAAACAACAGAACCATCTGGCATGGTGATTTTGTACGCTTTACCTGGTATAGGTTCTTTTGTCAGCGCATTTCTGATGACAAATTTCTCATCAAACGTAGAAGGTTCAAACGACTTCATCACCCCCTGCATACTGCCTATGTCCGCTTTCCTGATACCCGCGTTCTTAATCGGCAGCTTACCCGGACCACCAATCTCAACATTCCCGCCTTTGATTTTGATGTAGCCGCCACCGCATATCAGCGTCAGCTCGTCCTGTGCTGTAATGACTATTTTCCTGCCGCTTGAAATATGCGTATCCTGTGTGGACCATGTGGTGATGTTTCCGCCCTGCGCCTGAATATCAATATCGTTTTGCGAGCTGAACAGTTTTGCCCCTTCACGGCTGTACAGGCTGAGTTGTTTACCGGCCGCCAGCGTAAAGTCCTTCTGCGCACCAACATCCAGCTGTTTACCCCCTGTCAGCGTAAGATTATCACTGACTGATAGCTGCATAACTTGCAATGACACTCGCACCACACTGCGTCTTGCAGCCATGCAATACAATTCCACGCCCGTTTTCTTCATACGCAGAAACATCGCATTCAATAATTTTATTCATACCGTGTTCCGGGCAACTGACGGTATCATTCAAAAGTGCGGCATTTTTACCGGCTATATCGAAACTGGATGAGGCTGATGTAACTTTACCATCATGCGTAGTGGCATCCCCTAAAACAACGACGTATCTACTCATTTAATAACCATACTCCTTTGCCTTTTCTCGAATAATTTCCTCGATACCCGTTTCCCGACTTATCATTGAAGGTTCATTAATTCTTTCAACAACCCCAGTGTTCATATAAGGGTCTGCGCCAGTGGTCCAATCAGCAAGATATCGGAGCGTTGAAAGAAATTCTTTATCCCATGTAGCATCGCAGTAACCTATCGGTAAATCATAAGCTACTACTCTGGTCATAAATTCCTTGTTTCCGGGCAGTGTGCTGTGATCTGTTGGTTGAGAAACATAAGTTCGTAACCTTTTATCTTTTTCTTCGAAAGTTTCCTTCCTTGTTATCTCTTGCACATAACCACTTGGAAGCTCCTTATAGCCGATTACGACATCTTGGTTTGGATATAAATTGACATAGTTATCATATGTATTGTCATTTTTCTTTCCAGTTTTAGGGGCTATCTCACCCCACCCATCCTGTTGTTTTGAGCCATGCTCTTTACCTACTCTGGTTTCGTCAAATTCGGCCAGCTCACTGGGATTAATAGGCTCAGGGACTTTCTCTGCATTTACAAACACTGTTTGCCATTTTGGAGGGTCAGGATATGTAATGCTACTACTTTGATATTTATCACCATCATCATCCCAAAATGGTTTTCCATCAGGTAAAGTACCAAATGGTGTCTGCTTATCAGGATAAGAACCGCATGGCGTATTCCTGGCCAACATCCTCTGGTACAAATTATTTTTAAATTTCACAATTAATGGATGTGGATTACCATTTTTATCATTAGGTAGCCCTTGCCACCCTATCGAGCGAAGCGGTAATGACCCCATAACTCGGTCATGAGGGCAAAAATAAATATACGTTCTGCCATGATTATCACGCTCTTGTATTTTTCCAGCCCGTATTACATTCTCACCTTCAGGCTTCCAATTCGTTTTATCAGTAAACTTGCCTACACATAACCCTTTATAACCCACAGAGGACAGATGCGTGGATTGCTTTGCAATTTTTTCAATTATTGATGATAATGTATTTTCGCGTCCGCTTGGAGAAATTCTCTCTTTCTGAGGAATTGAAAGCTCATTAAGCTGGCTATTATGCATTGCATAAGGGGAGTTTAATATAAAAAGAGTATCTGGCCCTTTTTTTGCTAATGCGACTGCGGCTAGCGAAATCATTGTCCCTTGGCTATGAGAGATAATACTAACCGTATCATTTGGATATTTATCCCGGATAAGGTCTAAAAGATCTGCTAATCTCTTAGCTGCATGTGAATAGTATTTTCTTGGTGGAGCATTTGTTAAAAGTCTATCTTTATCTTCATTGAGATACTGAAGTTTTGCTCCAGAGATTCCCGCCAGATTCTCATCGAATCCATAGTCACTCCAAAGCGAGTGTAAGTTATTCGTGCCATTTTGGAATGGGCCACCTCCCCATATATATGGCCCTTTTTTTTGAATGTCATCTTGTTTTATACCTGTTCTTTTCATTTCATGATAATCTTCACCATCCGCATTAGCTAACGGGATAATATATTTATCCTCTTCCCCCCTCACAGAAGAATACCCCCAATAGAATCGAATGATTGGAGAGCGCTCAGAATTTTCAATAAGTTTTCTACGAGCTAAAGGTGAAGGTGACGAGTTACTTTTCCCTTCCTCCTTCTCACAATCTGTACTATATTTGTTCGGCTTCAATTCAAATTGAGAACCATTGAGCCCTAACCTGTCATTTAATCCTTTGCAGAGAGACTCTTCCGCATTTTGATACCATTCACCTGTTGAGTTAACCCCATGGACGAGTATTATCAAACCAGGGAGATGAGGAGGTAAATCACATCCTCCGCGGACCTTTATATTTTTATGAGAAGGGCATGAACGCCATGAAGGTTTTCCATTGTCGTCATACTTTAACTCTAAAGCCCTGGTTGTATCTGTTTTTTCACTCATTAGAAGCATCCTTTTTTATCTATTAGACAAGCCGCCACTTATCTTATTACTGGGACACCATGTGATTGGAGGATATATATAATGAAATATGATAAAACCACACACATACACCACTTGCCTGCTTTTTTCCACCCACCATTAATAGGTTTATGCAAAAAGCCAACAAAAATATATAAGATGCTACCAATTACAAGAGAATATAAACACATTATAAAGAGTATTAATCCTAACATATGTATTCCATTAATATTATTTAACGACCGGTAAGTGTTATTATCATATCATCTATCAAATCCGAAGAATTAAGCGTCGTTGCGCCCTGCGCGTCTGTTATACCAGTGACAACTGACCCGTTTGGCATAGTTATTTTATAGGCTTTTCCTGGAAGCGGCTCTTGGGTTAATGCATTTCTGATGACAAATTTCTCATCAAACGTAGAAGGTTCAAACGACTTCATCACCCCCTGCATACTGCCCGTGCCCGCTTTCCTGATGCCCGTGTTCTTAATCAGCAGTTTACCCGGACCACCAATCTCAACATTCCCGCCTTTGATTTTGATGTAGCCGCCACCACAAATCAGCGTCAGCTCGTCCTGTGCTGTAATGACCATTTTCCTGCCGCTTGAAACATGCGTATCCTGTGTGGACCACGTGGTGATGTTTCCGCCCTGCGCCTGAATATCAATGTCGTTTTGCGAGCTGAACAGTTTTGCTCCTTCACGGCTGTACAGGCTGAGTTGTTTACCGGCCGCCAGCGTAAAGTCATTCTGCGCACCGACATCCAGCTGTTTACCCGCTGTCAGCGTCATATTATCACTGGCTGATAGCTGCATATCTTCGCCGCTCACCAGTGCCATGCCTTTTGGCGCACTGCCCAGAATCACCTCTTCATGCAGTTGTTCGATTTTCTGCTTCAGGAGTTTTTGCTGACGGCCAACATCGGCAGCCAGAGCCTGAGCCTGCTGTGCGCAGGCAGCAAGGGATTCCATTTCCACTAATGCTGCTGAAAGCCGTGCGAGTGCAGGCTCCATCTCCAGCACCTGCCCCTGCGCCTTCGCCTGGCCGTCAGCACTGATAAAAATCCCCTTCTGCGCCCGGATGGCGCCCCAGCTGTCGGTTCTGAGCTCAAACCCCTCGCCGCGCTGCTGTTTCTCGCTGTCGACCAGATGGCCGAGATTGAGCTGGCTCTTGCCGCCGTACTCCGTGCTGACCTTGATATGCTCTTTCCCGCGCTCGTCGTCGAGGCGGATTTTGTTGTTCGCCGGCGTACGCAGCACGTTACGTCTGTAGTTGCGGATGGTGACGTGGTCGCCGTGCGCCGAATCGTGCAGCACGCCGGCAATGTACGGTCGGTCCGGGTTGCCGTCCTCAAAACCAATCGCCACCTCAGTGCCCGCCAGCAGCGGCAGGTGCAGGCCGTACGTGTCACCCGCATACGGGCGGGACTGACGGACCCACAGGCTCTCGAACCCGGTCTCCCAGTTCTCACGGTCAAACAGCATGTTGACGCGGTAGCGGCCGTCTTTATCGATATGCCCGTAGATGTCATTTTCAGTGGTACTGGTGACGCGGGCCGGTAAGGTACCGGCCATCACCGGACGTGAACCAGGTTCCGGGCGAAAACTGAAATCCGGGCTGTCCGGGATACCGTCAAACCTGACGCAAAAGTCCGCATCACGCTGCGCATGGCTGTGCATCGCCGTGACAACCACGCCCTGGTTAAACACTTCTGCCACTTCGTACCCGCCGGTGACTTTCAGCAGCATACCCGGAGAGAGCTCCGGACAACTGGTGAAGGCAACGGTCTGCGTCTGGTCATTCAGGTAGCGTTCGTGACGAATGCGGGCATAAAACGCCCCGGACTCCGGGGCCGGGTTGCGGTCATACGCGCTGCCGGGTGTAAGGTAGTTATCGGCCCAGTGATAGGCCTCACCGTAGGTGGTGGTATCCCCGCGGGTTGCGTCAACCCGGGTGTTCATATCCTCCGAGGCCTGACGGTAGTTGTAGTCGCGGGTGCTGACCTCCTTCTGTACCACGTTATGGTGGCACTCCATATCCCACACCGAGTCCACCCCCTGCGAGTGCTGCCCTGACGGCGGCACCGACGGCAGCGTCAGGCCTTTCTCATATCCCTGCCGGCTGTCGTAAAACTCCACCACGTCAATGTTGAGGCGCGTGTCGGTGGTGAAGCGGAACCAGATACCGACCTCACCCAGCAGGCGGGTGATAAAGTGCAGGTCGTCCTCAGCGTACTGCATCACCTGCTCACGGCGCGGATACTCTTTTGAGAGTGAGAACAGGAAGTCCTGGCCGCGCATGCCGTGGCGCTCGCGCAGGATTTTCTCCACAATCTGCGGGACGGACATATCCTGGTAGATGGCGTTCTGGTGCGAGCGGCTGAGCAGGGCCAGACGCGGCTCAAGTGTCACTGCGTAACGGGTTTCATCCTTTGAGGTACCCAGGCGTTCAAAACCCGTGACCACGCCCTGAATCACCCGCACCGGCTGCTGTATTTTGATGCCGTACCCCTGGTCTACCGGGGCCTGAAGCGTCAGGGAAGCCGCTTTCATCAGCATCATCTCTTTGCTGATGGCATGGTCCGCGCTGGTGAATTCAGTACGGTAGCTGAACGGCGTGCTCAGAGCTTCATCACCCTCAAACGCCAGCACATCAAGCCCTGCATCGCAGCCCTTCACCGAAAGCAGGTGATGGCTGTGGCTGAATCTTAGCGGGGGATTATTGCTCATGCGTGCACTCCTTCTGTCCGGTCAAACTCGAGCACTATGCCCTCTTCCTCATCCCAGCCCAGCGTCAGGGTATGCGGCTTCTGCCCCGCTGCCATATGCATCAGCAACTGCTGGCTCAGCACCGGCAGAATCTGCTGGTTCAGCAGGCTGTCAACATTGCGTGCCCCGGTGTCCGGCAGCAGGCAGGCATCAGTCAGCGCGTCGTACAGGTTCTCATTAATGTGCGTGGTCAGGCCGTAATGACGATGCAGACGTTTACTGACCTGCGCCAGCTT
>NZ_JBMKJH010000013.1:0-104047 GCF_049237785.1 Enterobacter cloacae complex sp. SHL022 | reverse complement strand
TTCAACCGACCGGGTTGTTTGTGAAGTGATTCACATCCGCCGTGTCGATGGAGGCGCATTATAGGGAGTTCCCGAGCGACCGCAACAGAAAAGTTGCAAAAAAATGACTGATTGCTGTATTCCCCAGCAAAACCCCGCCTTATACCTTTTTACGCACAGACTTATCCACAATCCATTGACGATCCCGGTGTGATCCAGCGATTTGAACACTATACTAGCGGCAAATATTTCTCTCGCGGGTCAACCTCATGACGACACAACGACTTCAACGTGACTGGCGTCTCCCAACCGCCGGGCTCGCCGTGCTGGTGTTACTTATGGCAGGTTTTGCACTGCATGGGCACTGGAATGCTTTTATTCAGTGGTGCCTCGCCACCCAGATCACCCTGCACCGTTATCTGGTGATGTATTTGCTGCAACTTAATAATCATCAGTACAGCGGTGGGCTGTGGTTGTTAACCGGTGCGTTTCTTTATGGTGTACTCCATGCCGTTGGACCGGGACACGGCAAATTCATCGTCACCACGTATCTCACCACCAATAAAGAGAGCCAGCTCGCGGCGCGCGTCGTACCGTTTATCGGTAGCCTGATGCAGGGCGTCAGCGCAATCGCCTTTGTCTTTATCCTGGCGGTTGGATTGAACTTCGCGTCAGGGGATATCAGCACCAGCCGTTGGTACGTCGAGAAAATCAGCGCCCTAGTGATTGCCGCCTTCGGTGCATTTATCATTTATCAGGCGCTCAGCAGCCTGCGTCCGCGCAAAATGGCGATTAGCGCCATCAAGCCGCTTCACCAGCATAATGAACATTGTGGCTGCGGCCATCACGGCGTAGGGGTGGATCTGGCTAAAAGCGACTGGAAAACCCGTCTGGGCGTGGTGCTGGCCATAGGCGCACGCCCGTGCAGCGGGGCAATTATGATCCTGATGTTCTCGAATGCGCTCGGCATTATTAGCTGGGGGATTGCTGCTGTGATGACAATGTCGCTGGGCACGGCGCTGTCGATTATGGGGCTGTCGCTGGCAGTACGTTACGCACGTGAACGCACAGTAGCCTGGTTTGGTGGCGGCACGTCCCTGAACTGGATAATGCCGATGGTCAAAATTGCCGGAGGGGTTGTTCTGATACTGTTCGCGACGGTCCTGTTTCTGACGGTGATCCCCGTCAGCGCTGGCGGCGACTACATCGCCGCAGGATGCTAATAAAAGAAAACCCGCCAGCGGCGGGTTTTTTTATCACTCGTTAATTCTTGGATGCTGGTCAACCAGGCGAGAACGTTTTTTCTGGAGCGCCTCGATCTCTGCGTCAATATCTTCAATCTTCTGCTCTACATTATCGTAGTGCTCACGCAGGATCTCTTTCGCTTCCTGAATATCAGACGCCGCAGGCGTTGCCCCTTTCAGGGGACGATTCGCCGTCTCCTTCATGGTAATACCGGTAATCAGGCCGACCACCGCAATGACCATCAGATAGTAAGCAGGCATCATCAGGTTCTGCGTGCTCTCCACCAGTGAAGCAGCAAGTGTCGGCGTCAGGCCCGCAATCAGAACGGAGATATTAAAGGCTGCCGCCAGCGCACTGTAGCGAATATGCGTCGGGAACATTGCCGGCAGCGTAGAAGCCATCACCCCGATGAAGCAGTTAAGGATCACTGCCAGCATCAGCAGACCGGCGAAAATCAGCCCCAGCACATTGCTGTTAATCAGAATAAAGGCCGGAATTGCCAGTGCGAACAAGGCGACGCTGCCGAGAATAATGAATGGCTTACGGCCAAAGCGGTCGCTCAACAGACCCATAATCGGCTGCACAAACAGCATACCTACCATGATGGCGATAATAATCAGCACACCGTGGTCTTCCGAGTAGTGCAGGTTATGCGACAGGTAGCTCGGCATGTAGGTCAGCAGCATGTAATAGGTGACGTTGGTGGAAATCACCAGACCAATACAGGTCAGCAGGCTGCGCCAGTGTTTGGTCGCAATCTCCTTGAACGACACTTTCGGGCCATCCTGTAACCCTTCACGGTCACCCTGCTCCAGCTTTTCAACGTGCTGCTGGAACGCAGGCGTCTCTTCCAGGGCGTGACGCAGGTAAAGCCCAATGATGCCCAGCGGCAGCGCCAGGAAGAACGGAATACGCCAGCCCCAGTCAAGGAAGTTCTCTTCACCCACTACGGTTGAGATCAGAACGACAACCCCCGCGCCCATGACGAATCCGGCAATCGAACCAAAGTCCAGCCAGCTGCCCATAAAGCCGCGTTTACGGTCCGGAGAATATTCGGCGACAAAAATCGATGCACCGGTATATTCGCCGCCAACGGAGAAGCCCTGCGCCATCTTACAGATCAACAGCAGAATCGGCGCCCATATACCAATAGTCGCATACGACGGAATAAGGCCGATACAGAATGTACTTATCGACATGATGACAATGGTAATAGCCAGGATTTTCTGGCGACCATATTTATCACCCAGCATGCCGAAGAAAAGACCACCAAGAGGGCGAATCAGGAAGGGAACGGAGAACGTACCCAGCGCGGCAATCATCTGCAAGCTGGGATCGGCACCGGGGAAGAACACTTTACCAAGTGCATAGGCCACAAAGCCGTAAACACCAAAATCGAACCACTCCATCGCATTACCGAGCGAGGCCGCTGTAATCGCTTTGCGCAGTTTCGCGTCATCAATAATGGTGACATCGCGCAGCGTGATGGGTTTTACTTTTTTCCTTCTAAGCATAGCTTTCCTCGTAGACTCAGCCCCGTCCGTTTCACAGCGCATTTTGCAAGCTGTGAACCAGAGATCCGCTCCATGCGAATCTCCTTATTCAAGCGTAGCAGGTTTACTTACATTGACGTTTTACCTCAATACAACCGAACCTGTTGACGCCTGTCTGGGCAGTTAAAGACCTTTTTACCCTACCAGCGTTTATATATGTGATCAACTTCACATATATTTTTCCTGTTCGTAAGATGCCTTCAGCTTTTGTCAATTCACGATAAGTAAGGTCATTCTCAACCCCCTTATCAAACAGATCTTAACGCCCGTTATTATTCATTCCCAAACAAAATACAGACACATTTCTTCACAGCGAATTTACACAAAATTTAATTATTAACCATGGGCAATCCTGTTTCCATTCAATATGTGACAGAGATAACTAAAACAACGTTTCGTTTTGATTGAATCGCAATTCCAAAGATCGCATGATAAATCCGAACACGATATCTCAGCGGCTTTCAAATGAAGGAATACTGAACGCCTTAATTTCACTTTACAGCATAAGTAACGAATCGATTGGCCTCCAAAAAGGCAATCATTTGAATTTGTTGATCTATTTTTTGAGATTTCCGCCAGCCACGCGGGCGAGATGTGAGGGTTAATGATGAAGATTAAAGCAACTATAGAACGCATCCCGGGCGGGATGATGCTGGTCCCGCTGGTACTTGGCGCGATATTAAATACGCTGGCCCCGAATACCGGTGCTTATTTTGGCGGTTTTACAAAAGGTATGATCACCGGAACGGTACCGATTCTGGCAGTCTGGTTCTTTTGCATCGGCGCATCTATTAACTTGCGTGCAACAGGTACGGTATTACGTAAATCAGGGACGTTGGTCATTACTAAAATTGCGGTCGCCTGGGTTGTTGCCATGATCTGTGCGATGTTCATTCCGGAGAATGGAATTCAGACTGGCTTCTTCGCCGGATTATCCGTTCTGGCCATTGTCTCAGCAATGGATATGACCAACGGCGGTCTCTATGCCAGCCTGATGAATCAATATGGCACCAAAGAAGAATCGGGCGCGTTCGTGCTGATGTCCCTGGAGTCGGGTCCACTGATGACGATGTTGATTCTGGGTTCTGCTGGCCTTGCCTCCTTTGAACTACACCATTTTGTCGGGGCGATCCTGCCGTTCCTGATTGGTTTTGCGCTGGGTAACCTCGATCACGATCTGCGCGATTTCTTCAGCAAAGCCACCCCGGTACTGATCCCGTTCTTCGGCTTCGCGTTGGGCAATACCATCAACCTGAACGTAATTCTGGAAACCGGCCTGCTGGGTATTGTGCTGGGTGTTGCCGTCATCGTCATCACGGGTATTCCGCTGATTATTGCAGACCGCGTCATCGGGGGCGGCAACGGAACCGCGGGTGTGGCCGCCTCTTCGGCCGCAGGCGCTGCGGTAGCCAACCCGGTGATTATCGCCCAGATTAACCCGGCCTTTGAACCCGTAGCCGCTTCCGCCACGGCTCTGGTTGCCGCCAGCGTGATTGTGACGGCAATTCTGGTCCCTATCATCACGGCACTGTACGCCAGACGCTTTGGGCATGTGCCTGAGTCCCGGACAGAACATGAAGCGGTAGAAATGCACCACTAACCCTTTCGCCCCCCTCTTTAAAAAGAGGGGGGCAATCACGTACCAAATATCTCTTCCACCATGCCATCCACAAGCCGTTTTGCCGAACAGAGTCTTGGCATCCCCAGCGCGACCGTTTGCCAGCTCTGCGTCACTGACCAGCTCACCGGATGTTTTTCCGCCTGACACCAGTCCCCCAGCCAGCCCAGCATATCTTTATAATCAATCAGACCGGGAGAAGCGGGCGTCGTCAGCCACTGATGGTAAAAATGCCGGGTGGTGGGAGAAGCATTAATCTCCTGTGCCAGATAATTTGCGGCCATGCTGCGCAGGTTATCTTTCAGCATGGCCGCCACATCACTATTCGCCAGACGACAGGCATCGCCAAACGCCCCCCAGCGCAACTCTTCCAGCACGATAAAGCAGCGGCCAGCCAGCGACCAGCCGTCATACTGCCCGGCTCGCCAGCGGGTAAAAATTTGCTCGCTGTGCTCACCCGCCTGAACCGTAAGGCCTCGCTGCGCGAGCGCTTTCTCTTTATAGGCGGCACGCTGGTTGAAATGTGCGGAGAGCTCCTCGTACTGTTGCAACAATCCGGGAGGTTGAGGGAGGCGTGGATTCACCTGCTGGCGCAGGGCTACCAGCCTGTCGGACATACGGGTCAGCGCAAGGTGTCCGGGGTCGAGCATACCGGCAAGTTTCTCCGCCAGACCCAGCCGCAGTGCTGCATTTTCGTTGAGCATTCCCGCCATTGCCCACGGCCGCAGCCGGGTCTGCGTAATGATCTCCTGCGTCAAACGCTCACGAAATTGTAGTTGCTGTGGCCCCAGGAGGGCGTGACGTGCAGCATCCGCCCCCTGGACCAAATCGACCATAAATTTTGGATGAATACACTCCAGCGTCCGCCCGGGACCGTCCAGTAGCTGTGTTGTCATGGTTGCTCTGCCGCGAATAAGGTTTGAATATCATCGCGTAACAGTCGGGTATCTTCCTGAATCCACGCCGCAGTGGTCATACTTTGCTTCAACAACTGGCTAAGCGCCCGGGTTGAATGCTCATTCTGCTGCCGAACGGCAAGGCTATCACGCAAGCTTTCCTGTAACCCGGTCAGGCACAACGAAAACTCTGCAAAGAACGTTGCCATACCTGCCGTAACAGAGACATCGACCTGCGCGGCCAAAGCTTTACGAATTTGATCGCAAAACTGATCGGTATGTTGCGTAAATTTGCCATGAAGCTGAGCGATGTCGATGACATAGCGTGTGCGCGTCACGACATACTCCTCCCAGCCCCAGCCGGGATTATTGAGCCAGCGCGAGACGGTATTACGTACGCTGCCTGCCCCTGCTGGCTGACTGGCGGGAGGGGTGTCCTGCACAATGGCATCATTAAATAACCCGCGCGTATTGAAATTAAGCTGGTTTGCCTGAAACGCCGGGAAGCTAATCCGCGCCCGAAATCCGGCATGACTGAGCTGTTCCTTAATTCGCGTCTCGATGGGTCGCATCGCCTCATTCAACGATCGGGCGAGCGTAGACTCCAGCTGATCGAAGCGTAACGCCAGCTCCCGGCCAATTCTGCTCTGCGCATTCAGCATAATCTGCTCGCATGACGATCGGATCTTGCTCAGGACAATCTGCGCATGCCCTTCATCGTCAAGCACCAGCTGCTGGATCGCATCCGCGTCGTCTTCACGCAAACTGGATGGCTCGCGGCCTGCTAAGTCAAGAATAGACGGGCGGCTAAAAATGTCGCCCAGCGCCTGGTGAAGTTCATCTTTCTGGCGAAGCAGAAAAGCATCCGTTGCGTTGAGCGCCTCTTCAACTTCATGCTGGACCTCATCGCTCACCACGCTCTGCCGCTGACGCAGCATCGTCATATCCTCTTCCAGGCGCGCAATATTCAGCTCCAGCTCATCAAAAGCGACCGTCAGTCCCTGATGGCGAAAGTCCAGGTATTCTCTGGCATTTTGCGCATAGTTCAGCAGCTTATGCGATGCCGACCGTAAAGCGAACAGTGAGGCGTTGGCGTAAGCCGCGTAAATCAGTTTGCGGATGGGCTGTTCGAACAGCGAATCCTCCCACAGCAGATCCGCCGCATGGCGAATATGGTCAATATCGTCCAGGTCGGCCGTTCGCCAGCGGCGGCCCAGCGCGGCCTCGGCAAAATCCTGTACCCAACGCTGATCCTGATGATCGGGAAGGCGCCCATGGACGTTCATCTCATAGCGGGCGCGGTTTGCCAGATAGGCCCACATGGAAGAGACCGGATAAATTTGCCCCGGAGAAATATTCCCTTTCATCAGCGTGCCGGAAATCATCGCCCGCACCTGCTCTTCATCGTCGCTATTACGATCTTTCTGATCGAATTTGTTGACCAGGGCGTAAAGCGGCACGGATTTCCCGGCAGCCGAAATTGCCTGACGAACCTCAGCATCAGAAATGGATTTAAGCTGGGTGTAGTCCATCACCGCCAGAACGGCGGAGGCGCGCGCCAACTGCTCATTGAGCATTTTTTGCAGGTGCGGCTGACCGGCCTCGTTCGGCCCCGGCGTGTCGAGCAGCGTCAGTTGCCCCAGGTGCGCATCCAGACCGGCGAGATGCACAAACTCCACCTCAATCACCGGAATATGTTCAATCGCGGCATACTCAGAGAACGGAAACTCCACGCCTAGCGCCTGAGAAAGCCGCACCAGATCGTTCAGGCTTTTCAGACAATGAAAGATGGGCTCCGCGCCCAGGTGATGTTTTTCAAACGCCTCACCTCTTTCTATGCGCTCCAGCAGCGTATTCATGTCCTTGTCGATTTCCAGACGCCGCGCCAGCTTGCCGCGATCTTTATCGCACAGTTTTTTCTGCAACTGGGTAATCAGGGTATCGATGGGCGAAACGTGCAAAAAATGCAGCACCGGCTCCTTCTGGCCCGGCGTATGGCGGATCAGCGTGGGAAGCGCCGTCATCGGACGATTGCGGTTCGGCAGCACTTCCGTGCCCACAATCGCATTAATGGTGGTCGATTTTCCCGCTTTCATGGTACCCACAATCGCCAGTACCATTTCGAGGCGGGTTATTTTGCGTAATTCATTATTCAGCATCGCCTGCTGAGCGTCGACACCTCGTGCGCTAAAATGCAATGGCAAAACGTTGTTATTAACGCCGCTCATGGCAGCGGTTGTGCTATCCAGTTTTGCAATCGGCATAGATTTTAATGAATCAAGATTGTTCAGAGCGAGCTGTAACAAACGTTCAGCTTCCTGGCTTAATTCAAATATGGTCTGTGTGTGCATGATAAAAGCCTTCCCTTAACGCAAATTTATTACTTTTATTAAGCCACGATGTTTTAATTATACTTTTCAGGCTTATATGATCACGTATGGAAAACATGTTCATTTAATACAACTAACTGAAGATAATGAGAATTTAAAACCCACCCTCGTAATACGTGTAAAACATCCCCTGGCCAGAAAGCCAAAAGTGAATAGACAAAACGCATTTTCAGGAAACATCAGGATATATCATCGTTATTTACCCACCAAAAAAGAGAGGTATTCCCTGACGCCAAAAGATGTATGTCGTCAGAGGAGGGTAGATAAATAACGGCTTGTTCCTTCACCTTATCCGAAATGGCACAGCGTAGCAATTTGCTGTAATAAAATATTCGATACATTTAGCATGATTACGATCTCTGCCGTTCAGGGCATACGCTTCTCTTAATTCACTGACAGTTCGTGTCATCGCTTGCGCATTTATGCGCTATTTTTATAAAACAATATCACCGACAAAAGTGGGGATTTGCGTTATACTCGCTGCCTTTTTCGGCACACTGCCGTCATTTAGCTGGCGTTTTCCAGCGTGTTAACACTTTTGAGGATACCCACATGCAACTTCCACACTGCCCGAAATGCAATTCTGAATACACCTATGAAGACAATGGCATGTTCGTTTGCCCGGAATGCGCCCATGAATGGAACGATGCGGAGCCTGCGCAGGACAGCGATGCGCTGATCGTGAAAGACGCGAATGGCAACCTGCTGGCAGACGGCGACAGCGTTACCGTTGTGAAAGATCTTAAGGTAAAAGGCAGCTCCTCCATGCTGAAGATCGGCACTAAAGTTAAAAATATCCGTCTGGTTGAAGGCGATCATAATATTGACTGCAAAATTGACGGCTTCGGTCCGATGAAACTGAAATCTGAGTTCGTGAAAAAGAACTGATTGTCCCGCCCGGTGACGCTTCGCTTACCGGGCGTTCGGGAACTACACTTAACGGGCTTTTCTTACGTGAGGTAAAGATTATGCCGTTAAGTCCCTACATCTCTTTCGCCGGCAACTGTGCGGAGGCGACGGCCTTCTATCAGCAGGCCGTCGGCGCAGAACTCCTCTACAAAATCACCTTCGGCGAAATGCCCAAAGACGAAACAGCGAAGAAGGCTGTCCGTCAGGCATGAACTTCCCGGATACCGCCATCGCCCACTCTAATGTCCGCATTGCCGGCAGCGATATCATGATGAGCGATGGTCTGCCACCCGGTAGCAGCACGCAGTACGCCGGATTTACGCTGGTGCTCGACACGCAGGACGTGGATGAAGGCAAACGCTGGTTCGACAACCTCTCTGATGGCGGCAATGTCGAAATGGCCTGGCAGGAGACTTTCTGGGCGCACGGATTCGGGAAAGTCACCGATAAATACGGCGTGCCGTGGATGATTAATGTCGTTAAATCATAGGCCGCATAAGCGCAGCGCATCCGGCAACAGCGCCCGGTCGCGCTGCGCTGGCCGGGCCTAGGGTGATTGTCATCAAACTCCCCTCAACTCTTCAAACTCCCGCAACCAACACTTAACCTGAATGTCATATTGATGCGCCAGCATGAGGCCACATTTATCGTGAGGCCGGGCACATGCAAACTGTCATTCGCGTCGAGAAACTGAGCAAAACCTTCCATCACAACAAGGCGCTGCATGCCGTTGATCTGACCGTCCAGCAGGGCGAAATGGTGGCGCTGTTGGGGCCGTCTGGTTCAGGTAAATCCACCCTTCTTCGTCACTTGAGCGGCCTGATTACCTGTGACAAAACGCCGGAAAGCCGCGTCGAACTGCTGGGGAACACCGTGCAACATGCGGGGCGTCTGGCGAGCGATATTCGCAAAAGCCGCGCTCAGACGGGCTATATCTTTCAGCAGTTCAACCTGGTGAACCGCCTGACCGTGCTCGAGAACGTGCTGATTGGCGCGCTCGGCAGCACCCCGTTCTGGCGCACCTGCCTGCGCTGGTTCTCCCCATCCCAGAAGCAAGAAGCCTTACAGGCGCTGACCCGCGTCGGCATGGCGCATTTCGCCCACTAGCGCGTCTCCACGCTCTCCGGCGGACAGCAGCAGCGCGTCGCCATTGCCCGCGCCCTGATGCAGAAAGCCAAAATTATCCTGGCCGATGAACCTATCGCCTCGCTGGATCCGGAATCGGCCCGCATCGTGATGGAAACCCTGCGCGACATCAATCAGAACGACGGCATCACCGTGGTGGTGACGCTGCATCAGGTGGATTACGCCCTGCGCTACTGCGAGCGCATCGTCGCCCTGCGTCAGGGACATGTGTTCTTTGATGGCGCAAGCCACCAGTTTGATAACGAACGTTTTGACCATCTCTACCGCAGCGTAAACCGCGTCGAAGAGCGCGCGCAGGCTGCATAACGACCCATAACGAGGAATGGAAATGAGCTATAAAACGGTTGCCGCGCTGGCCTTCACCAGCATGTTCAGCATCAGCACCCTGTTAAGCCCGGCCCACGCCGAGGAGCAGGAAAAAGCACTGAACTTTGGCATCATTTCGACAGAATCACAGCAGAACCTGAAACCCCAGTGGGAACCGTTCCTGAAAGATATGGAAACCAAACTGGGGATCAAAGTGAACGCGTTCTTCGCCCCGGATTACGCGGGCATCATTCAGGGAATGCGCTTCAACAAAGTCGACATCGCCTGGTATGGCAACCTCTCTGCTATGGAAGCGGTAGATCGCGCGAACGGCCAGGTGTTCGCCCAGACCGTTGCGGCAGACGGCTCTCCGGGCTACTGGAGCGTGCTGATCGTTAACAAAGACAGCCCGATCAACAACCTCAACGACATGCTCGCCAAACGCAAAGAGCTGACCTTTGGTAACGGCGACCCGAACTCTACCTCCGGCTTCCTCGTCCCTGGCTACTACGTCTTCGCGAAAAACAACGTCTCCGCCAGCGACTTTAAGCGCACGGTTAACGCCAGCCACGAAACCAATGCCCTGGCCGTGGCGAATAAGCAGGTTGACGTTGCTACCAACAACACTGAAAACCTCGACAAGCTGAAGACCTCCGCGCCGGAAAAGCTGAAGGAAATCAAGGTTATCTGGAAATCACCGCTGATCCCGGGCGACCCGATCGTGTGGCGCAAAAACCTCTCCGAGAACACCAAGGACAAGGTCTACGACTTCTTTATGAACTACGGCAAAACGCCGGAAGAGAAAGCGGTTCTGGCACGTCTGGGCTGGGCACCGTTCCGCGCGTCCAGCGATTTGCAACTGGTGCCGATTCGCCAGCTGGCGCTGTTCAAGCAGATGCAGGGCGTGAAGGACAACAAAGGCCTGAAGGACGAAGAGAAGAACAGCAAAGTGTCGGAAATTCAGGCGCAGCTGGACGATCTTGACCGCCTGACCGCCGCGCTCGGCGCCATGACCAGCGTGAATAAAGCGGTGCAGTAACGCCTTTCTCCCTCTCCCTCAAGGGAGAGGGGACTAAACCCAAAGGAGCCAACATGCAAACCATCACCCTCCCGCCGCCAAAACGCAGCTGGTTCTCGCTCATAAGCTGGGCTGTTCTGCTGGCGGTGCTCGTTATCTCCTGGAAGGGCGCGGAGATGGATCCGCTGCTGCTCTTCAGGGACTCAGGCAACATGGCGACCTTCGCCGCCGACTTCTTCCCACCGGACTTCAGCCAGTGGCAGGACTACCTCGGTGAAATGGCGATCACCCTGCAAATTGCCGTCTGGGGCACCGCCCTCGCCGTGATCCTCTCCATTCCGTTTGGCCTGATGAGCGCCGAAAACATCGTGCCATGGTGGGTTTACCAGCCGATGCGCCGCCTGATGGACGCCTGTCGCGCCATCAACGAAATGGTCTTTGCGATGCTATTCGTGGTCGCCGTCGGCCTGGGTCCGTTCGCGGGCGTGATGGCGCTGTTCATCCACACCACCGGCGTGCTCTCCAAGCTGCTCTCCGAAGCGGTTGAAGCCATCGAGCCCGGCCCGGTGGAAGGCATCCGGGCAACCGGAGCGAACAAAATCGAAGAGATCCTGTACGGCGTCCTGCCGCAGGTGATGCCGTTGCTCATCTCCTATTCCCTGTACCGCTTCGAGTCCAACGTTCGCTCCGCCACCGTGGTCGGCATGGTGGGCGCAGGCGGCATTGGCGTCACCCTGTGGGAAGCGATTCGTGGTTTCCAGTTCCAGCAAACCTGCGCCCTGATGGTGCTCATCATCGTCACCGTCAGCCTGCTGGATTTCCTCTCTCAACGTTTGCGTAAGCACTTCATCTGAGAAGCGAGGCTTTGATTGGTATGCACTTATCCAGACATCCGACCAGTTACCCCACCCGCTGGCAAGAGATTGCGGCAAAGCTCGAAGTGGAGCTGCGCACGCACTATCGCTGCGGAGACTACCTGCCTGCCGAGCAGCAGCTTGCCGACCGCTACGAAGTGAATCGTCACACCCTGCGTCGTGCCATCGATCAACTGGTGGAGCGCGGCTGGGTCCAGCGTCGTCAGGGCGTCGGCGTGCTGGTGCTGATGCGTCCGTTTGACTACCCGCTTAATGCCCAGGCGCGTTTTAGCCAGAACCTTCTCGATCAGGGCAGCCACCCCACCAGCGAAAAGCTGCTGTCTGTCCTGCGCCCGGCCTCCCGCCACGTGGCGGACGCGCTGGGGATTCAGGAGGGCGACAACGTCGTTCACCTGCGCACGTTGCGCCGGGTGAACGGCGTGGCGGTCTGTCAGATCGACCACTACTTCGCGGACCTCACCCTCTGGCCCGTTCTGCAACATTTCGCCAGCGGTTCCCTGCATGATTTTCTTCAGGACGCGACGGGTATCGTGCTCAAACGCACCCAGACGCGCATCAGCGCCCGCCGCGCGCAGGCGAAAGAGAGCAAGGTGCTGGAGATCCCCAACATGGCCCCGCTGCTCTGCGTGCGCACCCTCAACCACCGTGACGGCGACGTCAACGCAACGGAATACTCCGTCAGCCTGACCCGCGCCGACATGATTGAATTTACCATGGAGCACTGAATGCACTTCGACACCTCCACTCGTCAGCGCTGGATGCGCGTGCTGGCCCACAGCCAGCCTGCTGCGCTGGCTGCCCGCATGAACGCGCTCGGCCTGACGCCGGATTACGACACGATCCGCGCGCCGGAGATCGGCCTGGTGCAGATCCAGGCACGCATGGGCGGCACCGGCGAGCGCTTCTTCGCCGGCGATGCCACCCTCACCCGCGCGGTGATCCGCCTGAAAAGCGGCACGCTGGGCTACGGCTACGTACTTGGCCGCGACAAAACGCACGCCGAGCGCTGCGCAGCGATCGACGCGCTTTTACAGGAACAGCCGCATTTTCAGACGTTAATGGAAACCCTTATTGCCCCGCTGGAAGCTGACCGCGCCGCACGCCTTGCCGCGCGTCAGGCCGAAGTAAATACCAGCCGGGTCGACTTCTTTACGCTCGTTCGCGGAGACAACGCATGACGCTTCAACCTGCTTTTACCCTGGCCGTCCAGGATGCCCAACAGAGTTTCCGTCGACTGCTGAAAGCCATGAGCGAGCCGGGCGTCATTGTCTCGCTGCACCAGCTCTCCCAGGGCTGGCTGCCGCTGAACCTCGCCTCTACCAGCGTGCTGCTGACGCTGGCGGACAACGACACCCCGGTATGGCTATCAGGGGCATTGCTGAACGATATCGCCAGCCAGAACCTGCGCTTTCACACCAACGCGCCGCTGGTCGAGCAGCCCCAGCAGGCGGTCTTCACCGTGGCCGACGAGCAAATCAGCCATGAACAACTTAATGCCCTGAGCGAAGGCAGCGCCGTCGCACCGGAAACCAGCGCTACGCTGATTTTGCAGGTCTCCAGCCTGAGCGGTGGCCGCATGCTACGCCTGACGGGGGCAGGGATCGCCGACGAGCGGATGGTCGCCCCCCAGCTGCCGGAGTGCATCATTCATGAGCTGACCGAGCGCCCGCATCCGTTCCCGCTCGGTATCGACCTGATCCTGACCTGCGGCGAGCGCCTGCTGGCGATCCCGAGAACCACTCACGTGGAGGTGTGCTGATGTACGTTGCCGTCAAAGGGGGCGAGAAGGCGATTGCCGCCGCCCATGCCTTGCAGGAGCACAGACGCCGGGGGGATGACGCCTTACCCGAGCTGAGCGTCGCCCAGATTGAACAGCAGTTAAACCTGGCCGTCGACCGCGTGATGACCGAAGGCGGCATCGCAGACCGCGAGCTGGCGGCGCTGGCGCTGAAACAGGCCAGCGGCGATAACGTGGAAGCCATTTTCCTGCTGCGCGCTTACCGCACTACGCTTGCGAAGCTGGTGGTAAGCGAGCCGGTGAAAACGGCGGAAATGCGTTTAGAGCGCCGTATTTCTGCGGTGTACAAAGATATTCCTGGCGGCCAGCTGCTTGGTCCGACCTACGACTACACCCATCGCCTGCTGGACTTCACTCTACTGGCGAACGGTGAAACACCGCAGCTCAGCGTCTCTGACGCTGAACAAGACGCCTCCCCGCACGTCTTTAGCCTGCTGGCAAACCAGGGGCTGGCGAAGGCGGAAGAAGACACCGGCAGCACACCGGATGACATCACTCGCACGCCGCCGGTCTATCCCTGTTCGCGCTCGTCCCGCCTGCAACAGCTGATGCGCGGCGATGAAGGGTATCTGCTGGCGCTGGCCTACTCCACGCAGCGCGGCTACGGGCGCAACCACCCGTTCGCGGCAGAGATCCGCAGCGGTTATCTCGATGTCGAAATTGTGCCGGAAGAGCTGGGTTTTGCGGTGAACATCGGCGAACTGCTGATGACCGAGTGCGAAATGGTCAACGGTTTTGTCGCGCCAGAGAATGAAGATCCGCATTTTACCCGCGGCTACGGGCTGGTGTATGGCCTGAGCGAGCGCAAGGCGATGGCGATGGCGCTGGTTGACCGTGCGCTCCAGGCGCCGGACTACGGCGAGCATATTGCAGGCCCGGCACAGGACGAAGAGTTCGTGCTGGCCCACGCGGATAACGTTGAGGCCGCCGGCTTTGTCTCGCACCTCAAGCTGCCGCACTACGTCGATTTCCAGGCCGAACTGGAACTGCTGAAACGCCTGCAACGGGAGCGCGCCAATGGCTAACTTAAGCGGCTACAACTTTGCCTATCTGGACGAGCAAACTAAACGCATGATCCGCCGCGCCATCCTTAAGGCTGTGGCGATCCCCGGCTACCAGGTGCCGTTCGGCGGCCGCGAAATGCCGATGCCCTACGGCTGGGGCACCGGCGGTATTCAGATCACCGCCAGCGTGATCGGCGAAGCGGACGTGCTGAAGGTCATCGACCAGGGGGCAGACGACACCACCAACGCCGTGTCGATCCGCAACTTCTTTAAGCGCGTAACGGGCGTCAACACCACTGAAAAAACCGAAGACGCGACGCTGATCCAGACCCGTCACCGCATTCCGGAGACCCCGCTGACTGAAGATCAGATTTTGATTTTCCAGGTGCCGATCCCGGAGCCACTGCGTTTTATCGAGCCGCGGGAAACCGAAACCCGAACCATGCACGCCCTGGAAGAGTACGGGATCATGCAGGTCAAACTGTATGAGGACATCGCCCGCTTCGGCCATATCGCCACCACCTACGCCTATCCGGTGAAGGTGAACGGCCGCTACGTGATGGACCCGTCGCCGATCCCGAAATTCGATAACCCGAAGATGGACATGATGCCCGCCCTGCAACTTTTTGGTGCCGGACGGGAAAAACGCATCTACGCCGTACCGCCGTACACCCGTGTGGAGAGCCTGGATTTTGACGATCACCCGTTTACGGTGCAGGAGTGGGACGAGCCGTGCGCCATCTGCGGCTCGAAGCATAGCTATCTGGATGAAGTGGTGCTGGACGACACGGGCAAACGGATGTTTGTCTGCTCCGACACCGATTACTGCCGCCAACAGAGCGAGGCGAACAGCCAATGAAACCGCTGCTTTCGGTTAATAACCTGACTCACCTTTATGCACCGGGCAAAGGCTTTAGCGACGTGTCGTTTGAGCTGTGGCCGGGCGAAGTGCTGGGCATTGTCGGCGAGTCCGGCTCCGGTAAAACCACCCTGCTGAAGTCCATCTCCGCGCGCCTGACGCCGCAGAATGGCGACATTTTGTATGAGGGCGTGTCGCTGTATGGCATGAGCGAAGCCGAGCGCCGCCGCCTGCTGCGCACCGAGTGGGGCGTGGTGCACCAGCACCCGATGGATGGCCTGCGCCGCCAGGTCTCGGCGGGGGGCAACATCGGCGAACGGCTGATGGCCACCGGCGCGCGCCACTACGGCAACATCCGCGCCACGGCGCAGCACTGGCTGGAAGAGGTTGAAATTCCCGCCTCGCGCATCGACGACCTGCCGACCACCTTCTCCGGCGGCATGCAGCAGCGTTTACAGATTGCCCGCAATCTCGTCACCCATCCGAAGCTGGTGTTTATGGATGAACCGACCGGTGGGCTGGACGTCTCCGTGCAGGCGCGCCTGCTGGATCTGCTGCGCGGCCTGGTGGTGGAGCTGAACCTGGCGGTAGTGATTGTCACCCACGATTTAGGCGTTGCGCGCCTGCTGGCGGACCGCCTGCTGGTGATGAAGCAGGGTCAGGTGGTGGAAAGTGGGCTGACCGATCGGGTGCTCGACGATCCCCATCATCCGTACACCCAACTGCTGGTGTCCTCGGTATTACAGAATTAAGAGGCCAACATGATCCACGTTGAAAATGTCAGTAAAACCTTTGTGCTCCACCAGCAAAACGGTGTCCGCCTGCCGGTACTGCAAAATGCCTCATTAGAGGTCAGCAACGGCGAATGCGTGGTGCTGCATGGCCATTCCGGCAGCGGAAAATCCACCCTGCTGCGCTCCCTGTACGCCAATTATCTGCCGGACGAAGGCCATATCCATATCCGCCATAACAATGAATGGGTTGATCTGGTCCAGGCTCCCGCGCGCAAAGTGCTGGAAGTACGCCGCTCGACGATCGGCTGGGTCAGCCAGTTCCTGCGGGTGATCCCGCGGATCTCCGCCCTGGACGTGGTCATGCAGCCTCTGCTGGATCTCGGCGTGCCGCGCGAAACCTGCGCCGCTAAAGCCGCCAGCCTGCTGACGCGTCTCAACGTACCGGAGCGTCTGTGGCACCTCGCCCCGTCGACCTTTTCCGGCGGCGAGCAGCAGCGCGTCAACATCGCCCGCGGCTTTATCGTCGATTACCCGATTTTACTCCTGGATGAACCCACCGCCTCGCTCGACAGTAAAAACAGCGCAGCGGTGATAGAACTGATCGAACAGGCCAAAGCGCGCGGCGCGGCGATCGTCGGGATCTTCCACGACGACGCCGTACGCCATCGCGTGGCGGACAGACTGCACCCGATGGGGACAAACGTATGATTATCAATAATGTCAGGCTGGTGCTGGAAAATGAGGTCGTGAACGGCTCGGTTGAGGTGCGGGACGGTGTCATCCGCGCCTTTGCCGAAACCCAGAGCCGCTCACCGGACGCGATGGACGGCGAAGGCGGCTGGCTGCTACCGGGGCTGATTGAGCTGCATACCGATAATCTCGATAAATTCTTCACCCCGCGCCCGAAGGTGGACTGGCCTGCGCATTCAGCGATGAGCAGCCACGACGCGCTGATGGTCGCCAGCGGCATCACCACGGTGCTGGACGCGGTGGCGATCGGCGACGTGCGCGACGGCGGCGATCGCCTGGAGAACCTGGAGAAGATGATCAACGCCGTGGAGGAGACGCAAAAGCGCGGCCTCAACCGCGCCGAGCACCGCCTGCACCTGCGCTGCGAGCTGCCGCACCACACCACCCTGCCGCTGTTTGAGAAGCTGGTGGGCCGCGAGCCGGTCTCGCTGGTTTCCCTGATGGATCACTCGCCGGGACAGCGCCAGTTCGCCAACATTGAAAAGTATCGCGAATACTATCAGGGCAAATATTCTCTCAGCGACGCGGAGATGGCCCGTTACGAAGAAGAGCAGCTGGCGCTGGCGGCCCAGTGGTCGCAGCCGAATCGCCTCTCCATTGCCGCTATGTGCCGGGACCGTAATATTGCCCTGGCCAGCCATGATGACGCCACGCACGATCACGTGCGCGAATCCCACCAGCTTGGGAGCGTGATCGCCGAATTTCCCACCACGTTCGAGGCGGCAGAAGCATCACGTAAGCATGGCATGAACGTCCTGATGGGCGCGCCGAACATCGTACGCGGCGGGTCGCACTCCGGCAACGTGGCGGCAAGCAAGCTCGCCTCGCTCGGCCTGCTGGATATCCTCTCCTCTGACTATTACCCCGCCAGCCTGCTGGACGCGGCGTTCCGGGTGGCGGACGATGAGGGCAACAGCTTCACGCTGCCACAGGCGATTCGCCTGGTGACAAAAAACCCGGCCAGCGCGCTCAACCTTCACGATCGCGGTGAGATTGCCGAAGGCAAACGGGCAGACCTGGTGCTGGCGCACCGCAAGGGCGAGCACGTTCATATCGACCACGTCTGGCGTCAGGGAAAAAGGGTGTTCTGATGGGAAGACTCATCTGGTTAATGGGCCCGTCCGGCTCCGGGAAGGACAGCCTGCTGTCGGCGTTACGGCAGCGGGAACATTCACAGCTGCTGGTAGCGCACCGCTACATTACCCGCGCGGCAAACGCCGGGAGTGAAAACCATATCGCCCTGAGCGAGCAGGAGTTTTTTACCCGCGCCGGGCAAAACCTGCTGGCGCTGAGCTGGCATGCCAACGGTTACTACTATGGCGTCGGCATCGAGATCGACCTCTGGCTGCACGCGGGCTTTGACGTGCTGGTCAACGGCTCGCGGGCGCATCTCCCGCAGGCTCGCGCCCGGTACGAAGCGGCGTTGCTCCCGGTCTGTTTGCAGGTTTCCCCGGACGTTCTGCGTAGCCGGCTGCAAAAGCGGGGGCGCGAAAACGCGCGCGAGATCGACCAGCGGCTGGAACGGGCGGCGCGTTACACCCCGTCGGGTTGCCATCTCCTCAATAACGACGGAAGTTTGCTACAGTCAGTCGAGACCTTTCTATCGCTCATTCGCCAGAAGGTGAAACAACATGCCTGACTGCCAGCTTCGCCCCGCCACCGCCGACGATGCGCCGATCGTTTACGCGCTGATCTGCGAACTTAAGCAGGCCGAGTTCGATCATCAGGCGTTTCACGCCGGGTATCTGGCCAACTTGCAGGATCACAATATGCGCTACCAGCTGGCCGAGCTGGACGGGCAGATCATCGGGATGATCGGCCTGCATATGCAGTTTCACCTGCATCACGCCCGCTGGATCGGCGAGATCCAGGAACTGGTGGTGATGCCGCAGGCGCGTGGATTAAAAGTGGGCAGCCAGCTGCTGGCCTGGGCAGAGGACGTCGCACGGCAGGCAGGCGCCGAGCTGACCGAGCTTTCCACCAGCGTGAAGCGCGTGGACGCGCACCGTTTTTATGTTCGTGAAGGGTATACGCAAAGCCATTTCCGCTTCACCAAACCGCTGTAGAGGGGCGTTATGAGTCTGACGATCACGCTGACAGGAACCGGAGGGGCGCAGCTGGTGCCGGTGTTTGGCTGCGACTGCGCGGCGTGCCGACGGGCGCGTTTACAGGAAAATTATCGCCGTCGCCCCTGTAGCGCGGCGGTGAAATTCAACGATGCGGTCACCTTGCTGGACGCGGGTATTCCACACCTGATGGACGACTGGCCTGCGGGCAGCTTCCAGCAGTTTTTGCTTACCCATTATCATATGGATCACGTTCAGGGGCTTTTCCCTCTGCGCTGGGGCGTAGGCGCCACCATTCCCGTCTACGGTCCGCCAGACGAGGCAGGCTGTGACGATCTGTTCAAACATCCGGGCATCCTGGATTTCAGCCACACGGTGGAGCCATTTGTGACGTTTGAACTTCAGGGCTTGCGGGTCACGCCGCTGCCGCTCAACCATTCAAAACTCACGTTTGGCTATCTGCTGGAGTCCGCCCACAGCCGCGTGGCGTGGCTTTCTGATACCGCCGGACTGCCGGATAAAACGGTGACGTTTCTGCTAAACAATCAGCCGCAGGCGATGATTATCGACTGTAGCCATCAACCGCGCCCGGAGACGCCGCGCAACCATTGTGATTTGAATACGGTGATTGCGCTGAACGAGGTGATTGGCTGTCCGCAGGTGATCCTGACGCATATCAGCCATCAGTTTGACGTGTGGATGATGGATAACCCGCTGCCGTCCGGCATTGAAGCGGGGTATGACGGGATGGTGCTGGTGCTGGATTAGGTTTTCTCCCTCTCCCGTGGGAGAGGGTTGGGGTGAGGGCAACAGGCCGCACTTAGCCGCGATCGTAATCGTCTTCCAACCTGCGCTCGTCCTCTTCTAACCGACGCCTGTCGTCGTCCAACTGACGCTGACGCTCGTCTAAACGGCGGCGTCGATCTTCTAACTGTCGACGACGATCGTCGTACTGTCGGCTGTCGATTTGACGGCTGCGGTCGTAACGATCGTCGTCATCGTCATTACGGCTGCTGCCGGGGTTATAGGCGTCGTTGATCGCCTGCTGAATATTGCCAATAGCATCATCAATCACATCGGCATGCGCCAGTTGGCTGGTTAAAGTCAGCAGACCCAATAACAGAGCGGTAGAGTAACGTTTCATAAGGCCAGACTCGCAGGTGAACTGGCCTTAAAGTAATGACTGGCTGTTAACGGGAGTAGCGGAGGAATCTCAAATTACCATCACCTTCCGCAGTGCCTGCGCCAGCTGCTGGCGGGTAAACGGCTTACGCAGTAACGGAACGTCCGGCAGCTGCGGGTTATGCGCCGGGCGCAAATCCTGCCCGCTGATCAGCAGCACCGGCAACTGCGGATAGTGGCTGCGTACATGGCCGATCACCTCCGCACCGCTCAGGCCGCCCGGCAGCATCAGGTCGCTGATAAACATGCCGATATCCGGTGATGCGTCCAGCATGTTCAGCGCCTGCTCGCCGTTTTCGGCTTCGAGCGTCAGGTAGCCAAGCTGGTGCAGTTGCTCACACAGGGTCTGCCGCACGCCCGCCTCATCTTCCAGGACCAGCACAAGCAGCTCACTTTCTGTCGGGGCCGTGGTCGCCAGCGCGGCATCATTGGAGAACGCGGGCAGCGTCGAGCGCGGCAGCTGGAGCCGCACGGTGGTTCCCTGCCCCGGCGCGCTTTCGATCTCAACGCGCCCCCCGGACTGACGCACAAAGCCGTACACCATCGACAGCCCTAATCCGCTGCCGCTGCCGGTCTGTTTGGTGGTAAAGAACGGTTCAAAGACCTGAGATTTCACCTCCTGCGACATCCCACAGCCGTGGTCAATCACCTCCAGCGCGACCATATCCTGCCTGCGCCCGTCGCTGCGGGTCACACGCTGGTTCCAGGTGCGGATTTTAATCACACCGTTTTGCCCCTCCATTGCATCACGGGCGTTCATCACCAGGTTGATAATGGCGTTTTCCAGCTGGCTGACGTCAATCCATGCGGGCCAGGCCGGGGTTTGCGCTTCAATATCCAGCGTCAGCGTGGCGGGAAGGGAGTGCCGCATCAGCTCGCTCAGGTTCTCCAGCAGCGGCTTCATCTCTACCGCATGGGGTTGCAGGGATTGCTTGCGCGAGAAGGCCAGCAGACGCTGGGTGAGCATGGCCCCGCGTTCCGCGGCTTTGAGCGCACGAGTGATGCGCGGCGCGTCCGGTGACGCTGAATCGGTCAGCTCCAGACTGCCGATAATCACCGCCAGCAGGTTATTAAAATCATGCGCCAGACCGCCCGTCAGTTGCCCGACCGCCTTCATTTTCTGGCTGTGCAGCAGCGCCTCCTCCAGCCCCTGACGTTCGATGCGGTCGACCTCCATCTGCGAGGTCTTCTCCTTAAGCAGCCGCGTGGTGTGCTCCAGCGAAGCGGTATTGCGTGCAAAAACGTTAAACGCGCGCGCCAGTTCCCCCAGCTCATCACGCCGCTGTAGTGCGGGCACCGACACATTCTGCTCTCCGTGAGCGAGACGCGACATTGCCCTTGAGATAGCCGTCAGGTTGGAGCCCAGATTGCGATAAATATACCAGCAGGCGCAGCCGGTGATGATCAGCGCCAGCACCGCGAAAACGCTGATAAACACGCTGATGGAGCGCAGCTCCTGGTGACTTTGGGCGGTACGCAGCCGGGAGGCCTGTGCCACCTGTTCAACGTACTGATTGATGTCGCGGTTTAATATCGCTACCAGCGCCTTGATGTGGAACATGTACCAGCTGATGGACAGATCGCTCTCTTCCAGCTGCTTCGACAGTGGCGCGAGCTTGCGCAGCTCATCATTAAAATCCGGGAGCACCAGGTTGACCACCGGTTGCAGGGCGCTCGCGGGTAACATCGCGGTTACTGCATCCAGCTGCTGCACCGTGGCGCGCGGTGAAGGGGTATCAATGGCGGCAACGATCAGCCTGTCCATCTCTGCAAGCTGCCGGGCGTCTGGCACATTGCTCGCGTAACGACGGTTGATATCCTGCAAATGACGCAGGTAGCTTTGGCTTTGATACAGCGCGCTGAGCAGCGCGTTACGCTCCAGATGCCGTTTTTGCCCGCGCTCCAGCATTCCCGTCACGCTCTGCTGTAACTCATTGCTCCTGCGAATAATACGCGTCACCAGCGCCGGCTCCTGCTGCGCCAGCGGCGCATCGGCAAGCTGCTCCAGCGAGTGGCGCAGCGCCATCTGCGTCTGTTTAAGCCGCTCAGCTTCGCCTTTGTACTCCAGCGCACCGACCACCTGCGACAGCCGCACCGCCGCCGTTGCCACATTGGCCGTGTCGCGCGCGAGGTTCATGCTGCCGGTCATGTCATCCAGCGTTTGCTGCTGCACCTGCTCCTGGATCTGGCTGGCATGACGAAAGCCGAGCACCGCCACGCCGCTGACCATCAGCGTTACCGCCACCACCAGCAGGTTAAATATCAGCAGGCGACCGCGGGCGCTGGTGAAGAACGGGGGGCGTGATGGCATGGGTTTGGGCTCCTCTGCGGTTTGGTGCCCTCACCCTGGCCCTCTTCCCACAGGGAGAGGGAAAAGGAAAATGTGATGGCGATTAGCTATTCATAACTATGACAAATATGAACAGCTTCTGACATTTTGCATTTACGCGCCTGTGATGAAGTGCAGATATCGACATTCACAGGAGATCCGCCATGAGCAGAACCCCGGTTTTAGAGATGCGCCACATTGCCAAAACCTTTGGCAATTTCCACGCGCTCAAGGGCGTGGATTTGACGGTTTTCCCCGGTGAGATCCACGCGCTGATGGGGGAAAACGGCGCCGGAAAGAGCACGCTGATGAAGATCCTCGCAGGCGCCTATACCGCCAGCAGCGGCGACATCCTCATCGACGGTCAGCCGTTTCACATCAAAGGGCCGAAGGATGCGCTGGCCGCAGGAATTACCCTGATTTATCAGGAGATGCAGCTTGCTCCTAACCTGACCGTGGCGGAAAACATTTTTCTCGGTAGCGAGCTGTCGCGCGGCGGGCTGGTCCAGCGCAAAGAGATGGCTGCCCAGGCCCAGGCGGTCATTGACCGTCTGGGCGCGCAGTTCAGCGCCACCGACCTGGTCATGAAACTGACCATCGCCGAGCAACAGCAGGTGGAGATCGCCCGCGCGCTGCACCGCAACAGCCGCATTCTGGTGATGGACGAACCTACCGCCGCCCTCTCCTCACGCGAAACCCACCGTCTGTTCGAACTGATTTTGCGCCTGCGCGATGAAGGGATGGCGATTATCTACATCAGCCACCGCATGGCGGAAGTGTATGAACTCTCTGACCGCGTCAGCGTGCTACGCGACGGGCAATACGTCGGCAGCCTGACGCGCGACAAGCTCAACGCCTCCGAGCTGGTGCGCATGATGGTGGGTCGTCCGTTAAGCGACCTGTTCAACAAAGAGCGCGATATTCCGCTCGGCAGCCCGCGTCTGAACGTGCATCACCTCACGGATGGCAAAAAAGTGCAGCCGTGCAGTTTGCAGGTTCGCTCCGGTGAAATCGTCGGGCTGGCAGGGCTGGTCGGCGCCGGGCGTTCTGAGCTGGCGCAGCTGATCTTCGGCGTGCGCAAAGCCACCGGCGGCATGATTGAGGTGGACGGCGAACCGGTGGTGATCCACTCCCCGCGCGCGGCCATTGAGAACGGCATCGGTTTTCTCACCGAGAACCGCAAGGAGCAGGGGCTATTTCTGGAGCTGGCGGCGCAGGAGAACATCACCATGGCGACGCTGGAGCGCGACGCCACCTTCGGCTGGCTGAACCGCAAAAAAGCGCAGTCGATTTCCGATGACGCCATCGCCCTGCTCAATATCCGCGTGCCGCATTCTCAGGTGCGCGCAGGCGGGCTCTCCGGCGGCAACCAGCAAAAACTGCTGATCTCCCGCTGGGTGGCGATAGGCCCGCGCATTCTGATTCTGGACGAACCCACGCGCGGCGTGGACGTCGGGGCAAAAAGCGAGATCTACCGCATCATGAACCAGATGGCGCGCAAAGGGGTGGCGATCCTGATGATCTCCAGCGAGCTGCCGGAAGTAGTAGGAATGAGCGACCGGGTGTACGTGATGCGGGAAGGCAGCATTGCGGGTGAACTGCACGGGCGCGACATCTCTCAGGAAAACATCATGACGCTGGCAACCGGCGTGAACGACACACATCATCAGGCGGTGTAATTATGACAACTCCAACCCATCCGCAGCAGGTGGCGAAATCCGCCTCTGCCAAAAAAATGCTGATGAGCGATCTGATGCAAACGATCGGCATTTTGCCGATTTTAATCCTGATTGTGGCTGTATTTGGCTTTATCGCTCCGAACTTTTTCACAGAAAGTAACCTGCTCAATATTACCCGGCAGGCGTCGATCAACATTGTTCTGGCGGCCGGGATGACCTTCATCATCCTGACCGGCGGTATTGACCTCTCCGTGGGCTCGATTCTGGGCACCACGGCGGTGGCGGCGATGGTGGTCTCGCTTATCCCTGAATTTGCGATGCTCTCCATTCCGGCGGCGCTAATGCTCGGTATGGTACTGGGGCTGTTCAACGGCGCGCTGGTGGCCTTCGCCGGACTTCCGCCATTTATCGTCACGCTCGGCACCTACACGGCGCTGCGCGGCGCGGCCTACCTGCTGGCGGACGGCACGACGGTCATTAACTCCAACATCAACTTCGAGTGGATCGGCAATAACTACCTCGGCCCGATCCCCTGGCTGGTTGTGATCGCCCTGGCGGTGATTGTGGTGTGCTGGTTTATTCTGCGTCGCACAACCCTCGGCGTTCACATCTATGCGGTCGGCGGCAATATGCAGGCGGCGCGCTTAACGGGCATTAAGGTCTGGCTGGTGCTGCTGTTTGTCTACGGCATGAGCGGCCTGCTCTCCGGTCTCGGCGGCGTCATGAGCGCTTCACGTCTCTACAGCGCCAATGGCAACCTCGGCACGGGGTATGAGCTGGATGCAATTGCGGCGGTGATCCTCGGCGGCACCAGCTTCGTCGGCGGGATCGGCACGATCACCGGCACGCTGGTCGGTGCCTTGATCATCGCCACCCTCAACAACGGCATGACGCTGATGGGCGTCTCCTACTTCTGGCAGCTGGTGATCAAAGGGGCGGTGATCATCATTGCGGTGCTGATCGACAAATACCGTACCCGACACCATCAAAGTGCATAACAACAATACCCTACGTGAGGAATACAGCATGAGATTGAAGCCCTTAGTGACCGCGCTCTGTGCTGGCGCGCTGCTGGCCGCAACCCCGTTTGCGCAGGCAAAAGATCTGAAATCCATCGGCGTGACGGTGGGCGACCTGGCTAACCCGTTCTTCGTGCAGATCACCAAAGGTGCCGAGCTGGAAGCGCGCAAGCTGGCGGGGGACAACGTCAAGGTGACGCTGGTCTCCAGCGGGTACGATCTGGGCCAGCAGGTGTCGCAGATTGATAACTTCATTGCGGCGAAAGTGGACATGATCATCCTCAACGCCGCGGATTCCAAAGGGATCGGCCCGGCGGTAAAACGCGCCAAAGAGGCGGGGATCGTGGTCGTGGCGGTTGACGTGGCGGCGGAAGGGGCCGATGCGACCATCACCTCCGATAACACCCAGGCGGGTGAGATGGCCTGTAAGTACATTACCGACCGCCTGAAAGGTAAAGGCAACGTGGTGATCATCAACGGGCCGCCGGTTTCTGCGGTACAAAACCGCGTGGAGGGCTGCCAGACCGAGTTCAGGCGCCACCCGGATATCAAAGTGCTCTCGGATAACCAGAACGCCAAAGGCAGCCGTGAAGGCGGGCTGGAGGTCATGACCTCCCTGCTGGCGGCTAATCCGAAGATCGACGGCGTATTCGCGATTAACGATCCTACCGCGATCGGCGCCGATCTGGCCGCGAAGCAGGCGCAGCGCAACGAGTTCTTTATCGTTGGTGTGGATGGCAGCCCGGACGGTGAAGAAGCCCTGAAGCGCGAAAACTCCCTGTTTGTGGCGACGCCAGCGCAGGATCCGCAGGTGATGGCGGCGAAGGCGGTGGAGATCGGCTATGACATTCTTCAGGGCAAACCTGCGCCGAAAGAGCCTGTGCTGATCCCGGTGACGATGATCGATAAAAAGAACGTCGGCACGTATAAGGGGTGGACGGTTAAATGATCCTTTTCCCTCTCCCACCGGGAGAGGGAACTGTTTTCAAGGAGTCCCCATGAAACGCTCCGACATCAATGAAATCCTCGGCCATACGCGGCAGTTCTTCTCCATGCACGACGTGCATCTCCCGCCTTTTGCCAGCTTTCCGCCGACAAAATGGCAGCAGCTTGACCAGGCCGCATGGCAGGAGGTGTTTGACCTCAGGCTCGGCTGGGACGTGACGGCATTTGGTGGCAACAACTTCGCTGCACAGGGGTTAACGCTGTTCACCCTGCGCAACGGCTCCCCCAACGGCGTGCCCTATGAAAAGTGCTATGCCGAAAAAATCATGCACGTCCGCGACGGCCAGGTGACGCCGATGCATTTTCACTGGCGCAAGCGGGAGGACATCATTAACCGCGGCGGCGGGAATCTGATTATTGAGTTATGGAATGCGGGCGCGCATGAAGAGACCGAAAACACCGACGTGACCGTTACCGTCGACGGCTGTCGGCAGACGCACACGCCCGGCAGCCAGCTGCGCCTCACACCAGGGGAGAGCATCTGCCTGACGCCCGGCCTGTACCACAGTTTCTGGGGTGAACGCGGCTTTGGCGACGTGCTGGTGGGCGAAGTGTCGTCGGTCAATGACGATGAACACGACAACCACTTTTTACAGCCCATTGACCGCTACAACACCATTGAAGAAGACGAACCGGCGGTGCTGGTGCTGTGCAACGAGTACAACCTGTTTCGGATATAAGGAGTGAATGATGCCATTGATTTCTCTTGCCGATGGTCTGGCCCACGCCAGGGAACACCGCTACGCCCTGGGCGCGTTCAACGTGCTCGACTCCCACTTCCTGCGTGCGCTGTTTGCCGCCGCGAAACAGGAACGCTCGCCGTTCATCATCAACATCGCCGAAGTGCATTTTAAGTACGTGTCTCTGGAGTCGCTTGTCGAAGCAGTGAAGTTCGAAGCCGCCCGTCACGATATTCCCGTGGTGCTTAACCTCGACCACGGGCTGCATTTTGAGGCCGTCGTGCGCTCCCTGCGCTTAGGGTTCAGCTCGGTGATGTTCGACGGCTCGACGCTGAGCTATGAGGAAAATATCCGCCAGACGCGGGAAGTGGTGAAGATGTGCCATGCGGTGGGCGTCTCGGTAGAGGCGGAGCTGGGCGCGGTCGGGGGTGATGAAGGGGGTGCGCTTTACGGGCATGCGGATGAAGCCTTCTTCACCGATCCGCAGCTGGCGCGCGAGTTTGTCGATTTAACCGGTATCGACGCGCTGGCGGTCGCCATTGGCAACGCGCACGGCAAATACAAGGGCGAGCCGAAGCTTGATTTCCCGCGTCTGGACGCCATTCGACAGCAGACGGGCCTGCCGCTGGTTTTACACGGCGGCTCTGGCATAAGCGATACTGATTTCCGCCGCGCCATCGAGCTGGGCATTCATAAAATCAACTTTTATACCGGCATGTCGCAGGCCGCGCTCGCCGCCGTTGAGCAGCGCATGGCAAACCGCCAGCCGCTGTACGATGAATTTGCAGAGCTGCTGCTGGGCATTGAAGAGGCCATTACCGATACGGTTGCGGAACAGATGCGCATCTTCGGCAGCGCGGGGCAGGCATAATGGAACGCAAAGGGATTATCGCCGCAGGCAACATGCTGGTGGATCACGTCCACCAGATCGTACAGTGGCCGGAGCGCGGCTGGCTGGCGGAAATCACCCACAGTGAGCGCTCAACCGGCGGTGCGCCGCTCAACGTTCTGCTGACGCTGGCGAAAATGCACGTCGGCCTGCCGTTACAGGCGGTGGGGCTGATTGGGGAAGACAGCGACGGAGACTATATTCTGGCGATGCTCGACCAGTATCACGTCAATCGCCAGCGCGTGGAGCGTACAACGTTCGCCCCAACGTCGATGTCGCAGGTGATGACCGACCCCAGCGGACAGCGCACTTTTTTCCACTCGCCGGGCGCCAACCGCCTGCTGGATCTTCCCGCCTTCGATCGTTTAGACGGATCGCTGAAGATCTTCCATCTCGGCTACCTGCTGCTGCTCGACAGCCTGGACATGCCGGACGAGGAATTTGGCACCCGCAGCGCGCGGTTACTGGCACAGATGCGCGATCAGGGGTATGAAACCTCGCTCGATCTGGTGTCCCGCAAGGGCGATCCGCGCTATCAGCCGCTGGTGCTCCCTGCCCTGCGCCATCTTGATTATCTGGTGATTAACGAGCTGGAAGCCGGTGAGTTTAGCGGGCTTGAGATCCGTGACGGCCATGATGCGCTGAACATGGCCCATATCGCCGACGCTGCCACACAACTGCTGGCGGCAGGCGTGCGACAGCGGGTGGTGATCCACTGTCCGGAAGGGGCATGGGGTGAAGCGCCGGGTGAAAAAGGGCAATGGGTTCCGTCGTGGAAGCTGACGCAGGACGAGATTATCGGCAGCGTCGGCGCGGGCGACGCGTTTTGCGCGGGCTTTTTATACGGCTGCCATGAATCCCTGCCGCTGACGGAGAGTATTTATCTGGCGCACGCCTGCGCGCGGGCCAGCCTGCTGGCGGCTAATGCGATTGACGGCGCGAAAACGCTGGCCGAGCTTCAGGCGTTTATTCAGGAGAACGGTCAGGCGGCTTTCTCATGATGGGAAACGTCCGTGGCAAAAACATAGCCCAGACCGCGAATGGTTTTGATCAGCAGAGGCTGGTGCGGATTGACCTCAATTTTTCGCCGTAGCCGCATGATCAACACGTCGATAGTGCGGTCAAAGACCTCGGCGCTTTCGCTGTGGGTCAGCTTCAGCAGCTGTTCACGACTCAGTACCCGGCGGGCGTTTTGCGTTAATGCCAGCAGCAGGCCATATTCGCCCTGGGTTAACGGCACGGTATTACGCTGCGGATCGCTCAGCTCGCAGCGGGTGGTGTCCAGCGTCCAGCCGTTAAAGGCAATACCTTCAACGCGCGGCGCGGCAGGCTCCGCGTCCAGCGCGCCGGTACGACGCAGCACCGCCTTAACGCGGGCGACCACCACGCGCGGATTGAACGGTTTTCCGATGTAATCATCAGCGCCCATTTCCAGCCCGACGACCACATCTGATTCACTTCCCAGCCCCGTCAGCATTACCACCGGTAGCGATGGTCGCTGCTTTTGCAGTTGCAGTAAAACCTGTAATCCGTTGATATCCGGCAGCATCATGTCCAGCAGAACCAGCGCAATGCCGGAGTCCTGCTGGACACGGTTCACCGCGTCCTGCCCAGAGTGACACGTCAGTACGGTAAAGACGTGCTCGCTGAGCACATCCTGTAGCAGTTCGCAGACTGCGACATCATCGTCAACCACCAGAATCGCCGGTTTCATCGCATGCTTCCGTCAGGGAATTATGTTAAGTCTGAACCATTCTGCCGCCGGCTCCAGCCGAATTGTTTTTTACGTGACGGAAATTCAATCCATGTCACATCCCCTGCCCTTTCGACACGTCAATTTTGACGATTGGCTGTTTTTCGTCAGGGTTTTGCCACGCAAAGGGTCGTAAAGTCAGGAAATACCCATAATAAAAACATGGCATAGAAGCTGCATATTGGGCAGGTAAGAACTGTTTAACTGGAGCAAAGTGATGAAAAAAGTCGTCACGGTTTGCCCTTATTGTGCCTCAGGTTGCAAGATCCACCTGGTGGTCAATAACGGCAAAATCGTCCGGGCGGAAGCGGCGCAGGGTAAAACCAATCAGGGCACGCTGTGCCTGAAAGGATATTACGGCTGGGATTTTATTAACGATACCCAAATCCTCACCCCGCGCCTGAAAACCCCTATGATCCGCCGCGAGCGCGGCGGCAAGCTGGAAGCCGTCTCCTGGAATGAAGCGCTGGATTACGTCGCCACGCGCCTCAGCGCCATCAAGGCCAAGTATGGCCCGGATGCGATTCAGACCACCGGCTCCTCACGCGGAACCGGGAATGAAACCAACTATGTGATGCAAAAATTCGCGCGCGCCGTTATTGGTACCAATAACGTCGACTGCTGCGCTCGCGTCTGACACGGCCCATCGGTTGCAGGTCTGCACCAGTCGGTCGGTAACGGCGCAATGAGTAATGCCATCAACGAGATAGATAATACCGATCTCGTCTTCATCTTTGGTTATAACCCGGCGGATTCTCACCCTATCGTCGCGAACCACGTTATTCGCGCTAAACAGAATGGGGCGAAAATCATCGTCTGCGATCCGCGCAAAATTGAAACCGCGCGCATTGCGGATATGCACATTGCATTGAAAAACGGTTCAAACATCGCGCTGTTGAACGCAATGGGGCACGTCATTATTGAGGAGAACCTGTACGACCAGGCGTTTGTCGCGACCCGTACAGAAGGCTTTGAAGAGTATAAGAAAATAGTCGAGGGCTATACGCCTGAATCCGTCGAAGCGATAACCGGCGTCAGCGCGCAGGAGATTCGTCAGGCGGCCAGAATGTATGCCGGGGCAAAAACCGCCGCCATTCTCTGGGGCATGGGCGTGACCCAGTTCTACCAGGGCGTGGAAACCGTGCGCTCGCTCACCAGCCTCGCCATGCTGACCGGCAATCTGGGTAAAGCGCATGTGGGCGTGAACCCGGTGCGTGGTCAGAATAACGTGCAGGGTGCGTGTGATATGGGCGCGCTGCCGGACACCTATCCGGGCTACCAGTACGTCAAATTCCCGGAAAACCGCGAGAAGTTTGCGAAGGCCTGGGGCGTGGAGAGCCTGCCGGCACACACCGGGTATCGCATCAGCGAGCTGCCGCACCGCGCGGCGCACGGTGAAGTGCGTGCGGCCTACATCATGGGTGAAGATCCGCTCCAGACCGACGCCGAACTGTCCGCAGTGCGCAAAGGCTTTGAGGATCTGGAGCTGGTGATTGTTCAGGATATCTTTATGACCAAAACCGCGGCAGCGGCGGATGTGATTTTGCCGTCGACCTCCTGGGGCGAGCATGAAGGTGTCTATACGGCGGCAGACCGCGGCTTCCAGCGCTTCTTCAAGGCCGTCGAGCCGAAATGGGATCTGAAAACGGACTGGCAGATCATCAGCGAAATCGCCACCCGCATGGGCTACCCGATGCACTACAACAACACCCAGGAGATCTGGGACGAGTTGCGGCATCTGTGCCCGGACTTTTATGGGGCAACCTATGAAAAAATGGGTGAGCTGGGCTACATCCAGTGGCCGTGCCGGGATGAGTCAGAATCCGATCAGGGGACGTCATTCCTCTTTAAAGAGAAGTTCGACACCCCGAACGGGCTGGCGCAGTTCTTCACCTGCGACTGGGTCGCGCCGATCGATAAGCTCACCGACGAGTATCCGATGGTGCTCTCCACCGTGCGTGAAGTGGGCCACTACTCCTGCCGTTCCATGACCGGCAACTGCGCCGCGCTGGCGGCGCTGGCGGATGAACCGGGTTACGCGCAGATCAACACCGCCGATGCCGAACGGCTCGGTATTGAAGATGAAGCGCTGGTGTGGGTGAATTCGCGTAAAGGCCGCATCATTACCCGCGCGCAGGTCAGCGACCGTCCGAACAAAGGGGCAGTCTATATGACCTACCAGTGGTGGATTGGCGCCTGCAACGAGCTGGTGACCGAGAACTTAAGCCCGATAACCAAAACGCCGGAGTATAAATACTGCGCCGTAAACGTGGAGCCCATTGCGGATCAACACGCTGCGGAACAGTATGTGATCGACGAATATAACAAGCTGAAAGCCCGACTGCGCGAAAGCGCAATGGGTTGAAGCCGTTAATTTATCGTTGAATAAAGGGAGTGATATATTCACTCCCTTTTTATTTCCGATTAATTCATAAGAAATAGAAATTATTATTCTGGAAAGCGGCTCGCAGAAATAATGTAATTTACGCAGAATAGAATTACATCTTTGCATTTTAATTCAGAGGGATAAGATGTGCGGCGGGTGCTTAAGACTTTCTGTCTTGAGCATTGTTGAGGGACAGAAAGTAGAAAGCCCCGGGAAATTTTCATTTACCCGAGGCTACTCCCTCAACTCCAACAAGTTGAGAGTAGCCTCTTATTCTTTTTTTGACAAGGAGTAAAAGGCATGACGCCATTAAAAACTGCGTTAGGCATCGTCTTTATTGTTTGCCTGACGATAGTGATCTTTACCTTTATTACTCGCGGCAGGCTCTGCGAGTTTTCAATAAAGAGTGAACATCAGGAGGTGGCGGCGAAATTAGCCTGTAACGCAGCCTAACCTCTTCGGGCGGAACGCGTGTTCTGCCCGGCTTGTGGGATGCTGAGGTCTTAACGCACCCGTTTTTTTCTTCTGTCGCCGCGATTATACTGCGCGGCGTGTACACAGATGATAAGAATCCATGAAAATCCTTTTTCTGATGTTGTTATTTTTCACCGCGTTTGCCCATGCCGATGAGATAGGCAGCCAGTATAAAAAGCAGGCTGAAGCGGGCGATGCGCGCGCGCAGTATTATCTCGCCGATACCTGGTTCAGTTCCGGCGACAGCGCGCAGGCGGCGCTGTGGGCGGAAAAAGCGGCAAAAGGCGGTGATGTCGACGCCATGGCGCTGCTGTCGCAAATCCACTTTTCGCAGGGTGACTATGCGCAGGCTAAAGCCCTGGCCCAACAGGCAAACATTGCGGGCAGCAAACGCGGCGCGATCATGCTGGCGCGTGTGCTGGTGAACACGCAGGCGGGCAAAACCGACTACCCGCAGGCCATCGCACTGCTGCAATCGGCGACCGAAGACATCGATAGCGACTCGGCGGTAGACGCGCAACAGCTGCTGGGGCTGATCTATGCCAACGGCGTTGAAGTTCCTCAGGATGACGTGCAGGCCGCATCGTGGTTCAAGCGGAGTTCGGCTCTGTCCCGGACGGGCTATGCGGAGTACTGGGCAGGAATGCTGTTCAGGCAGGGTGAGAAAGGCTTTATCACACCGAATAAGCAGAAAGCGCTTTACTGGTTAAACCTGAGCTGTACCGAAGGGTTTGATACCGGGTGTGAAGAGTTTGATGCATTGAGCGGGGAGTAAATTGTTGCCCGGTGGCGCTGCGCTTACCGGGCCTACGGCTTATGCAGGCCGGGTAAGGCGAAGCCGCCACCCGGCTTTTTACATCACTGGTCAGCCGTTTTATCAAAACGACCCAGTACCTCGCGTTCATACGCCAGCGCTTTTTTACGGTCGAACTTGTGTTCCCACTTAGCGATTACCAGTACCGCCAGGGCATTACCCACCACGTTCAGCGCGGTACGCGCCATGTCGAGGATACGGTCCACACCGGCAATAAACGCCAGGCCTTCCAGCGGAATACCGACGCTGCCCAGCGTCGCCAGCAGCACCACGAAGGAGACGCCCGGCACGCCTGCGATCCCTTTTGAAGTCACCATCAGCGTCAGAACCAGCACGATTTCCTGCCACAGCGACAGGTCAATGCCGTACAGCTGCGCGATAAAGATCGCTGCAATACTCTGATACAGCGTTGAACCATCCAGATTGAAGGAGTAACCGGTCGGTACAACGAAGCTGGTAATGGACGCCGGCGCACCGTAGGCCTCCATCTTCTCAATGATACGCGGCAGTACGCTCTCGGAGCTTGCCGTGGAGTACGCCAGAATCAGCTCATCCTTCAGGATGCGGATCAGGATCCAGATGCTGAGCCCGCACAGGCGCGCCACAATGCCCAGCACCACCAGCGCGAAGAACAGAATCGCGAAGTGCACCAGAATCACCAGCTTCGCCAGCGGCCACAGGGAGGCAAAGCCGAAGTTCGCTACGGTCACCGCAATCAGCGCGAACACCCCGACCGGCGCATAACGCATCACCATGTGGGTGACTTTGAACATGGTTTCGGAGATAGAGCGGAACACGGTCACCAGCGGTTCACGGTGCGTCGCGGGCAGGGAAGAAAGCCCCAGGCCAAAGAGTACCGAGAAGAAGATGATCGGCAGCATCTCGCCCTTCGCCATGGACGCGATAATGTTGGTCGGTACCAGCGAGAGAATAGTCCCCATCAACCCATGCGAATGGCTCTGCACATCGGCGGTTGTGCTTTGGTATTTCGAAATATCCACCGTCGCCAGCTGCGACATATCGATCCCGGCACCAGGCTGGAACACGTTCGCCAGGGTGATGCCAAGTACGATGGCAACCGTGGTGATCACTTCGAAATAGAGAATGGTTTTAACGCCGATGCGGCCTAACTGTTTCGCATCACCAACACCCGCGATACCGACCACCAGCGTCGAGATCACAATCGGCACAACAATCATCTTGATCAGATGAATAAAGATATCGCCCGCAGGGGAGAGAAGGTTCGCAATCAGCCACTCGCGACTGTCGCTATGATAATGGAGGTAACTGCCCAGCAAGATGCCCAGCACAAGGGCCAGCAGGATCTGCCAGGCCAGGCTGACTTTCAAATTTTTCATAGAAAATGACTTCCTCAATGAAATCTCCGCACCATCAAAACTGCATGAATATGGAGACATACTGAAAGGGTATGAATTGTGTTGCGTTGGTTTATGGGATTTTTTAACGCGCCGTATGAGTATCATTTGCACGGCATGCTGCGCAAGCCTTAAAGAACAAGGCATTTCACTGCAAAAAGTGTCATTGTCGGTAATTTATAGCAATTCGCATAAATAACCGTTTGTTATACAAAATATTTTCACTTCAAAAAAGTGAATAATTCTTCAGATGAATTATTTCCCTTCAAAGTTTCATTCGCTCAATTTTCATACTCTTCAGACATTGCGTGATCTGTCGCCCAAATACTAAACAAAGCTTGTAAAGCCCCTACTATTAACGTTTTTGCGACATATTATTAACATCTTACAAGGAGAAAAAAAGCCATGAGCCAAATACACAAACACGACATTCCCGCAAACATTGCGGACCGTTGCCTGATAAGTCCGGAGCAGTACCAGGAGAAATACCAGCAGTCCGTTTCCAGCCCTGACGCGTTCTGGGGTGAGCAGGGTCACATCCTCGACTGGATCAAACCTTATCAGAAGGTAAAGAACACCTCTTTCGCGCCGGGCAACGTCTCCATTAAATGGTATGAAGACGGCACGCTGAACCTGGCGGCGAACTGCCTGGACCGCCATCTTGCCGAACGCGGCAACGAAACGGCCATCATCTGGGAAGGCGACGATGCCTCTCAGAGTAAACACATCTCGTATAAAGAACTGCATCGCGACGTGTGCCGCTTTGCCAACGTGCTGCTGGCCCAGGGCATTAAAAAAGGCGATGTAGTGGCGATCTATATGCCAATGGTGCCGGAAGCGGCGGTGGCGATGCTGGCCTGCGCGCGCATCGGCGCGATCCACTCCGTTATCTTCGGCGGCTTCTCGCCGGAGGCGGTTGCCGGGCGTATTGTCGACTCGAATTCGAAGCTGGTGATCACCGCTGACGAGGGCGTGCGCGCCGGGCGCGGTATTCCGCTGAAGAAAAACGTTGATGAAGCGCTGAAAAACCCGAACGTGAAATCCATCAGTAACGTCATTGTCTTCAAACGCACGGGCGGCAAAATCGACTGGCACGAGGGGCGTGACCTGTGGTGGAGCGATCTGATTGAAAAAGCGAGCGACCAGCATCAGCCGGAAGAGATGAACGCGGAAGATCCGCTGTTTATTCTTTATACCTCCGGCTCCACCGGCAAGCCGAAAGGCGTGCTGCATACTACCGGCGGCTATCTGGTTTACGCGGCCACCACCTTTAAATACGTTTTCGACTACCATCCGGGCGACATCTACTGGTGTACCGCCGACGTGGGCTGGGTCACCGGCCACAGCTACCTGCTGTACGGCCCGCTGGCCTGCGGCGCAACGACGCTGATGTTTGAAGGCGTACCGAACTGGCCAACGCCGGCGCGTATGTGCCAGGTGGTTGATAAGCATCAGGTCAACATTCTCTACACCGCGCCAACGGCGATCCGCGCATTAATGGCGGAAGGCGATAAAGCCATCGAAGGCACGGACCGCTCTTCCCTGCGCATCCTCGGCTCCGTGGGCGAGCCGATCAACCCGGAAGCCTGGGAGTGGTACTGGAAGAAGATCGGCAACGAGAAGTGCCCGGTGATGGACACCTGGTGGCAGACCGAAACCGGCGGCTTTATGATCACCCCGATGCCGGGCGCCACGCAGCTGAAAGCCGGTTCGGCCACCCGTCCGTTCTTCGGGGTACAGCCTGCACTAGTGGATAACGAAGGCAATCCGCAGGAAGGCGCCACCGAGGGCAATCTGGTGATCGTCGATTCCTGGCCTGGCCAGGCGCGTACCCTGTTCGGCGACCACGAGCGGTTCGAGCAGACCTACTTCTCGACCTTCAAAAACATGTACTTCAGCGGCGACGGCGCGCGCCGGGATGAAGACGGTTATTACTGGATCACCGGACGCGTGGACGACGTGCTGAACGTCTCTGGCCACCGTCTGGGCACGGCGGAGATTGAGTCTGCGCTGGTGTCGCATCCGAAGATTGCCGAAGCGGCGGTTGTCGGCATTCCGCACAACATCAAAGGCCAGGCGATCTACGCCTACGTCACCCTGAACCACGGCGAAGAGCCGTCGCCAGAGCTGTATACCGAGGTGCGCAACTGGGTGCGTAAAGAGATCGGCCCGCTTGCCACGCCGGACGTGCTGCACTGGACCGACTCGCTGCCGAAAACCCGTTCCGGCAAGATTATGCGCCGTATCCTGCGCAAAATCGCGGCAGGCGACACCAGCAACCTCGGTGATACCTCAACGCTCGCGGATCCTGGCGTGGTGGACAAACTGCTCGAAGAGAAGCAGGCCATCGCAATGCCTTCATAATTTTTTTCTCCCTCTCCCCTCACCCTAACCCTCTCCCCATAGGGGAGAGGGGATAAAACAAACCAACCTTACTTCTGGAGATTTCTGTGATGAATAACGATATTTGTCAGCAGATAGAGAATAGTGCGCACTACAGGGAGCTGGTCGAAAAACGGCAACGGTTTGCCTTCTTGCTTTCCATCATCATGCTAATTATCTACGTCGGCTTTATTCTGCTGATCGCCTTTGCGCCGCACTGGCTGGGCACCCCGCTGCATGAGGGTACCAGCGTCACGCGCGGTATTCCGATTGGGATTGGCGTTATCATCATTTCGTTTGTGCTCACGGGTGTGTACGTCTGGCGTGCGAACGGTGAATTCGATCGTCTTAACAGAGAAGTTCTGCGCGAGGTAAAAGCATCATGAAGAGAATTCTGACGGCGCTCGCCGCCACACTTCCCTTTGCTGCCCATGCAGCAGATGCCATTACCGGCGAGGTCCAGCGCCAGCCAACCAACTGGCAGGCGATTATCATGTTCCTGATTTTCGTGGTGCTGACGCTGTATATCACCTACTGGGCGTCGAAACGCGTGCGCTCCCGTAACGATTACTACACCGCGGGCGGCAACATCACCGGCTTCCAGAACGGTCTGGCGATTGCGGGAGACTTTATGTCTGCCGCCTCGTTCCTTGGGATCTCCGCGCTGGTGTATACCTCAGGGTATGACGGCCTGATCTACTCCCTCGGCTTCCTTGTCGGCTGGCCGATCATTCTGTTCCTGATTGCCGAGCGCCTGCGTAACCTGGGGCGCTATACCTTTGCTGACGTCGCCTCCTATCGCCTGAAGCAGGGGCCGATTCGTACCCTCTCCGCCTGCGGTTCGCTGGTGGTGGTGGCGCTGTACCTGATTGCGCAGATGGTGGGTGCGGGTAAGCTGATCGAGCTGCTGTTCGGCCTGAACTACCACATCGCGGTGGTGCTGGTGGGCGTGCTGATGGTGATGTATGTCCTGTTCGGCGGCATGCTGGCCACCACCTGGGTACAGATCATCAAAGCGGTACTGCTGCTGTTCGGCGCCAGCTTTATGGCCTTTATGGTGATGAAGCACGTTGGGTTCAGCTTCAATAATCTGTTTACCGAAGCCATGTCAGTGCATCCGAAAGGGGAAGCGATCATGAGCCCGGGTGGGCTGGTGAAAGATCCGATATCCGCGCTCTCGCTCGGTCTCGGCCTGATGTTCGGTACCGCAGGTCTGCCGCATATCCTGATGCGCTTCTTCACGGTGTCAGATGCGCGTGAAGCGCGTAAGAGCGTGTTCTACGCCACCGGGTTTATGGGTTACTTCTATATCCTGACCTTTATTATCGGCTTTGGCGCGATCATGCTTGTGGGGGCGAACCCGGCGTTTAAAGACGCGGCGGGCGCGCTTATCGGCGGTAACAACATGGCGGCGGTGCATCTGGCCGACGCGGTGGGCGGCAACCTGTTCCTTGGCTTTATCTCTGCCGTGGCCTTCGCCACCATCCTCGCGGTGGTTGCAGGGCTGACGCTGGCCGGCGCGTCGGCGGTCTCGCATGACCTCTACGCCAACGTTTTCCGTAAAGGCGCGAGCGAGCGCGATGAGCTAAAAGTCTCCAAAATCACCGTGCTGGTGCTGGGCGTCGTCGCCATCCTGCTGGGGATTTTGTTCGAGAAGCAGAACATCGCCTTTATGGTCGGGCTGGCCTTCTCGATTGCGGCAAGCTGTAACTTCCCGATCATTCTGCTCTCAATGTACTGGTCAAAACTGACCACCCGTGGGGCGATGATTGGCGGCTGGCTGGGGCTGCTGACGGCGGTGATCCTGATGATTCTGGGCCCAACGATTTGGGTGCAGATCCTCGGTCACGAAAGCGCTATCTTCCCGTATGAATACCCGGCGCTGTTCTCCATTGCCGTGGCGTTTGTCGGTATCTGGGTCTTCTCGGCTACCGACAATTCGCCGGAAGGTAACCTGGAGCGCGAGAAATTCCGCGCCCAGTTTATTCGTTCACAAACCGGTCTTGGCGTTGAGCAGGGCCGCGCGCACTAAACCTTTCTCCCCGGCCATTCTGGCCGGGGAGCTTAAAACATCACCCACGCCACCAGCGGTGCGATCAGCACCATCGTGACGCCCGAAAGCATCATCACCAGGCTCGCGACAACGCCCTCCCGCTGTCCCAGCTCATAGGAACGTGCCGTGCCCGCGCCGTGCGACGCCGCGCCAAATCCCGCGCCTTTGGCCATTCCTTCCCGAATAGAAAGCCGCAGAAACAGCATATCGCCCACCGCCATCCCAAAGACGCCCGTCACCACCACAAACAGCGCCACCAGATCCGGCTGGCCACCGAGCGGTTTGGCGGCTGCCAGCGCAAACGGCGTGGTCACCGAACGCACCGCCAGGCTGCGCTGGATTTCATCCGACAGGGTAAACAGGCGCGCCAGCCAGACCGAGCTGCACACCGCCACCACCGTCGCGGTGACGACGCCCGCGCTGAGCGACATCCAGTGGCGTCTGATAATAGCGAGGTTGTCATAAACGGGTACGGCGAAGGCGATGGTCGCCGGGCCGAGCAGCCACAGCAGCCAGTGGGATTCGCCAATGTAGTTCTGCCAGGAGATATGGCCGAAGACCAGCATCAGCACCAGCAGGATCGGCGTAAAGACCAACGGCATCAGCGGCAGCGCGCGAAAGCGGCGATACAGGCGCTTGTTGGCAAAGTAGATGACAACTGTCGCAATCAGGCACAGCAGGCTTATCTGAAAGTTAGTCATGCTTCTGCCTGCTGATTTCAAAGCGATACACCTTATCCACCACCCAGGCGGTGGCGCCCAGCACCATCAGCGTGCTCAGGGCGATAACCGCAAAGATGCGCCAGCCGTCGACCATCAGCAGTTGTGCATAATTCACCACCGCCACCACGGCCGGCACAAAGAACAATAGCATCTCCGCCAGCAGCCAGCGCGCCCCGGCGCGCACCCAGTTAAGGGGCAACGCGCGACAAAGGATCAGCGTCAGCATCAGCACCATCCCCACCAGGTTGGCGGGTAAAGGCAGATGCAGCCAGTCGACAAGATATTCCGCGAAAACAAACAGTCCCGCGTAGAGCAGTACCTGAACCGGTAACTGAAGTCGTTGCACAACGGCAGGCGTAACACGGCTTAACGCCACGGCCATGGGGGTTTTCCTCAGAAATGAGACGAGGCGCCAGTATAGTGAGCGTACGGTATCGACTGAAATGAATTAAAATCATCGAAGGTATAGTTTCGAGGAATAATCATGGACATAAGAACGCTGCGCTATTTTGTCGAGGTGGTTCGCCAGCAAAGTTTTACTCGCGCAGCGGAGAAGTTATTCGTAACCCAGCCGACCATCAGCAAGATGCTGAAAAACCTCGAAGATGAGCTGAACTGTACGCTGCTGATCCGCGACGGGCGCAAGCTACTGCTGACCGATACCGGTCGCGTAGTGTTCGAGCGCGGGCTGGCCATTCTGGCAGAGTTCCGCCAGCTGGAGGCCGAGCTTGGGGACATCAACCACCTGACAAAAGGGCTGCTGCGGCTCGGTATTCCGCCGATGGTCGGCATGATGATGGCCGGGCCGATAAGCTTGTTTCGCCAGCGCTACCCCGTCGTTGAGCTAAAAATTTCTGAATTTGGCGGCCTGACCGTGCAGCAGGCGGTGATGAACGGTGAACTGGACGTGGCCATGACGGCCCTTCCCGTAGAGGAGGAAAGCGGCCTGGCGACGCTGCCGCTGTTCAGCCACCCGCTGTGCGTGCTGGTGCCGCGCTCCGGCGACTGGCTGAAGATAGACTCAGTAAAACCCGAGCTGCTCGGCGAACACCCGCTGCTGATTTACAACGAAGATTTTGCCTTAAGCCGCCAGCTGATGGCGCTGTTTAACCAGCACAACGTAAAGCCGCGCATTGCGGTGCGCAGCGGCCAGTGGGATTTTCTGGCGGCGATGGTACAGGCGGGCGTGGGGATTGCCATTCTGCCGCAGCCGATCTGCGAGCGGCTGGATAAAAACACGCTGCGCTGGATCCCGCTGGAGAGCGACCTGCACTGGCAGCTGGGGATGATCTGGCGTGAAGGGGTCTATCTGTCGCACAGCGCGCAGGCGTGGTTGCAATGCTGTGAGGGGTTTTGGGTGCCCTGACCCCTCACCCCAACCCCTCTCCCCATAGGGTGAGGGGGCAAAGCGCGCTACTGATTCTCTATCAACAACGCTTCCAGCAGGTCCAGATCGTGCAGCAGCTTTTGCAACGTCTCGTTGCTGATCTGCCGCGTGGCGCGCAGGTGATACAGCTCGGCACGCTCGGAGCGCAGCGCCGCCAGGCGGAAACGGCGTTCGAGGTTCTCTTCCTGCAACGAACTTTCCACGTCGTTACGTCCGTCAGCACGGCGACGCAAATTACCGATCACGCGTGAACTGACTTCCTTCAGCAGCTGGTTATCAATGTTCTCTTCGGCATCGGCGGCCAGACGCTCCTCCATCTTCTCGATGGCGACAATCGCCACTTCCGCCGTCGCCGCACGGGCAATCCGCTCTTCTTTGTGCTGTTGCGAGGAGTCACCCGCGTCAATATGTTGCAGCAGAATCGGCAGCATAATCACGCCGACAAACAGGGAGAAGAGGATCACGCCCGCCGCCAGGAACACCAGCTCGTAGCGCGCCGGGAAGACGTCACCCGTCGGCAGCAGCAGAGGAATGGAGAGGACACCAGCAAGGGTGATCGCCCCGCGAACGCCCGCGAATGAGGCAATCAGCAGCTCGCGCGTAGTCCACGAGCCAAACTCCATCGGCTTTTTGGTCAGGAAGCGAACGCTGAATTTCTTCATCGTCCACAGCCAGCCGAAACGCACCAGCATCAGTGCAAGGTAGATGAGCACGATATCGGTAAACAGCATCCAGACTTCAACGTTTGGATCCGCTTCGGCCGCAATCAGCGAGGATTCCATAATGCCCGGCAGTTGCAGGCCCAACAGCAGGAACACCATGCCGTTAAAGACAAACTCGAGCATCGCCCAGGTACTGTTTGCACGCAGGCGCATCGCCAGCGGTGCGCGGCGCATCACGCCGGAGCGGGTGATGGTCATCCCCGCAGCTACCGCCGCCAGAATGCCCGACACGCCGATATGTTCGGCAATCAGGTAAGAGGCGAACGGCAGCAGGAACAGCAGGACGATCTGCGTCGCCGGTTCATCACCACCCCAGCGGCTAAGGAAGCGCAGCGAGCGTCCGTACAGCCAGCTCACTACGAAGCCCGCGAGGATACCGCCAATCGCCACCTTGAAGAATTCCAGGGTCGCGCCGCCTACGGTAAAGACCATGGTGCCCATGGCAACCGCCACGGCAAACTTCAGGGCGACCAGGCCAGAGGCGTCGTTCATCAGCGCCTCGCCCTGCAAAATGCCCATGATTTTCTTTGGAATGCGCCCTTCACCCACAATGCCGGACAGCGCCACGGCGTCGGTAGGCGACAGCACGGCAGCCAGCGCAAAGGCGGGGATGAGCGGGATCCCTGGTACGGCCCAGTAGATCAGGAAACCAATCCCGACCACGGTGACGACCACCAGCGCCAGCGCCAGGCCGAAGATCTCTCGCCCGTGCTCCAGAAATTCGCGCGTCGGCGTTTTCCAGCCATCGGCAAACAGCAGCGGCGGGATAAACAGCACGAGAAACAGTTCCGGATCGAACTCCACGTGCAGACCGAACGTCGGCCACGCCAGCAGCGCGCCGATAGCTATTTGCATTAAGGGCAGGGGGACCTGGAAGGGCAGTACGCGTGTAACCACCCCGGATAATGAGACCACAAGGGTCATGATGAGTATTGTGAAGAAAATTTCCATGCGTTCCCTGTTTGCTGTGTTTCTTATAAGCCAAACCTGAGGCGTCGTGCCTCTTATTCTATCCTCTCCAGAGTAACGTAAAAGGCAACAGGATGAGTCCTGAAAATAAAAACGGGCGGCCTTAGCCACCCGTTTTCGCATAAAAAGTCAATTCAGATGGCCCAGCCGCCCGCGTAGAACGCCACCAGCGCAACGGCGATGACCACGGTCCCAATGTTCAGCTTGCGCCACTCACCGGAGACCAGACGCCCAATCACCAGCGAGGCGAAGCCGATCATAATGCCGGTCACGATGTTACAGGTCAGCACGATGAATACCGCAGTGATCAGGCCGGACATGGCATCAACAAAATCCGCGAAGTCGATTTTCGCCACGTTGCTCAGCATCAGCAGGCCAACGTACATCAGCGCAGGTGCGGTCGCGTAAGCTGGCACCAGATAAGAGAGCGGAGAGAGGAACAGGATCAGCAGAAACAGTACGCCAACGGTGATGGCCGTCAGGCCGGTTTTACCGCCCGCCGCCGTACCCGCTGCGGACTCAATGTACACCGCCGCAGGCGCCGCACCCACCAGACCTGAGAAAACGCTGCTCAGGGAGTCGGTGGTCAGCGCTTTGCCGCCGTCAATAATCTGTCCGTCTTTATCCAGCAGGTTCGCCTGACCGGCCACCGCGCGGATGGTGCCGGTGGCGTCAAACACCGCGGTCATTACCAGCGCCAGCACGCTTGGCAGGATCACCGGGTTCAGCGCGCCCACAATATCCAGGCTGCCAATCAGGGAGTTGCCTTTGTCATCGCTCAGCGACGGCATGGCGAAAATCCCGGAGAAATGAACGGTCGGGTCGAAGATCAGGCCGACGATGGACACGCCGATAATGGTCAGCAGAATGCCGCCCGGCACTTTCAGTTTTTCCAGGCCAATGATCACCGCCAGACCCACCAGCGACATGATCACCGGGAAGCTCGCGAAGTTACCCAGCGCAACCGGCAGGCCGTCCAGCGGGTTCTTGATGACCAGGCCGACGCCGTTGGCAGCGATCAGCAGCAGGAACAGACCAATACCGATGCCGGTGCCGTGCGCCACGCCCTGCGGCAGGTTGCGCAAAATCCAGCTACGAATGCCGGTTGCTGAAATTACGGTGAACAGCACGCCCATCAGGAACACGGCGCCGAGCGCTACCGGGACGCTGATCTGCTGGCCCAGCACCAGGCTGAAGGCGGTAAACGCGGTCAGGGAGATGGCGCACCCGATCGCCAGAGGCAGGTTCGCCCACAGGCCCATCACAATCGAACCCACACCCGCAACCAGGCAGGTGGCAACGAAGACCGCCGCTGGCGGGAAGCCCGCTTTGCCGAGCATGCCCGGCACCACGATGACGGAGTACACCATCGCCAGAAACGTGGTCAGACCGGCAACAACTTCCTGGCGCACGGTGCTGCCGCGAGCAGAAATTTTAAACATGGCGTCAAGTGAACCGCCGGTACGCGCAGATGGCGTAGACATAGAAAACATCCCCTGAGAGTTTTTTAGGAAGTCCGTAAGCGAGGTGGAGACGCCACTGCCAGCTAAACGTCAAATCCTTGTGTTGCGTTTGCGACGAAAGGGCGTCACAGAAAAAGCAAACGTTTAGCTCCGCGCTTACAAACGGGTGGTCAAATTAAGGCAAACGATTATCTAGCCTAATACCCGCCCTTTTCAACTGAACTTTCTCGTTTTTCGCTAAAATTGCCTCATGACGATGAAGAATTAAGCAGAGGATGCGCAAACGTTATCGTCCATGCGCAATTTCGTTAAATTTCATCCCTCGCCGGGGATCGTCAGCGGGCCGCCTTTCGCAAGCGTTGTCTGCCAGCCCGGACGTGCCTCCACTCTCTGTTTCCACGCCGCTATGTGGTCGAGATTGTCGATGCCGCCTCTCGCCAGCAGGGCGAAGAGGGGAAAACTCATCTGGATATCAGCCATGGTCAGCGTGTCGCCGGCAAACCAACTGTTTTCGGCAAGATGATCGTTAATAAAGCGCGCATGCGTTTCCAGCTGGCGGTTGAGATACGCTTTTTGCACCCCCTGCCCCAGCGCCTTACCCAGCGTGCGCAGGCCAAACGGGACGGGTGGTTTGCCGAGGCTGTTAAACACCAGCTTCATTAACAGTAGCGGCATCAAAGACCCTTCGGCGTAATGCAGCCAGAAGCGATACTGCACTTTATGGGCGGGATCTAACGGTTTGAATCGTGACGCCGAATCGTACGTTTCCTGAAGATATTCCAGAATCGCACCTGATTCGGCCAGAACCAGTCCGTTATCTTCGAGTACCGGGGATTTTCCCAGCGGATGCACTTTTTTGAGCGAGTCTGGCGCGAGCATGGTTTTTTCGCGCTGGTAGCGCACGATGTCGTACGTCAGACCCAGCTCTTCCAGCGCCCAGAGGACACGATGTGAACGAGACTGATTAAGGTGGTGGACCGTTAGCATGATGTTCTCCGATGATTCATACTTTTTAACTATAGAAAACTGAACAACTTCACGAAAAAAATTCGGCTAAAATCTCACCGTCTCCGGTGGCAAAAACGGCGGCCGGGCATAAAATTAAAGTGTCAGTACAAACCGGAACCTCCTTCACAAGCTCGACACGAGGGGTACTGATGTCGGGGGAAACCCTCCCGTGAGCCAGCGGGATAGAGAGAAAGACAAAGACCGGAAAAAACTAAAGCGCCCTTAGTGGCGCTTTAGTTCTTTATGTTTGTTGCCGGGTGGCGGCTGCGCCTTACCCGGCCTACAAAACCGAGAGCGTAGGCCGGGTAAGCGAAGCACCCGGCAAACACCTCTCAATCCTCCTCCAGCAACCGTGCCCCTGTTCCCTGCTCGCCCAGCCTGTCACCCGGGTTACGCAGCGGGCAATCGCTACGTGATAAACACCCGCAACCAATGCAGCCATCCAGTTCATCGCGCAGGGCCACCAGCGTGTGAATACGACGATCCAGTTCTTCTCGCCACTGGGACGACAGCTGCTTCCACTCTTTCGCGCTCAGTGAGTGCCCTTCCGGCAATACGCCGAACGCGTCACCAATGGTGGCCAGAGGAATGCCGATACGTTGCGCAATTTTGATAATCGCCACGTAGCGGAGCACATCGCGCGTGTAGCGCCGCTGGTTTCCGGCGTTACGGATACTTTTTATTAACCCTTTGCTTTCATAGAAGTGGAGCGCCGACACCGCCACACCGCTTCGCTTAGCCACTTCACCGGGGGTTAACAGTGCTTTGATGCGCGGTAATCTCTTTTCCATAAAACCTCTTTACCTCAAGTTAACTTGAGGAATTATACTCCCCCGCAGAGAAAATGACGAATCAACCAGGACAGATGTCTCCACAGAGGGGTAACCTTATGTCGCATCAGCAAATTATTCAGACGCTTATTGAATGGATTGATGAACATATCGACCAGCCGTTGAACATTGATGTGGTCGCTAAAAAGTCGGGCTATTCGAAATGGTATTTACAGAGAATGTTCCGCACCGTAATGCATCAAACGCTGGGTGATTACATTCGCCAGCGCAGGCTCCTGCTGGCGGCGCAGGCGTTACGCTCAACGCAGCGGCCCATTTTTGATATCGCAATGGATCTGGGCTATGTGTCGCAGCAGACCTTTTCCCGCGTCTTCCGCCGCGAGTTTGACCGTACGCCGAGCGACTACCGCCATCAGCTCAATTAATGCGTGTTAACGCAAGGGTTGCTGCTGCCAGGCCATAAATGCCTGGGGCGGCATCGCTTTCGCGAAGTGCCATCCCTGGCAATACTGTACGCCACGCTTCAGCAGCCAGCTCACCTGCTCCCCCGTCTCGACCCCTTCCGCAATGGTTTTCAGCCGCAGGCTTTGCGCCATCTCAATGATGTGCTCGGCAATCAGGTGGCTGGTGCTGTTGGTGGTTAAGGTATCGATAAAGGATTTGTCGATTTTCAGGATATCGACGTTCAGCGAATAGAGGTTATGCAGGTTAGAGTAGCCGGTTCCGAAATCATCAATCGCCACTTCATACCCCGCCTGACGAAACGCCTGAATGACCGGCGTGGTTTTCGGCACGTCAATAAACCCCCGCTCCGTCACCTCAATTTTGATCTGCTGCGCGCGAACCGAGTAAAAGCGGGCTTTGTCGGAGATCAGGGCGATAAGACGTGAAGAGTGGAAATCTGACGCCGACAGGTTAATCGAGACATACAGATCGGGATGAGCGGCAAGAAAATGGCCCAGATCGCTGAACACCTCCTCCACGACGTAATCCGTAATGCGCTCAATCATCCCCTCTTTTTCTGCCAGGGGAATAAATTCCGCCGGGCTCATAACCTGACCGTTGAATCCAGGCCAGCGCAACAACGCCTCTGCCCCCACGCACTGGTTATTTTTAATATCAATAATGGGCTGATAATGGACGCACAGCTGGCGTTTATTCAGCGCCCGGTGCAGAAGTCGGCCAGGCGAATTGAATTCACGGTGTGTACGCGACCACACCAGCAGAATAATAATGCTGCAAATTATCCCTAGCGGTAGCGTCAGGGTAGCCTGATGATAAAGCGTTTTATAAAAACGGGCACTGGAGGTTGAAACGATGGCCGCAATGGGCCGCTGCTCTGATTTTACGATCGTATAAAAACGGTCATCTTTCTGAAAAGTCGTTTCCTGATGTCGAAGCATCGAATGCAATAAAGAAATATTGGCTTTCTGGCTCACAGAAAAGAATGCATTGCTGACGGTGTCATACACTCCCCACGACAGGGAACGATCGTCTGACATCACCTCACTATATGAAAGCGGGTTGACCACTGCGACATAATTTCCGCGCTGCATATATATCATTTTATAACCATTAAAAAATGGTGTGTCGCGAAAATAATAGATAGCAACGTCGGGTTTACGTGTGTAATTGGCAGCGGGGATGATGTAAGGATGCTCCGGCGTAAAAAGGGTCGAGCAGAGAAAGTCCTGGCCATCAGCATAAATTAAATCGGCAACAAAAAGGCGACCGCGGGAAACGTTCAACATATATTGACGATGCTCCGGCGTACACACTTTGCCCTGATATTTTTCCGCGTCTTTCCGGGCCAGGTCAACCTGTTGAATAACCCGTTCAGTTTTATTTAAAGCAAGTTCAGCAAACGTGCGCAGCTGGGCGCTGATTTCCGACACTGCACTAAGCTGGGCAAACCATAGCGCAAGCATCACCGGCAGCATAACTACCATGATAATCCCGACCACTTTGAGCATTTTGCGCCGCGCGCTACGATTCATTTCCCGCTCTGTATCCCTGCATGTTGTACGCCTGTAGCAATGAAGACCGGCTGCTTTGATAAACAGGTGATTACGTTGCATGAATCATAGGAAGTTAGCAACTGACTTTTGGTATTAAAAATCCTAAAATTCGTGATGCCGATAATATTTTCCCGTAAGCCAAACTAAAAGTATTCATTTCGTTTCTGATAAGGAAAATAATTACCCGCGACAGGTGTGGAAAATTCGCTGGCTGAAATAGCCTGCTCTTTGTTCTTATGCTGATTTATAAATAATCAGACGCCAGGACCGTTTTTCCTCTTCCCGTACGCTTGGCGTCATATAATGCCTTATCGGCACGCATCAGTATGGCAGAAGTATCTCGTTGCCCCTGACAGACTTCAACCACCCCGGCGCTGAAGGAGAGTACCAGCGTTTTATCGCCCACACGCAGCGGTTTTGAGATCAGCGCGGCACGCAGGCGAGAAGAGAGCAACGTAGCGGCCATACCATCCGTACGCGCCAGCAGAAGAACAAACTCTTCGCCCCCCACCCGTCCCAGCGCTGACCCGGCCGGGCTCACCTCGCGAATACGGTCGCAAAAGTGAATCAATGCCGCATCGCCAACCTGATGTCCCCACCGATCGTTAATCTGCTTGAAATAATCGAGATCGAACATCAGGAGACAGAAGTGGCTACTGACATCCTGCGGCGAACTGGCTGCCAGCGCCATTTTGAGCTGCTGTAAGATTGTCGAGCGATTCAGACAGCCCGTCAGATCGTCCGTGGTGGCTTTGACGGTCAGCTGCTGTTCTGCTTTTTTACGTTCGGTGATATCCAGGCCAATATTGAGAATGGAGTTATCCGGCAAAAGGATGTTTGACCAGAGAATCGTTAACTGCGTCCCGTCTTTACGCACCGGGTGCCATTCGTACATATCCTTAAGTGGTGCGAAACGAACCGACTCCTGCACGCGCTGTCGCTCCTCGGGATCCGGATAAAACAGGGCCAGCGGATCGGGGTGCTCGTCGATTTCAGTCATACTCCAGCCAAAGACTTTTTCGCATTCGGCATTCCACAATACACACCGGTTATGCCTGTCAAAGGCGTTCATTAATACCGGCGCACGCTCAAATAAGGTTTTATATTGCGTGACGACGCGCTGCATTTCTTGCGCCGTTTTTTCCCGCACGATGATGTCATCAAAATAATCTTTTAGCTTCTCAACCAATACCACCACGATATTTTTCAGTATCGGCAACGAGGTAAGTTTTCCATTAAAAGCCAAAAAGAAATAACCACTGCACTGTCTGCCATGCGCTGAGAGTTTACACAGGACGCCGCTTTGCAGCCGCGCATAGCCCGGGTGCTGAGGGGAAAATACCGCCCGGCCAATATGCGCTTTCCAATAGATAACCCGCCAGGCGCGGTGATGCCGCTGCAACAGGGTGCTGGCAAGAAAATCCGCCACGTTGAAGGCGTGACACGTCACGTCGCCGGCACAAACCACGCGCGGCCCGTCTGCGGATTCGACACTGACCCACGAGAGATTTGCCCCCAGAGCGCTGTTGATGGTTTCCAGCATTTCCACCGGCGAACACTGCGCGTTGAGTTGCGGCATCAGCTTCGCCAGGGCGTGCAGCGCCTGCATGCTGTCGTTAATAATCTCGCGTCTTTGTTCTTTCATTATCTTTTCGCAGGTCATTAATCGAGAGAGCAACCGCAATAACTCATATCTGAATAAAAGAATAAGACCACGAAATCAAAGAGCATGCTGAGTGTAAAACAAAGAATATAAAATCCAAAAAAGGCAATTAATTCAATGCGATGAATTATTTCTGCGGGTACATTTATTGTTCCACACAAGCATAATCCATAGACATACTGCTGTAAACGCTATACAGCCGAAGGTGTTTTGCAAAGGTTTTGCTATCTGAATGAATTAAAAATAAAAATTCCGACCAGACGCGGATACGAGCGACGACGATATATTTTCCCTGGTAATAAACCCACTTTTACCTCACGCGGATACTGGCTAATAAAACAGCAAATGTGATATAGTTCACACATCTTATGTAACGAGAAACATTGTTTCATTCCAGTTCGTCTGTTTTGTCGAGGATGAGTTTTATGGCAACCATTACCACCAGCATGGTGCTCCTGCGCTGGCCGTTGTTGAGCGCGGTTTTGATGTTCCTGGCCAGCACGTTAAACATTCAGTTCCGAAAGTCCGACTACGCAGGTCTTGCTGTGATTAGCACCCTGTTAGGGTTAGGCGCCGCATGCTGGTTCGCAACAGGTTTGCTCGGTATTACGCTGGTGGATATAGCCGCCGTCTGGGAAAACATTAAAGTGGTAATGGTTGAAGCCATGAGCCACACCCCACCAGACTGGCCGATGGTGATTACCTGATAGCCTGTTATAAAAAAACCCAGACATTATCTGGGTTTTTTGTGTTTCACGCGTCTGGATATCAGAACGGGATATCGTCGTCGAAATCCATTGGCGGTTCGTTAGACGGTGCCGGAGCAGACTGCTGCTGCGGACGGGACTGCGCGCCGCCGCTAAACTGATTGCCGCCCTGCGGCTGCTGAGGCTGGCCCCAACCGCCCTGCTGCTGGCCGCCACCTGCCGGTGCGCCGCCGCCCTGACGGCCACCCAGCATCTGCATGGTGCCGCCAACATTCACCACCACTTCCGTGGTGTATTTTTCCTGACCGGATTGATCGGTCCATTTGCGGGTACGCAGTTGGCCTTCAATGTAAACCTGAGAGCCTTTACGCAGATACTCACCGGCCACTTCAGCCAGTTTGCCAAACAGCACAACGCGGTGCCATTCGGTCTGCTCTTTCATTTCACCGGTCGCTTTATCACGCCAGGATTCGGATGTAGCCAGCGTAATGTTGGCAACTGCGCCACCACTCGGCATGTAGCGTACTTCCGGGTCCTGGCCCAGATTACCGACGAGAATCACCTTGTTTACGCCTCTGCTGGCCATGTTCGTGTCTCCTGAATACGTTTCTTAATAGTGTAAACGCGCGAGTGTACCATTTCCATGCGACACTTTGATAGTTGCGTAGCATGTTCCAGAGTTCTCTCGCGGACTCGACATTGTTACACAGTGAATCAGAAAATGCATTCCAATACTGTATATTCAAACAGGTCATTTTGTGTCATAATTAGCCGTTTCTGACAGCCGTTTGTCCTTCAAACAAATCAGGCAATCCGTGTTCCAACCGGGAAAGGTGAATGGATAAGATCGAAGTTCGGGGCGCCCGCACCCACAATCTCAAGAATATCAACCTCATAATCCCTCGCGACAAACTCATCGTCGTGACCGGGCTTTCGGGGTCTGGCAAATCCTCACTGGCTTTCGACACTTTGTATGCCGAAGGACAGCGTCGTTACGTTGAATCGCTCTCGGCGTACGCGCGTCAGTTCCTGTCGCTGATGGAAAAACCGGATGTCGACCACATTGAAGGGTTGTCTCCTGCTATCTCCATTGAGCAGAAATCCACGTCGCATAACCCGCGATCCACGGTCGGTACCATTACCGAAATCCATGACTACCTGCGTCTGCTGTATGCGCGCGTGGGCGAGCCGCGCTGCCCGGATCACGACGTTCCGCTGGCGGCCCAGACCGTCAGCCAGATGGTGGATAACGTGCTGTCGCAGCCGGAAGGCAAACGCCTGATGCTGCTGGCGCCAATCATTAAAGAGCGTAAGGGCGAACATACTAAAACGCTGGAAAATCTGGCAAGCCAGGGCTATATCCGCGCCCGTATCGACGGCGAAGTGTGTGACCTGTCCGATCCGCCAAAGCTGGAGCTGCAAAAGAAACACACCATCGAAGTGGTGATTGACCGGTTTAAGGTACGTGAAGATCTGGCGACGCGTCTGGCGGAATCCTTTGAAACGGCGCTGGAACTGTCGGGCGGCACGGCGGTGGTGTCAGACATGGACGATGCAAAAGCGGAAGAGCTGCTCTTCTCCGCCAACTTTGCCTGCCCGATTTGCGGCTACAGCATGCGCGAGCTGGAACCGCGCCTGTTCTCGTTCAACAACCCGGCGGGCGCGTGCCCGACCTGTGACGGCTTGGGCGTTCAGCAGTATTTCGACCCTGATCGCGTGATCCAGAATCCGGAGCTGTCGCTGGCGGGTGGCGCCATTCGCGGCTGGGACAAGCGTAACTTCTATTACTTCCAGATGCTGAAGTCGCTGGCGGAGCACTACAAGTTCGACGTTGAAGCCCCGTGGGCCAGCCTGAGCGCGAACGTACATAAAGTGATCCTGTTCGGTTCCGGCAAAGAGAACATTGAGTTCAAGTACATGAACGATCGCGGTGACACTTCCGTGCGTCGCCACCCGTTCGAAGGGGTGCTGCACAACATGGAGCGCCGCTACAAAGAGACCGAATCCAGCGCGGTGCGTGAGGAGCTGGCGAAGTTCATCAGCAACCGCTCCTGCGCCACCTGCGAGGGCACGCGCCTGCGCCGCGAAGCGCGTCACGTGTTTGTCGAAAACACGGCGCTGCCGACCATCTCAGACATGAGCATCGGCCACGCGATGGACTTCTTCAACAACCTGAAGCTCTCCGGCCAGCGCGCGAAAATCGCTGAAAAAGTGCTGAAAGAGATCGGCGATCGCCTCAAGTTCCTCGTGAACGTTGGCCTGAACTACCTGACGCTTTCCCGCTCGGCTGAAACGCTCTCCGGCGGTGAAGCCCAGCGTATCCGTCTGGCGAGCCAGATTGGCGCAGGCTTAGTCGGCGTGATGTACGTGCTGGATGAGCCGTCTATCGGCCTACACCAGCGCGACAACGAACGCCTGCTCGGCACGCTGGTTCACCTGCGTAACCTTGGCAACACTGTGATTGTGGTTGAGCACGACGAAGACGCCATTCGCGCCGCTGACCACGTGATCGACATCGGCCCGGGCGCTGGCGTGCACGGCGGACAGGTGGTGGCAGAAGGGACGCTGAAAGACATTATGGCGGTGCCCGAGTCGCTGACCGGCCAGTACATGAGCGGCAAGCGCAAAATTGAAGTACCAAAACAGCGCGTGGCGGCGAACCCGGAAAAAGTGCTGAAGCTAACCGGGGCGCGCGGCAACAACCTGAAGGACGTGACCCTGACGCTGCCTGTCGGGCTGTTCACCTGCATCACCGGCGTGTCCGGTTCCGGTAAATCGACGCTGATCAACGATACGCTGTTCCCGATTGCGCAGACGGCGCTGAACGGCGCGACGCTGGCTGAACCTGCACCGTACCGCGACATTCAGGGGCTGGAGCATTTCGACAAGGTTATCGACATCGACCAGAGCCCGATTGGCCGTACGCCGCGTTCCAACCCGGCGACCTATACCGGCGTCTTTACGCCCGTACGTGAACTCTTTGCCGGCGTGCCGGAAGCGCGTTCGCGCGGCTACACGCCAGGCCGTTTCAGCTTTAACGTGCGCGGCGGCCGTTGTGAAGCGTGCCAGGGCGACGGCGTAATCAAGGTTGAGATGCACTTCCTGCCGGATATCTACGTGCCGTGCGACCAGTGCAAAGGCAAGCGCTATAACCGTGAAACGCTGGAGATTAAGTACAAAGGCAAGACCATCCACGAAGTGCTGGATATGACCATCGAAGAGGCGCGCGAGTTCTTTGACGCCGTCCCTGCGCTGGCGCGTAAGCTGCAAACCCTGATGGATGTGGGTCTGACCTATATCCGTCTGGGGCAGTCAGCGACAACGCTGTCCGGTGGTGAAGCGCAGCGCGTGAAGCTGGCGCGTGAGCTGTCTAAACGCGGTACCGGTCAGACGCTGTACATTCTGGATGAGCCGACCACCGGCCTGCATTTTGCGGATATCCAGCAGCTGCTGGACGTGCTGCACCAGCTGCGCGATCAGGGCAACACCATCGTGGTGATTGAGCACAACCTGGACGTGATTAAAACCGCGGACTGGATTGTCGATCTCGGCCCGGAAGGCGGCAGCGGCGGCGGTGAAATCCTCGTCTCCGGTACGCCAGAGACCGTTGCAGAGTGCGAAGCCTCGCACACCGCGCGCTTCCTCAAACCGTTGCTGTAATCGTCACACGGAGAGCTGCTGTCGGATCGTTTCCGGCAGCAGTTCAACCGCCTGTAGATACGACGCATCCACCAGGTAGTAAATTTGCGAATCTGGCAGCGAGCCGTCGAGAAACACCGTACTCCAGTGCGCTTTATTCAGATGCTTACTTGGCCTGACATCATCGTGCTGCTGGCGCAGTAAGTCGGCCAGTTCCGGACTGGTTTTCAGTGATGCCGCAGGCCGCGCATCCACCTCTTTCACCATCGCGAACAGCACATCACCCACTTTGATCTGCGTGGCTTTCCAGTCGCTGTGAACGCTTTGTTCCGCACCCGGCTTGCTCATGCAGTACTGAAGTATCTCCGAAATTGTCATCTTTATTCCCCTTGTAGCGTTGCGATAATTTTACGCGAACCACCGTGAATGCGATGTTCTCCCAGCCAGATCCCCTGCCACGTTCCCAGCTGTAGCCGTCCGTTGTGGACCGGCAGCATCAGCGAGACGCCCAGCAGGGAGGATTTAATATGCGAAGGCATATCGTCCGCCCCCTCATAGTCATGCTCATAAGGCGCGTTGTCCGGGACGCTCTTCAGAAAATGGTGCTCCATGTCGGACCGGACGGTGGGATCGCAATTTTCATTAAGCGTGAGAGAAGCAGACGTGTGCTGAAGCAGCAGATGCAGCAAACCCGTTTTGACGCGCGACAGGTCGCGGATTTGCCCGATGACTTCGTCCGTCACAAGGTGAAATCCGCGTGGTTTTGCGCTTAAGGTCAGGGTCTGTTGATACCACATGTGCTGCTCCATTATGAAAGGTGAATCTTTCTAAGTGTGCAGCAAGAAAGCGAAAGGTAAAACCCGCGCAGCGAGATTTGCTTAAAAAAGCATTCACCCCGCCGTTAATGCATCAGTATTCAGAGTTAACGATCACCTCTTCACCAAATTTTCCGGCCATCGGCAGCGGTCGGTAGGTGGAGTTCGAGGCGCGTAACACCCTGATGCCTCTGGCTCCCACGTCGTGCGCCGCGGTGATGTCGTTATCTGAATCCCCGTAGAACACTTTGATATTTTTCTTTTCCAGCCACTGGGTTTTGGTGTTTTGCCCTTCCTGGTCCCCGGCAAAAATGACCGGATTCATGCTGGCCGCCGGGATCAGAAAATCATCCTGTAGCGTTTTCGAGACGGTTTCGGTTTTGGTCTGGCTACGTCCGGTCACGAAGTAAATGCTGTCGCCGCGCTTTACGTGCATGGCGATCAGCGCGCGGGCAACCTCTTTCGGGATACTGAACTCATCCCAGCCGTTGTTCATCTTTTCCCAGAATTCCGGGTTTTTCAGATAGGCTTCGCTGTCCGGGGAGTACGTTTTTTTGCCGCGCCAGAAACCGGGGCTGGAGAAGAGAACGGTATCGTCAATATCGAAGCCCACGGCCATCGGCGGGCGACCCGTCAGGCTGTTTTCAATTTGTGCCACTGAAACCCAGTGAATGGGGGCCTGTTCGGCAAGAATGGCGGCGGTGGTGCCGGTGTAAAGCGGCGTGGGTGCAGAAGCCCGCGCAACAACGGTACTATTAAGCGAGAACAATAAGCAGGCGGCGCTGAGCGCCAGTGTGATCTTGCGCATATTTTCCCCTGAATATTCAGTTTGTTATCTTTTTATTTTGAGCGGATGGTCAAAAAACTATCCGACCATAACCCCAGCGGGAGGGGAAGGAAAGGAGTTTTTACTTATGAAGCGGAATAAAAAGAAGACGATCACAAAGTGTGGATGAGTGATGTAGGCCCGGTAAGGCGCAGCCGCCACCGGGCAAGATTTTCTGCGGCCTGATGCCCTCACCCCAGCCCTCTCCCACAGGGAGAGGGAGATAATAAGTAGTGAGTACTTACATCACAGCTGCAAACGCCTGCGCCACGCGCTGGACGTTGCTGGCATTCAGACCCGCCACGCACATACGGCCGCTGGCGATCAGGTAGACACCGAACTCTTCACGCAGGCGATCGACCTGCGCTGCGCTCAGTCCGGTGTAGCTGAACATCCCGCGCTGCTTGAGAAGATAATCAAAGTTATGCCCAGGCACGGCCTCTTTCAGGACGTTAACCAGCTCCTGACGCATCGACAGGATGCGCTTACGCATCGCTTCCACTTCCGCAAGCCAGGTGGCTTTCAGTGTTTCGTCACCGAGAACTGTCGCCACCACCTGCGCACCAAAGTTCGGCGGGCTGGAGTAGATCCGGCGGACCGTCGCTTTCAGCTGGCCGAGTACGCGTCCCGCGGCTTCGGCGTCTTCACACACCACGGACAGACCGCCAACGCGCTCGCCGTACAGGGAGAAGATTTTTGAGAAGGAGTTGCTGACCAGAGCGGGAAGCCCCGCGCTGGCAATCGCGCGAATGGCGTAGGCGTCTTCTTCCATGCCCGCGCCAAAGCCCTGATAGGCGATGTCGAGGAACGGGATCAGGTTACGCGCCTTCAGTATCTCGATCACCGCATCCCACTGGGCATTGGTGAGGTCCGCACCCGTCGGGTTATGGCAGCACGGATGCAGCAATACGATGCTGCGCTCCGGCAGGGTGTTCAGTTTTTCCAGCAGCGCATCAACGCGCACGCCGTTCGTTTCGCTGTCGAACCACGGATAGGTTTCAACCTTAAAGCCCGCGCCCTCGAAGATCGCAACGTGGTTTTCCCACGTCGGGTCGCTGACCCACACGCCGGAATCCGGGAAGTACTTTTTCAGGAAATCTGCGCCTACCTTCAGCGCACCCGAGCCACCCAGCGTCTGGATAGTCGCTACGCGCTTTTGCGCGAGCACCGCGTGGTCCGCACCAAACAGCAGCGGCGCGATAGTGTTGCGGTAGGTGTTTAATCCTTCCATCGGCAGATAAAGCGAAGCACCGTGCGGGGTTGCGTTAAGACGCGCTTCAGCTTCAGCAACGGCTTTCAACTGAGGAATGATGCCGTCTTCGTTGTAGTAAAGACCAATGCTGAGGTTCACTTTGTCGCTGCGAGGATCTTCTTTGAAACGCTCCATCAAGGAGAGGATAGGGTCGCCGGCGTAGGCGTCTACTTTCTGAAACACGCGATGTTCTCCGGATTATTATGAGGCAGGGAATTCAACAATAAACCGGAAGCGGAAGAAGATCGAGGGGATGTTAACAGAAGCGGGATGCACCGCATCCCGCTCATGCTTAGTCGACGTATTTCATCGCGACCCTTGAGGTAAGACGCGTGATAAGTTCGTAAGCACTCACTTTTGTTATTTCAGCAATACGTTCTACCGGCAGGCCTTCGCCCCACATCACCGCATCGTCCCCCGCTTTATCCTGCGCGTCGGGCCCCAGATCAACACAAATCATGTCCATCGCCACGCGGCCGACAATCTTCACTTCACGACCGTTGACCAGCACCGGCGTGCCCGTTGGTGCGGCGCGGGGATAGCCGTCACCGTAGCCCATCGCCACCACGCCAAGACGGGTATCGCGCTCGCTGATCCAGGTGCCGCCGTAACCTACCGGCTCTCCCGCTTTGTGCTCACGCACGGCAATCAGCTTTGAAACCAGCGACATCACCGGCTTAAAGCCAAAGTCCGGCCCCCAGGGTTTGTGCTCCAGTGGCGATACGCCGTAAAGAATGATGCCCGGACGCGCCCAGTCGAAGTGCGACTGCGGCCACAGCAGAATACCGCCGGATGCCGCGATCGAGCGCATCCCCGGTTTGCCTTCGCAGAAGGTGTTGAAGATATCAAGCTGCTGTTCCGTTGCGCCGCATTCAGGCTCATCGGCGCGGGCAAAGTGGCTGACGATGTTTACCGGCTGACGCACATTTTTGCACTGACACAGACGCTGATAAAACGCCTCCGCGCTTTCCGGCCGCACGCCCAGACGGTGCATGCCCGTGTCGAGCTTCATCCAGACGGTGACCGGTTCGCTCAGTTCGGCCGTTTCCAGCGCGGCCAGCTGTTCTTCGTTATGCACCGCCGTGTGCAGGTGCTGATCGGCAATGGTCGGCAGGTCCGAGGCTTCAAAAAAGCCTTCGAGGAGCAGAATCGGTTGCGTAATTCCACCTGCGCGCAGGCGGAGAGCTTCTTCGAGACGGGCGACGCCAAAAGCGTCGGCATCGGGGAGCGTTCGCGCGGTCTCAAGAAGACCGTGTCCGTAAGCGTTCGCTTTCACGACTGCAACGAGCTTACTGGCGGGCGCCAGTTCTCGCAGACGTTGCAGGTTGTGTCGCAGAGCGCGGCGGTTAATAACAACAGTTGCCGCTTGCATTTGAATTCCTTAGAAATTACTCATCATCATATTGAGGACCGGCATAGTTGTCGAAACGCGACCACTGGCCGTTAAAGGTCAGACGTACCGTACCGATGGGGCCGTTACGTTGCTTACCAATAATAATTTCGGCGATCCCTTTCAGGTCGCTGTTCTCGTGATAAACCTCATCACGATAGATGAACATGATTAAGTCGGCATCCTGCTCGATGGAGCCGGATTCACGCAGGTCGGAGTTGACCGGGCGCTTGTCTGCACGTTGTTCCAGAGAGCGGTTAAGCTGCGACAGCGCCACCACCGGCACGTGCAGCTCTTTGGCTAACGCCTTGAGCGAGCGCGAAATCTCGGCAATCTCCAGCGTACGGTTGTCGGAAAGCGACGGAACGCGCATCAGCTGAAGGTAGTCGATCATGATGAGACCGATGCCACCGTGTTCACGGGCGATACGGCGCGCGCGGGAGCGCACTTCCGTCGGCGTCAGGCCGGAGGAGTCATCAATATAGATGTTCCGTTTTTCCAGCAAAATCCCCATGGTGCCGGAGATCCGCGCCCAGTCCTCATCGTCCAGCTGACCGGTACGGATGCGGGTCTGATCCACGCGCGACAGGGACGCCAGAGAACGCATCATGATCTGTTCAGAGGGCATCTCCAGACTGAAGATAAGCACCGGCTTATCCTGCAACATCGCCGCGTTTTCGACGAGGTTCATTGCAAATGTCGTTTTACCCATCGACGGACGTGCGGCCACGATAATCAAATCCGACGGCTGAAGACCTGCCGTTTTCTTGTTGAGATCGTCATAACCGGTGTTCACCCCCGTCACGCCATCGTGCGGCTGCTGGAAAAGCTGCTCAATACGTGCAACGGTGGCGTCGAGCACATCGGCGATGTTTTTCGGGCCTTCGTCTTTATTCGCACGGCTTTCGGCGATTTTAAAGACGCGGGATTCCGCCAGGTCGAGCAGATCTTCGCTGGTGCGCCCCTGGGGATCGAAACCGGCCTCGGCGATCTCATTCGCCACCGAGATCATCTCGCGGACAACGGCACGTTCACGAACGATATCAGCGTAAGCGCTGATGTTCGCGGCACTTGGCGTGTTTTTTGACAGTTCTGCCAGATAGGCAAATCCGCCGACGCTGTCGAGCTGTCCCAGACGCTCCAGCGATTCTGCGAGCGTAATCAGGTCGATCGGGCTGCCCGACTCCTGCAAACGCGCCATTTCCGTAAAGATGTGGCGGTGCGGGCGGGTATAGAAGTCTTCCGCGACAACGCGCTCGGCGACGTCGTCCCAGCGTTCGTTATCCAGCATTAAACCGCCCAACACCGACTGTTCCGCTTCAATCGAGTGCGGCGGGACTTTTAACCCGGCGACCTGATAATCACGCTCACGAGGTTCAGTCTGTTTGTTGAAGGGTTTGTTTCCTGCCATAGTGAATGGAGTTACCGAGATAAAGAGTGGGTCGAAAGATTACCACATTCTGGAGGAAGCATGGCAACACGTATTGAATTTCACAAGCATGGTGGCCCTGACGTACTCAAAGCGGTGGAATTTACCCCCGCTGCGCCTGGCGAGAACGAAATCCAGGTGGAAAACAAAGCTATCGGCATTAACTACATCGATACCTATATTCGCGGCGGCCTCTATCCGCCTCCGTCGATGCCGAGCGGGCTGGGCACAGAGGCGGCCGGCATCGTCAGCAAAGTGGGCAGCGCGGTTAAGCACATTAAGGAAGGCGATCGCGTGGTGTACGCGCAGTCGGCGCTGGGCGCTTACAGCTCCATCCATAACGTTCCGGCCGAGAAAGCGGCGCTTCTGCCAAATGCGATCGGCTTCGAGCAGGCTGCCGCCTCATTCCTGAAAGGGCTGACGGTCTATTATCTGCTGCGAAAAACCTACGAAATTAAGCCTGACGAGCAATTCCTGTTTCACGCAGCCGCAGGTGGCGTGGGGCTGATTGCCTGCCAGTGGGCGAAAGCCCTGGGCGCGAAGCTGATCGGCACCACAGGCAGCGCGCAAAAAGCGCAGCGTGCGCTGGACGCGGGCGCATGGCAGGTGATCAACTACCGGGAAGAGAGCATCGTTGAGCGGCTAAAAGAAATCACTGGCGGCAAAAAGGTCCGCGTGGTGTATGACTCGGTGGGGAAAGACACCTGGGAATCTTCGCTGGACTGCCTGCAACGTCGCGGGCTGATGGTGAGCTTCGGTAACGCCTCCGGGGCTGTCACCGGGGTGAACCTGGGCATTCTGAATCAGAAAGGATCACTGTACGTCACTCGCCCTTCCCTGCAAGGTTACATCACCAACCGGGAAGAACTCGAGGAAGCCAGCAACGAGCTGTTCTCGCTGATCGCCAGCGGGGTGATTAAAGTGGATGTGGCAGAGGCGCAAAAATATCCGCTGACCGATGCGCAACGTGCGCATGAGGTGCTGGAGAGCCGGGCAACGCAGGGGTCGAGTCTGTTAATTCCCTGAGCCATAAAAAGAAATTGGGCTTCCCGTGGGAAGCCCTTTCTTTTTTTAGTTCGGCTGTATGTAGGGTACAGCTCGATGAATTCTTTAGCGGCAGCCATAGTGACAGATTCGATAAGTAAATCCTATTCTGTTCTAAGGATTGCTGCCGGAAAAGTTGCAGGTATGTGACGTACCCCTCAATACCTTAGTAACGGAAGCGGTTATTACGCTGATAACTGGGCAGTTTTGGCGATTTAATCGCCCGTATCGCCCATACCACCGCAATCGCCAGAAGTAACCACGGCAAGAGTTTAATCGTCAGGGCAAATAAACCGCCGACAAACATCACCACCGTGGCCACAACGAGCGCGGCCAGGATACCGAGCAGCGACACGCCCGTGACCATCAGCATGATAAAGAAACCAATCACAAAAAGTAGTTCAAGCATGGTGCTCTCCCACGAGTTCCCGAATGATGCTGCGATCGTTACAAGAATCATGCCAAAAATAAGTTGTTGTTCTGAAAGCAAAACGCCCCGCAATGTGTTGCAGGGCGTGGCGTATTTGACCATCTTTTAGCGAAATTTAACGTTTATCCGCAACCAGACGCAGCGCGTGTTCCAGTACCTCAATATCCGCACCGGCTTTATGCGCGTTCTCGCTGAGATAACGACGCCACTGGCGCGCACCAGGAATGCCCTGGAACAGGCCAAGCATATGGCGGGTAATGTGGCCCAGATACGTACCATGACTCAGCTCGCGCTCAATGTACGGATACATGGCGCGCACTACGGCCACGGGATCGGTGTCAGCACCCTCAACGCCAAAGATTTCCCGGTCAACCGTCGCCAGAATGCCCGGATTCTGATACGCCTCGCGTCCGACCATCACGCCATCCATATGTTCGAGGTGCGCTTTGGCCTCGTCCAGCGACTTAATACCGCCATTGATCGACATGGTCAGGTGTGGGAAGTCGCGTTTCAGCTGGTACACGCGCGGGTAGTCCAGCGGCGGGATCTCGCGGTTTTCTTTCGGGCTGAGGCCAGAGAGCCAGGCTTTACGGGCGTGGATGATAAACATCTCGCATTCACCCTTCCCTGATACGGTGTTGATGAAATCACACAGAAACTCATAGCTGTCCTGGTCGTCTATGCCGATACGGGTTTTGACCGTGACCGGGATAGAGACGACGTCGCGCATCGCTTTGATGCAGTCCGCCACCAGGTGTGCATTACCCATCAGACACGCGCCGAACATACCGTTTTGCACACGGTCGGACGGGCAACCGACGTTGAGGTTAATCTCGTCATAGCCGCGTTCTTCAGCCAGCTTCGCGCACTGCGCCAGCGCAGCCGGATCGCTGCCACCCAGTTGCAGCGCAACCGGATGCTCCTCTTCGCTGTACGCCAGATAATCGCCCTTGCCATGAATAATTGCGCCGGTAGTGACCATTTCGGTGTACAGCAGCGTATGGCGGGAGAGCTGGCGCAGGAAATAGCGGCAGTGTCTGTCCGTCCAGTCGAGCATTGGCGCAATGGAGAAACGGTGTGCAGGGAAAGCGGTCTGGAATTCTGACGACATGGCGAAGTTTTAAGCATCTGGTGGAAAAGGGGCGCTACTATAGCATAAAGAAAAGCCGGAGGCGCAGCGCCTCCGGTGGACTTTAGAACGTCATGCTCAACTGTGCCCCTGCGCCCCAGGTCTCGTCTTCGCCATAAAGCCCCATCAGGTCAACGTGGACGGCGTTGAACGGCGCGAAACCGACACCGCCGGTAAAGACGTTGCTGTCGTTCCCTTTCATATCCGCACGATAACCGGCGCGTACTGCCAGCCAGCTCAGCGGCGTGACTTCGGCACCGACGCCAACGTACTGGGAGGTGTCTTCGCTTTTAAAGCCCTTGGTTTCGGTCAGATCGCCGTCTGCGGTAAGCGTGACCAGATCGTTATGCCAGGCGGCCCCGGCAGTGACCAGCGGACGGATCTGATAGGTGTCTTTATAACTCACTACCTCTCCCGTGCGTCCGTTGCGAATGCGGATATCTTTGGTATCGATATCGCGCGACATCAGGTTTTGTCCGCTCACACCGACCGTCCAGTTTTCACCGAAATCAGCCGCAATACCGGCATCGACGTTGAAGCCAGTGTCGTCGGTACGGTAGCGGCTGTCGTTCCACTTATTACTGTCGTAATCGTAGATTGAGGTGGTGTAGTTATAGAGCCAGGTTTTTTGCAACTTCGGCGTGACGCCAACGGAAACCGGAACGCCGCCAAGATCGAACTGACGGGCCACCGCAATACCGTAGTCGGACACAATCGCCGCCCGACCAGACGCCGTAGAGTTAAGGTTTTTGGTGATCTGATCGGTACCGTTTAGCGCGGCATCCAGCGCCACACCGGCAGCCACCGCATCGCTTCGTTGTATACCGCGCAGATAATCAATGTCCTGCTGATCGATTGAAGAGCTGACCCGGCCATGGGCATAGCCTTTTGCCATAAAGGCCACGGAAAGAACATCGTTAGGGATACTGACGGCAATCCCCGCCCCTGCGGTGGCGTGTGCGGTCTTGCCTTTCAGGTAGTCCAGTTCATCAGCGAGATCTTTCGCTGCGCCCTGGAACTGATTGATCGAACCTAATGGATTGGTGATAACTTCAATGGGGGTCAGACTATCAACCACATCCTTGTAATGATTGATTTTGTCGTTAATGGTATCAATCTCGTCCTGAAGATTGTCTTCATCGGTCACCTGCACGCCAACGGACGGCAAAATAACCGTCACATCATCCTCGGGCTTAGATTTTGTCAGCAACGCGGGGTTGATTAACGCCCCGCTGCCATAGCTCCCTGCCGCGACACCCGTTCCGCCCATTGCGTCGCTACGCGCTTCCGTCCAGGTATTGGCTGCTCCCGCCTGATTTGCCATAAAAAAGGAGACAGCGATGCTAACCATCGAAAATTTAAAATGTTTTTTCACAGTGTGCTCGTAAATAGTTTGTTATTAGTTAACCCTGTCTGTTATCACCCAAACAGGAACGAACTATTGCTGTGAATAAGTGCAAAAAGACCCGCTATTTCCTTAAGTTAAATTCCATCCCGGCCTGTTGTAATATGTGACGACCATCAATATTTATAGAAGAGGAAATTATTTTCGCCCAGGTTTTCCATCGTGCGGCCCAAAAAACTGAGGCGGATGGTCGACCCAGCGGTCTTCGCGCGTCGCGGCATACACCGGATTGAGCGGATAGTAGATACGGTTATGTTTTTTATTGGCCTCACCCACCACCAGTAAGCGCACCTCTTCATCGGTATTGTTGATAAAGGTGTGACACACGCCCGTCCCGGCTGGAAATCCCACGCTGTCTCCGGGTTCGAGCTTCCATAAATAGCCATTGATCCAGGCCTCAGGGTAACCCTCCAGAACGTAAACAAACTCCTCTTCGTCGCTTTCCGCATGCGGATAAGATGTGCGGCGTCCGGGCGGCAGCCGTTCATGGTGAATACCAATGCGGCCGAGACCCAGTTTGCGGGCCAGCGGCGCGCCAATAGAAAAACGTTCGTTGCTGTCAGGATACGTTGCGTCATCAGCGCCTTCCACGTCCCGCCAGTGCCGAATACAGTCAGGTCTTTTCATTTTGCGATCTCCTGATTTGCGATGCGTCAGGTATAGCACAGCCTGGCGGATCTCGGTGTTTTTAGCAGAACATGATAAAGTGAGAGTTTTCACCCCTTACCACATCCGAGGTGCCCGATGGACAAGTCCACAAAAGAGCTGTTAGCGCAAGCTGAAAAGCTGTGCGCGCAACGCAATGTGCGCCTGACCCCGCAGCGCCTTGAGGTACTGCGTCTGATGAGCCTGCAACAGGGCGCCATCAGCGCCTACGATCTGCTCGATCTGCTGCGTGAAAGCGAGCCGCAGGCAAAACCGCCGACCGTTTATCGGGCGCTGGATTTTCTGCTGGAGCAAGGATTTGTGCATAAAGTGGAATCAACAAACAGCTATGTGCTGTGCCATCTTTTTGACCAGCCAACTCACACGTCCGCCATGTTTATCTGCGATCGCTGTGGTGTGGTGAAGGAAGAGTGTGCGGAAGGTGTGGAAGATATTATGCATACGCTGGCAGCCAGAATGGGCTTTGCGCTGCGACATAACGTGATTGAAGCCCACGGCTTATGTTCTGCCTGCGTGGAGGTGGAGTCATGCCGTCATCAGGATGACTGTCAGCACGATCACTCTATCCTGGTGAAGAAAAAGCCGCGTTAAAGCCAAAGAAAAAGGCGGCTCAGGGCCGCCCTTGGGGATAGTACCGGTTACCAGCGGTAGTCGTTACGGGTTTCCCAGTCTTTGACTTCGTTTTCCGCCTGATCTTTTTCGTAACCGTAGCGCTCCTGGATTTTACCTACCAGCTGATCGCGCTTACCTTCAATGACGGTCATATCGTCATCTGTCAGCTTACCCCACTGTTCTTTCGCTTTACCTTTGAATTGCTTCCAGTTGCCGCCGATTTCGTCTTTATTCATCATCGTGTCCTCGTGTTAAGCGTCTATGAGTATCGCCCGCTACGTTCTTTTCTGCTGGACGTGATTATTATTGTAGTTAAGGATTCGGTAGTTGTTTTTATATTCGGAATCTTTAACCGTTACGATATATCGTGCGGGGCTGGAAACCAGGTATTGTTTCGCCAGTGACGATGCCAGATAACGGCCAGCGAAAGGCCACGCAGTGAGAGAAACACCGCCAGCGCCAGCCACAGACCATGATTGCCGAGATACGGCAGGGTCAGCAGCGTCAGGCCAAACCCCGCCGCCGCGACGGCCATGCTGTTGCGCATCTCCGCCCCTCGCGTCGCACCAATAAACATGCCGTCCAGCAAATAGCACCACACACCCACCACCGGTAATACTACCTGCCAGAGGATGTAGCGATCGGCCAGCTCACGTAGCGCGGGCAACGAGGTGAGTAGCGCGACAATATGCTCACCAAAACAGGCGTATACCAGAGCAAAGGCCAGCGCCACCAGGCCCGCCTGACGACAGGCAGCACGCCAGACCTCACGTAACTGGCCGCTTTCACGCGCGCCATAGGCCTGCCCTGAATGCGCCTCGACGGCGTAAGCAAAACCATCCAGCGCGTAAGCGGTAAAGGTCAGTAACGTCATGAGCACTGCGTTGACTGCGACGATTTCAGGCCCAAGACGCGCACCAAAAACGGTTAAGGCGCCAAAGCAGAGTTGCAGCAGGAGCGAACGGAGCATGATGTCGCGATTAAGCGCCAGCAGCTTACGAATGTTGCCGCGCCAGGCCGATTTCAGCAGATCCAGGGTGATACCGCGCATCGCCAGTACGCGCCAGACCATTCCCAAACCAATTAGCAGCGTACCGTACTCGGCAATCGCCGTGGCCAGCGCCGCGCCCCGGACGTTCATGTGCAGCCCCATCACCAGCCACAGATCGAGCATAATGTTAAGCAGGTTGCCTACCACCAGCAGGATCACCGGCGCGCGGGCGTACTGCACGCCCAACAGCCAGCCCAGCAGGACCAGGTTTGCCAGTGAAGCGGGCGCGCTGAGCCAGCGAATTTCGAGGAACCGCCGGGCCTGTTCCAGTACGGCATCGCTGCCGCCCACAATATGGAGCGCAAAATCAATCAGCGGCGTACGCAACAGAACGATTAACGCGCCAGCACCGAACGCCAGAATGAGCGGCTGAACCAGCGCACGCGCCAGACGCAGGGGATCTTTTGCACCATACGCCTGGGCCGTCAGGCCCGTCGTACTCATGCGCAGAAAAAGCAGCAGCATAAAGAGAAAGCTGGTCGCCGTTGCGCCGATCGCGACGCCGCCGAGATAAATCGGCGAATCGAGATGCCCGATAACCGCCGTATCCACCAGCCCAAGCAGAGGAACGGTAATATTGGAAAAAATCATCGGTAGCGCAAGACGCCACAACGCCTTATCGGCAGAAGTTAGCAATGCCATGGAAATTACCGGAATCAGAAAACAGGCCAGGCTGTAGAGGAACTACAGCCTGTCAGGAAGAGATTACAGCCATTCACCGTTGCGGATAACGCCGACCGCCAGTCCTTCAATAGAGAAGCTCTGCTCGCGGAGATCCACCACAATCGGGGAGAATTCATTGTTTTCAGGCAGAAGCTGCACGGTATTGCCTTGTTTCTTCAGGCGCTTAACCGTCACTTCATCATCAATGCGCGCCACCACGACTTGCCCGTTACGCACGTCCTGCGTTTTGTGTACCGCCAGCAGATCGCCATCCAGAATACCGATATCTTTCATGGACATTCCGCTAACGCGCAGCAGGAAATCGGCGCTCGGCTTGAACATGCCTGGATCAACCTGATAGTGCCCTTCGATGTGCTGCTGCGCCAGCAGAGGTTCACCTGCCGCTACGCGACCCACCAGCGGAATACCGCTCTCTTCTTCCACCAGCAGACGAATACCGCGTGAGGCGCCGGAAACAATCTCAATCACGCCCTTACGCGCCAGCGCTTTAAGGTGCTCTTCGGCAGCATTAGGAGAACGGAAGCCCAGACGCTGCGCAATTTCTGCACGCGTGGGTGGCATACCCGTCTGGCCGATATGATCCCGAATGAGATCAAACACCTCTTGCTGCCTGGTCGTTAACGCTTTCATACCGCCCCCTGGGTGTATATACAGTTATGCTGTGAGTATATACAGTCAAAGGCGATTTTGGAACCAAAAACTGCACAAAAAACCAGGGACTTAATTATTCCTCGAGGCTCATCGGAAATGCGACCAAAGCAGCGTGACCCAGGTGATCGCCGCAGTGATAATCGCCAGCAGTACGGCAGCGGAACCCATGTCTTTCGCCCGGCCAGACAATTCATGGAATTCCGACCCGATTCGGTCAACAACGGCCTCAATAGCGCTATTAAGAATTTCCACTATCATCACCAGAAAGACAGATCCGATGAGCAGTACGCGGGTGATAGCATCAACATCAAGGAAGCAGGCGATGACAACGGCAACGATTGCAGCAACCGCCTCCTGGCGGAAAGCGGCTTCATTAACCCATGCAGCGCGGAAACCTTTCCATGAATAACCGGCAGCTTTAATGATTCGAGTTAACCCAGTGGTATTATTGGCCATTAAAAGAACCTTTTATGATAAATAGCGTCTGTAACTAAAGCCGCAGCGCGTTTTGCTGCAACCTGAAGTATGACGGGTAACAACAGAAATTTTGCGCGCTTTCTGTTATCCTTGCGCCGCAATTGCATTATTAACCAGAGGCTTTACATCGTTTATGTCCGGCTGGCCACGAATTTACTACAAATTACTTAATTTACCATTAAGCGTCCTGGTAAAAAGTAAGTCTATCCCAGCAGAACCTGCGCTGGAATTAGGGCTCGATACGTCGCGCCCTATTATGTACGTTTTGCCTTATAACTCGAAGGCAGACCTGCTGACGCTTCGCGCTCAATGTCTGGCGCACGATTTACCTGACCCACTTGAACCGCTGGAAGTCGACGGTACGCTGCTGCCACGCTACGTGTTCATCCATGGCGGGCCGCGCGTGTTCACCTATTACACGCCGAAAGAAGAGTCCATTAAGCTGTTCCATGATTACCTCGATCTGCACCGCAGCAACCCCGATCTGGACGTGCAGATGGTGCCGGTGTCGGTGATGTTTGGCCGTCGTCCGGGGCGCGAAAAAGGGGAAGAGAACCCGCCGCTGCGTATGCTCAACGGCATTCAGAAGTTTTTCGCCGTCTCCTGGCTGGGACGCGACAGTTTTGTCCGCTTCTCACCTTCCGTTTCACTGCGCCGCATGGCGGATGAACACGGCACTGACAAAATCATTGCGCAAAAGCTGGCGCGCGTTGCGCGTATGCACTTTGCACGTCAGCGTCTGGCGGCCGTTGGACCACGTCTCCCGGCACGTCAGGATCTGTTCAACAAGCTGCTGGCTTCCAAAGCGATTGCCCGTGCCGTAGAAGACGAAGCGCGCAGCAAGAAAATTTCGCACGAGAAAGCGCAGCAGAACGCAATCGCGCTGATGGAAGAGATCGCCGCGAACTTCTCCTACGAGATGATTCGCCTCTCTGACCGTATCCTCGGCTTCACGTGGAACCGCCTCTATCAGGGGATTAACGTCCACAACGCCGAACGCGTGCGTCAGTTAGCGCACGACGGCCACGAGATTGTCTATGTGCCCTGCCACCGCAGCCACATGGACTACTTGTTGCTCTCTTACGTGCTCTATCACCAGGGGTTGGTGCCACCGCATATTGCTGCCGGTATCAACCTGAACTTCTGGCCAGCAGGCCCGATTTTCCGCCGTCTGGGTGCGTTCTTCATTCGTCGTACCTTTAAAGGTAACAAGCTTTACTCCACCGTCTTCAGGGAGTATCTGGGCGAGCTGTTCAGCCGCGGTTATTCTGTGGAGTACTTTGTTGAAGGCGGTCGCTCGCGTACCGGTCGTCTGCTCGATCCAAAGACCGGCACGCTGTCGATGACCATTCAGGCCATGCTGCGTGGCGGTACCCGTCCTATCACGCTGGTGCCGATTTACATCGGTTATGAACACGTGATGGAAGTGGGCACCTACGCGAAAGAGCTGCGCGGTGCAACCAAAGAGAAAGAGAGTCTGCCGCAGATGCTGCGTGGGCTGAGTAAATTGCGCAACCTCGGCCAGGGATACGTGAACTTTGGCGAGCCCCTGCCGCTGATGACATATCTGAACCATCATGTTCCGGAGTGGCGCGAGTCTATCGATCCTATCGAAGCGGTACGTCCGGCCTGGCTGACGCCAACGGTCAACGGCATTGCATCCGAGCTGATGGTACGCATCAACAATGCTGGTGCGGCAAACGCCATGAACCTGTGTTGTACTGCGCTTCTGGCCTCTCGCCAGCGTTCACTGACCCGCGAACAGCTGACCGAGCAGATTGACTGCTACCTGGATATCATGCGCAACGTGCCGTATTCCGTGGATTCGACCGTGCCGTCTGCCACCGCCAGCGAGCTGATCGATCACGCGTTGCAGATGAACAAGTTCGAAGTCGAGAAAGATACGATTGGTGACATCATCATTCTGCCGCGCGAGCAGGCCGTGCTGATGACCTACTACCGTAATAACATCACGCACATGCTGATGCTGCCGTCGCTGATGGCGGCCATTATTACCCAGCACCGCCGTATTTCGCGTCAGGAGCTGCTGCGCCATATTCAGGCCATCTACCCGATGCTGAAAGCGGAGCTGTTCCTGCGCTGGAGTAAGGATGAACTGGCGGCAGAGCTCGATAAAATGACGGCAGAGATGCATCGTCAGGGGCTGATTACCATCAGTGATGATGAACTGCATATCAATCCGTCACGTTCCCGTACCTTGCAGCTCCTGGCTTCCGGTGCGCGTGAGACGTTGCAGCGCTACGCCATTACCTTCTGGTTGCTGAGTGCAAATCCGTCCATCAACCGCGGTACGCTGGAAAAAGAGAGCCGGACGCTGGCCCAGCGCCTCTCCGTTCTGCATGGCATTAACGCCCCGGAATTCTTCGACAAAGCGGTATTCAGCTCCCTGGTGCTGACGCTGCGCGACGAAGGGTACATTAGCGATACGGGCGATGCCGAGCCGGAAGAGACAATGAAGGTTTACCAGATGCTGGCAGAGCTGATTACCGCGGATGTGCGTTTAACGATTGAGAGTTCGACGCAGGGCGAATGATGCTAAAGCCGGGTGACGCTAACGCTTACCCGGCCTACATGTTCCGCTAAATCGTAGGCCGGGTAAGGCGAAGCCGCCACCCGGCTTTTTTATGACCAGTAACTCATCGCCAGGCCCAGAAACAGCACCAGCCCGACGTAGTTATTATTCAGAAACGCTTTAAAGCAGGCTTCACGCTCGTGCTTCGCGATCAGCTTCTGCTGATACGCAAACAGCAGCCCCGCCACCAGTACGGACCAGTAAAACTCCCAGTTCAGCCCGTTCAGGCGACCAATCGCCACCATCAGCGCCAGCACCGACACCTGCAATATGCCGATGATCAGTTTGTCGTGACGGCCAAACAGGATCGCCGTCGATTTGATGCCAATCTTGAGATCGTCATCGCGATCGACCATCGCGTATTGGGTATCGTACGCAACGGCCCAGAGAATATTCGCCAGGAACATCAGCCAGCAGCTGAGCGGAACGGACTCGCTGACCGCGGCAAACGCCATGGGAATCGACCAGCCAAATGCCGCACCCAATACCACCTGCGGCAGATGGGTGTATCGCTTCATGAACGGGTAAACCCAGGCCAGCGCCAGAGCCGCAACGGACAGTAGAATGGTCATGGTGTTAAGGGTTAACACCAGCATGAAAGAGAGAAGCACCAGCACCACAAACAGAATGCGCGCCTCTTTCCCGGTCACCTGACCGCTCGGCAGAGGACGATTCGCGGTGCGCTTAACATGTCCATCAAATTTCCGGTCAGCATAGTCGTTGACCACACAGCCCGCAGCGCGCATCAGCCAGACGCCCGCCACAAATACCGCCAGGATCCACAGCGGCGGCACGCCCGGCGTGGCAACCCACAGCGCCCATAAGGTCGGCCACAGCAGCAGCAGCGCGCCAATGGGTTTATCAGTACGCATCAGGCGGTGATAGGCCAGCAGCTTATTCTGCGTCAGACTCCACTCCATTTTCTCTCCCTCTTAGTACAACGGCGATGCAGGCAAAAAGAGTTCCGTCAGTATTAACGGCTTGCCACTCAAACGAAGGCGGGAACGGCGCCCCCACAAATCGGCATCGCAACCAATTTCAATAAAATCACGGGTCAGTTCAGACGAGGTGAACAGATAGCGCCCCAGGGGCGTTTTGCCGAGGCGTTGCAATGCCAGCTCCGGCCCGGAAAGTGTAGACTCAGGAACCACCGTCCGCCCGGCAAGCCACGGCTCGCCATCCGCACAGAGTAAAATTTCACGCAGCCAGTAGCGTTCTTCCTGCGGCAGCAGCGGCAGCTCGCTGGCAATCTCCGCAGGCGAGACAAACCCTTCCTGAATCATCGTCACCGTGACCGTTTTACCCTGTTGCTCAAAACGTTTTGTCATGGAATCTTCCAGCAGCAGCCAGTCCAGCTGTTCCGGGTCAAGCGCAGGGATGTGGTCGAAATAGCGTAGCGCACGCAGCTGCGTGAGCGCGGGGTGTGACATGCCAGACTCTCCGATACATAACGTAAAAGCATTGTATCGCAGATTGGCAAAATGAGGACGGACAAACAGAATTTAACGATCACTATCGCAACAATGGTGCAACTTAGCCAAAAAAAGTGCGCCCGTGAAGGCGCACCAAACGACTAACAAAATCAGCACTGTGGGGAGACGGTTACCCCTTGCCTTTTACACTGCTGATAAAGGTGGAACGGGCAGTGGTTGAACCTAAACGCTCGGCTTCATCAAGCAGTTTCAGCGCTTTATCGACATCGCCGTTTTTAACTGCCTGCTTGATGGCGTTGTTAAAGTACGTTTCAGTATCGTTAAGCACCGGCTCGGCTTTTTTCGCCGGGGCCGGAGCCGCGGCCGGTGTTGCGGCTGGCGCGGCATACACAGGCGCGGCAGTATTACCCACCGTTACCGGCCCCGGGCCAGATGAGCCAAACAGCGGGCCTACGAGTACGCTGGAACTGCTGTTGGTTTTCACCTTAAGCTTTAGCAGGCCGTCGGTGGTATGGCGCGCAATCGGATCGGGAATATCGGGAATGGCGTTACCGACCCCTTTGGCATAGGCTTTTGCCGGATCGAGCAGAGTGGTGGTTTGCTGCAAATCTTTTTCAGTGGTGAAGACCAGTACGTAGAGCTTTTGCTGCCCGAGCGCGGGGGTCAGACGCATTACCCCTTCCAGGCGGTCCGCGCTCATTACACCCGGCTCCTGATAGGTGAAATAGCTGCTGGGAAAATAGGCGGATGGCGTCATGTTCTGATCGAGGATCAGAACGTTCGGCGCAAAAACGCTGGTCTGTTTGTTAACTTCACTGGATAAAGTCAACGTTAGCTCACCGATATTAGCCGGTACGCTATAGGCGGCTACCGGCCCGGTAATGCCAGCCACATTGAGCTGTTGGCCACCCGTCGCAAGCTGTGTGCTCTGCGTTTTGGATTGATCCACCGGCGTCCAGGTTAATTGCTGTAGAGCAGCTGTCGGAATGGCAGGCGCTGCGCTGGTATTCTGCGGGACATAATTGACGTCAGCGAGCGTAACGCCAGGCACACAGGCCAGCAGACCCGCTGACAGGCACAGCGCGACGAGATTTTTCTTCATTTTCATTGTTATCACCTCAGAAAGCGTAAGCACTGCGGTGGCCAGGCAATAGCGCGCAGTACCTCAGGAATTGAGGGGCTTTCGCCCCCCAGGTTACATCGTCAGATCAGGATGCGATTACCACCAGATTTCCATCTGGGCACCGAAGGAGAACTCGTCGTCATCGCCGCGGCTGTTAGAGAACTGGCCGTTGCCGGTGGAGTCAGAGATTGCGTAGCGGGTGACATCACCGTTACCGTTTTTCGCGTAACCCCATTTTTCATCCCACTTCGCGTAAGTAGCGAAGAGACGGATAGCCGGACGAGACCAGATGCTGTCGCCAGCCTGCCACTGTTGCGCCAGGGTAATTTTGTACTGACTGTTGCGATCGCCGGTTTGCTGAGATTTGACGTTGTCGTAGCCCACTTCCAGCAGGGTGCTCATGATCGGCGTCCATTTGTACATCGGGCGCACGCCCACGGTGTACCATTCAGTACCCAGGTTGTTATCCAGATCGACGTTCTGGTACATACCCACATACATCAGGTCCCACTTCTCGGCCAGAGAGATTGCACCGTGATCCAGCACGCGCCACAGGCTGCCGTTGTTGTTGATATTATTGTCGAAGGCATCGCTGAAGGACCCCTGAGGAATACCTTTACCTTGCGTGGTCATCGCATCTGTGCCGTATTGCAGCACAAACTTGTTGTAGCCTTTCAGCATGCTCTGAGTATGCTCAGCGGTGAACATCCAGCCATCTTTAGATGCGCCGTTCGCTAACTGATAGTCATCAGTGGTGTTCGCACGACCGTAATCAACACCCAGTTCCAGCACGCCGTCCGGGTTAGTTTCCAGACCGGCCAGACGCACGTCAAACACGTCGTTTGCAGTATCTTTGGTTTGATCGTAAATATGGTTGCTGCTGAAGGAGGTTGAACCGCCAGCTTCCTGGGAACGGGTCGCAGCCAGAGACAGTTTACCGAAGCCCAGATCAATGTTTTCAATACCAGCACCAGGACCAGAGATATCCCAGTAGTAGAAGTCGATCATGTGTACGTCATGACGCTGATAAAAGCGCTTACCGGCCCAGATGGTGGAGCCTGGCAGCCATTCAATCAGGTTTTTACCCTGCACGTTAGCTTCACGGAACGCCGGATCGGTACCTTCCCAGTCATTCTGCTGTGCCACGGAGTACGCTACGTTGGTGTCGAAATAGAAGCTCTTGTCGCCTTCTTTCCACACTTCCTGGCCCAGTTTCAGTTCAGCGTAGGTTTCACATTCGTTACCGAGACGGTATTTACTTTGTGCGCCTGTTGCCTGGAAACATTGTTGTTCACCGCCACTACCCGTCCAGCCGATACCAGAACGAGCATAACCATGGAAATCCACTGCCAGTGCCTGAGCAGACATTACGCCCGCTGCGACGGCAACTGCCAAAGGAAGTTTGCGCAGAGTAATCATTATTCTATCTCCTGAGATCATTGCTTTTCTTTGTAATTGGAATGCTTAAACGCCTGGCTCTTTGTGCAACCGACGACATGCAGTGCCATCCTCACGGAACAGATGGCAACGCTCTGGCGGCAAACCGATAGCGAATGTGGCACCCTCTTCTACCAACACCACGTCATTCTGGCGGTAGACCAGGTTCTGACGGATGGCGGGGATCTGGATATGAATCTGTGTTTCGTGACCAAGCTGTTCGACGACCTGAACTTCACCTTCCAGCGTCACATCAGCGATGTGGCTCGGCAGTAAATGCTCAGGGCGGATACCGAGGGACATATTGGCCCCCACCTGTACGTTGGCGCTGTCGACCGGCAGCCAGACTTGCTGACGGTTTGGCAGCTCCACCTGTACCTGTTCGATTGCCGTCGCGGTCACTTTTACGGGCAGGAAGTTCATCTTTGGCGAGCCAATAAAGCCCGCAACAAAGCGGTCTGCCGGGTAGTGATACAGCTCCAGCGGTTTGCCCACCTGCGCCACGCGACCGGCATCCAGCACCACGATTTTGTCGGCCAGCGTCATCGCTTCGACCTGATCGTGGGTGACGTAAATCATCGTGCGTCCAAGGCGTTTGTGGAGACGGGAGATTTCGATACGCATCTGGACGCGCAGGGCGGCATCCAGGTTAGAGAGAGGTTCATCGAGCAGGAACACGCGCGGCTCGGCCACCAGCGTACGGCCGATCGCCACACGCTGACGCTGACCGCCGGAGAGCGCCTTCGGTTTACGCTCCAGCAGATGTGCCAGCTGAAGCACTTCCGCCACCTGGGTGACGCGCTGGTTAATGGTCTCTTTTTTCGCGCCGGCCAGCTTCAGGCCAAAGGACATGTTCTCGGCAACGGAAAGATGCGGATAAAGCGCATAAGACTGGAACACCATGCCCACGCCGCGTTCTGCTGGTGGGATGTCGTTCATTCGGGTATCACCAATAAATAAATCGCCACTGGTGATGGTTTCAAGACCGGCAATCATACGCAGCAGAGTCGATTTACCACAGCCTGATGGACCCACGAACACCACAAATTCACCTTCGTGGATGTCCAGATTGATGTCTTTTGACACCACTACGTCGCCCCAGGCTTTCGTTACATTACGCAGCTGTACGCTCGCCATGCCCTTCTCCCTTCGTTACAACCTGTCACCGACAGAAACATTCAAGATAAGTTCACTATGCGTGTTCCATTACTTTCGTGAATCCTCCACCCCCCGGCTTTTTTATGGGGGAGGAGGCGGGAGGATGAGAGAGCAGGCTCTGCGACCGCAGCTGAGGGGCCGAGGCGAAAATCGTGAAGCGGCCTGCAAAATTCAGTGGGTTTTTATGTGCGCCAGCACTCATAACTTAAATTTATGTTACAGGGATCACACAAACAGGGGGTGGGGCGTAGGGACTGGGAGGATGGAAAGAGGATGTCAAATAAGGAGACTGAGTCACGTTGAACCACCTTATGTATCCACGAGCACATCACCAATAAAGGATGGCAGATATGAAGATCAAGACTGGCGCACGCGTTTTCGCATTGTCCGCCCTCGCAGCAATGATGATTTCCGCACCGGCTCTCGCCAAAATTGAAGAAGGTAAGCTGGTTATCTGGATTAACGGCGACAAGGGCTATAACGGTCTGGCCGAAGTGGGCAAAAAATTTGAGAAAGACACCGGTATCAAAGTCACCGTAGAGCACCCGGACAAACTGGAAGAGAAGTTCCCGCAGGTTGCGGCAACGGGCGATGGTCCGGACATTATCTTCTGGGCGCATGACCGTTTCGGGGGCTACGCGCAGTCTGGCCTGCTGGCAGAAGTTACGCCAGACAAAGCCTTCCAGGACAAACTGTTCCCGTTCACCTGGGACGCCGTTCGCTATAACGGCAAGCTGATCGCTTACCCAATCGCGGTTGAAGCCCTGTCACTGATTTACAACAAAGACCTGGTGCCAAACCCACCGAAAACCTGGGAAGAGATCCCTGCTCTGGATAAAGAGCTGAAGGCGAAGGGTAAATCCGCTCTGATGTTCAACCTGCAAGAACCGTATTTCACCTGGCCGCTGATTGCTGCCGACGGCGGCTACGCGTTCAAGTTTGAAAACGGCAAATATGACGTGAAAGACGTGGGCGTGGACAGTGCGGGCGCGAAAAAAGGTCTGACCTTCCTGGTTGACCTGATTAAGAACAAACACATGAACGCGGATACTGACTACTCCATCGCGGAAGCGGCTTTCAACAAAGGCGAAACCGCGATGACCATCAACGGTCCGTGGGCCTGGACCAACATCGACAAGAGCAAAATCAACTACGGCGTGACCCTGCTGCCAACCTTCAACGGCAAACCGTCTAAACCGTTCGTGGGCGTGCTGAGCGCAGGCATCAACGCCGCCAGCCCGAACAAAGAGCTGGCGAAAGAGTTCCTCGAAAACTACCTGCTGACCGATCAGGGTCTGGATGAAGTGAACAAGGACAAACCGCTGGGCGCCGTTGCGCTGAAATCCTTCCAGGATCAGCTGGCGAAAGATCCACGTATTGCGGCCACCATGGATAACGCCCAGAAAGGCGAAATCATGCCGAACATCCCTCAGATGGCTGCATTCTGGTACGCCACCCGTACCGCCGTCATCAACGCTGCAAGCGGTCGCCAGACTGTCGATGCCGCGCTGAAAGATGCTCAGGGTCGTATTACTAAGTAAGTCTGAAAAACGGCGGGTGGCGCATGCGCTTACCCGCCCTACGACTACGGCACGATCCGTAGGTCAGGTAAGCGCAGCGCCACCTGACGATAAGTTTCCACCGTTGTAGAGGAAGAACCCCATGGATGTCATTAAAAAGAAACACTGGTGGCAAAGCGACGCACTGAAGTGGTCAGTGATAGGTCTGCTGTGTCTGCTGGTGGGTTACCTTGTTGTTTTAATGTACGTGCAAGGGGAATACCTATTCGCCATCATGACGCTGATTTTAAGCTCGGTTGGCCTGTATATTTTCGCCAACCGTAAAGCGTATGCCTGGCGCTATGTTTACCCGGGCGTTGCCGGGATGGGGCTGTTTGTCCTCTTTCCGCTGATCTGCACCATCGCGATTGCCTTTACCAACTACAGCAGCACCAACCAGCTCGCGCAGGAGCGTGCCACCCAGGTGCTTCTGGACCGTTCTTATCAGGCGGGTAAAACCTTTAACTTCGGCCTGTATCCTGCGGGTGATGAGTGGAAGTTAGCGCTCACTGACGGTGAGAGCGGCAAAACCTATCTTTCCGACGCGTTCAAATTTGGCGGTGAGCAGAAGCTGACCTTAAAAGAGGCTGCGGCCCTGCCGGAAGGTGAACGTGCCAACCTGCGTATCATCACCCAGAATCGCCAGGCACTGACCCAGCTCACCGCCGTACTGCCAGACGAAAGCAAAGTGATCATGAGCTCGCTGCGCCAGTTCTCCGGCACCCAACCGCTCTATACCCTGGCGGATGACGGCACGCTGACCAACAACCAGAGCGGCGTGAAGTACCGCCCGAACAACGATATCGGTTTCTATCAGTCGGTGAATGCCGACGGCAGCTGGGGGGATGACAAACTCAGCCCGGGCTATACCGTCACCATCGGCTGGGACAACTTTACCCGCGTGTTTACCGACGAAGGCATCCAGAAACCGTTCTTCGCCATCTTCGTCTGGACGGTGGTCTTCTCGGTGCTGACCGTGATCCTGACCGTGGCCGTGGGCATGGTGCTGGCCTGCCTCGTGCAGTGGGAGTCCCTGAAGGGCAAAGCGATTTACCGCGTGCTGCTGATTCTGCCGTACGCCGTGCCGTCGTTCATCTCGATTCTGATTTTCAAAGGGCTGTTTAACCAGAGCTTCGGTGAAATCAACATGATGCTGAGCGCGCTGTTCGGCATTAAACCGGCCTGGTTCAGCGACCCGACCACCGCTCGCTCGATGATTATCATCGTGAACACCTGGCTGGGCTATCCGTACATGATGATCCTGTGCATGGGGCTGCTGAAGGCCATCCCGGACGACCTTTACGAAGCCTCGGCGATGGACGGCGCGGGTCCGTTCCAGAACTTCTTCAAAATTACCCTGCCGCTGCTCATTAAGCCGCTGACGCCGCTGATGATCGCCAGCTTCGCCTTTAACTTTAACAACTTCGTGCTGATTCAGCTGTTGACTAACGGTGGCCCGGACCGTCTCGGCACCACCACACCGGCAGGCTATACCGACCTGCTCGTGAGCTACACCTACCGCATCGCCTTCGAGGGCGGCGGCGGTCAGGACTTCGGCCTGGCGGCGGCGATTGCCACCCTGATCTTCCTGCTGGTTGGCGCCCTGGCGATTGTTAACCTGAAAGCCACACGTATGAAATTTGACTAAGGAGGGCACTGAACATGGCAATGGTACAACCCAAATCTCAGAAACTGCGCCTCCTCGCGACGCACTTAGGCCTGCTGATTTTCATCGCGGCGATCATGTTCCCGCTGCTGATGGTTATCGCCATATCCCTGCGTTCGGGGAACTTCGCCACCGGGAGCCTGATCCCGGACGAAATCTCCTGGGAGCACTGGAAGCTCGCGCTGGGCTTCAGCGTGGAACACGCGGATGGCCGCGTCACGCCGCCGCCGTTCCCGGTGCTGCTGTGGCTGTGGAACTCGGTGAAGGTGGCAACCATCACAGCCATCGGCATCGTGACGCTCTCCACCACCTGTGCTTACGCCTTCGCCCGTATGCGTTTTCCGGGCAAAGCGACCCTGCTGAAAGGGATGCTGATTTTCCAGATGTTCCCGGCCGTACTGTCGCTGGTGGCGTTATATGCCTTGTTTGACCGTCTGGGCCAGTACGTGCCGTTCATCGGCCTGAACACTCACGGCGGCGTGATCTTCGCCTATCTCGGCGGTATCGCCCTGCACGTGTGGACCATTAAAGGCTATTTCGAAACCATCGACGGCTCGCTGGAAGAAGCGGCGGCACTGGATGGCGCGACACCGTGGCAGGCGTTCCGCCTGGTGCTGCTGCCGTTGTCGGTGCCGATTCTGGCGGTGGTGTTTATTCTGTCGTTTATCGCGGCGATCACCGAAGTACCGGTCGCCTCTCTGTTACTGCGCGATGTAAACAGCTACACCCTGGCCGTCGGTATGCAGCAGTATCTCAACCCGCAAAACTACCTGTGGGGCGACTTTGCCGCGGCGGCCGTCCTCTCTGCCATCCCGATTACCGTGGTGTTCCTGCTGGCCCAGCGCTGGCTGGTCAACGGCCTGACGGCGGGCGGTGTGAAAGGTTAAGTTTCATTTGTTATGCCACTGCAACCCTCAACTTTAGACGTATTGTATTGAACCAACTTGTGACTGTTGTTAGGCGCTCTTCGGAGCGCCCTTTTTTTATTCGCGTTTTAGCCGCTTTGAGTTGCACAGCCAGAGGGTGATCACCAGCAGCAGGATCGCCGCCGAGTAGATCAGCACGTCGAGCGGGGATTTATGATCGACGATGATCAGCCGCACAATGGCGGTGATGCCAATGTAGACAAAATAGCGCAGCGGGAAGTGAAAGCCGGACTGAAAGTACTTCACAATCAGGGCGATAAATTCAAAGTAGAGAAAGTAGACCACCAGGCCTTCCACCAGTGCGTATTTGCTGGTTTGCTCAGGAGCAAAGAGCACATCCGCCAGATGCACCGTCTCTTTACCCAGAAAAACGACCAGGATCAGGCCAAGGCTCAGCAGACCGAGGTTCAGTACGGTCTGGAGTATCGTTGAGATAAACTCAACGCGCGGACGAGTCAGGGATGTCATACAGCACCTCATTCTCCAGGGCGAGGTTCCTGTATAACGCAAAAATGTGACGGGGATCTATATTTTTTGTTTATGTTTGGCGCATTCGCCCGGTGGCGCTGCGCTTACCGGGCCTACAAAAACCGTAGGCCGGGCAAACGCAGTGCCGCCCGGCGTGAAGCATCAGCGGAAGTTAATGTTCTTATCGCTGGTCATATCATACAGCTGGAATTTACGTCCAAGCTGCTGACCGCCGTCGCGCGTCAGCGGCGTCCAGCCCACTGCCGCACGGCTGCGGGTTGGGCCTGATGAGAACAGATCCAGCGGAATCGACACGTACACCCCTTTGGTGAAGTCCCCTTCCCCGTACTCGTCTGGCGAAACGTTGGTGATGGTGGCATAGCCGCCCACCACAACGCCGCTGTCAAAGTGTTTGGAGATATCCAGCGTGCCGCCCTTATCGCCCGCCAGATACTGGCCGACGCTGGCTTTTACCAGCACGTCCTGCGCGAACGACGGCGTCCAGTAGGCGGTCAGGTGGCCGGTTTTGACGCTGTAGTCGGTGAACTTCATCATGTCCTGCGCGCTGCGCCAGTCACGCTGTTTCACGTAGTTGGCATCAACCCCAAACGCCCAGTTGCTGTCGACAGGACGATAAAGCACTTCTGCCCCGGCGCCGCCGAACATGGTTTCCAGATAGCCACCGTAAACCTGGCCGTAGAAACCGTTGCCGAAGTACTGGAAGTAGTTGGCCTGGAGGTTATTCACGTAGATATCGTTCTGCACGTATTCACGCACACGGGTACGCACGCGCGGCAGTTTTGAATCGTTCGGCGGGTTGGTGTAGTTAAATTTGTCGTAGTTGTTGGCAAGGTTGCCGAACAGGCTACCGGTGGTCAACAGGTGGTCGGTCACCCACAGATCCGCCGTCGCCATCGCGCCCAGCTGATACATGTAGAAGTTTTCCGGCCCACCCACGGACTGGTTCAGCACCGGATCGATATGGAAATCGAAGCGCGATTTATCGATATACCAGCCCTGCTCGGTGGTTTCCGGCACCACCGGCTCAACGCGTTTTTGCACCAGCTCGGTTTCATGCCCGAGCGGTTCGCCTTCAAGATGACGCTTAAGGCTGGCAACATCGGTTTCGGTGGTGACCTGCGGCAGATTCAGGCGGTTCTCCGTCACGCGGATCGTGCGGATCCCCTCCGGCAGATCGTTCATGACGATCCGGTTGGCGCGCTCGATCCCTTCGCGGGAGTCGCGGTATTTCACCTGCTCGCCGGTAACATACAGCGTATCGCCTTTGGTCTGGATCTTCGGATCCGCCAGGCCCGCGTTATATTTCAGCAGCGTCAGCTGGTTCGCTACCACGGAGTGCTGAATGATCGCATCCTGCGGCTCCGGCTGATATTTTGGCCGCGGGTTGTCATTATAGTGCGGCCGCATGTCGTTAAAGTTAGTGCGCAGGGTAAAGCCAAACATCAGGGTATTACCGCGCTCATAGCTGAGGTTAACGTCGGCCCAGTCGGTGACGCGGTAAATAGCGCCGACGTTAAACTTGCTCTTCTGCTCAATTTTGCCGGCAAAATCTTCGCTGTAGTTATTACCTTCGTACTCCAGCTTCAGGCGCAGCGGCTGCCATGGCGTTTGATACTCTACACCACCAAACAGCGAGGCCGGGCCGTGGAACATCTGGTCGCCGTTGATGGAGCCCGCTTTCTGGTAGCTGTTATCACGGTAGCAGTATTTATCACTGTAGGAGCAGAACGGATTTTTGACGTTGCCGCTGGTACCCAGATAGCCCCATCCCAGACCGAGTGAGAAATCAAACGGTCCCCAGGCTTTGCTGGCCACGATGTATTCCGCGTCAAACAGGCCGGTCCCGCCAATGTCTTTCGCACCAACGGAAACCTGCGGCATCCAGTAGCTCTCTTCCCACAGGCGCAGCTTCACGTCGAAGGCTTTGTCTTTATAGGTCTGATCGCCGGAGAAAGCGTCTACGCTGCTGTACTGTTTTGTACGCACGTCGGTGTAGCGCAGCGTGGTCTCCAGCCAGGGGAACAGCTGCACGGACGCAGAGTAGTAACGGTACTGATCGTTATCGCGATAGTTAAGGCTGATTTCCCCCTCGCGGGCCATACGCGCGGTTGGGGTTTGCAGTAAGCCCACGCCGCCAAAATCGGACTGCGACGGGCCGATGGGTGCCGGATACGTTTCTGCATGACAGGCGGCACTCACGCACAGTGCAAGCATGCTGTAGAGATAGGTTTTTTTCATTATTCCGGTATCCGCTGTATCAGGGAGCGAAGGATATCGGCATTAAGCCCGTCATACGCTTTCGTCCAGAAATGGTCGGCAAAACCGACAAAAATGATGCTGCCCGGCATAGGTTCGATATGGCGTTTATTCCAGTAAGCCACCGGCGCTTTCTGCGTATGCCCGTCCGGATAGACCACCCAGGCATAGCTTTTATCCGCTCCGCTGAGCAGACTTTGCTCGTCGAGATAGCTCGCCACGTCCCGGCCCGGCGTAAACGGCTTTTTGCCAGGGCTGCTGAGAAGCCCCATCACGGTGACGGTGGAAGGCTGAGCCGGAAGCCACAGGGTATAGTCCCCTTCCAGCGACGGATTGCCGTTTTCCGCGACACGCACTTCGTCGGGATCGAGATTCACCTTCTGGCGCCCCGTCACCTTAACCGCCTGAAGCTGCTGACGCAGGCTAGTAATAGCCGCGGCATCGTCGGCATCTTCCTGTTGTGCCAGCCCGCTCAGTCGGGCGAGCAGCGCCTGATGTTTTTGTTCCGCTACAATCGTCGCCTGACGCTCGCTGATAACCGCCCCGGTCCACCAGCTTTTCGCCAGCCTCGGCTGCCCCACCAGATCGAGCAGATGCCCGGCATTGGTTAAGGTTTTAGGTTTTTCGCTGTCCGGGGTGTAGACCTGTACCGTTCCCGCAGACCACGCCAGCGGCGAGGCCAGGCTGGCGAGAAGCGCAATGTGGATGAACATTTTCATGATTTCGCCGCCTTGATCAGGGTGGTCTTCACCGGGAAGAAACCGGCACCGAGATACTGCAAGGACTGGCGGATTTGCCCCTCTTCGTCCACCCAGAAGCGGTTATGCCAGGTGGCCTGATCGGTTGTCACCTCTTCATCCAGCACGCGCACCTGCGTTTCGTCGCTGCCCACTTTGACACTGTCCGTACCGTCCCAGCGGAAGGTGGAGCGGGCCGTGGCGTAGCGCACCTGTTTGTGCTCGGTCCAGCCCATCGTGCGCGTCCAGCTTGCGCCATCGACAATCTGATTCGGCTTGATGAGCGGATCTTCAGCCAGGTTGTTCACCTCAAGCAGGTTGTCGCCGCCGAGCAACGTTTTCACGATGCGGGAATGCTGCGTCACGATGGTGGCCTGATCCTGCGTCACCCATTTCTGCTGCCCGTTTTCATCGAAAGCGAGCACCACAAACAGTTGCGGACCATCGTTTAGCTGCATGTACTGGCTGGCATACGGCATGTTCTGAAGTTCGTCATCGGTCAGATGCACGCCCGGCGTGCCGAACATGCTGTCCCACAGTGAGTGGCCCAGCCCTTTGGTGGTAGCTGAGCACGCCTGCAACAGCAGGCAAATCAGGATGATTGCAGGTCGCTTCACGACTCTTCTCCGAAGGGGCGAAATAACCACACCGAAGTGTGGTTATGATTAAAACACCCGGTATTACTGGGTGCTGGTCGTCGTAGTGGTCGTGGTTCCGGTATTGGAGCCATCACCGCCACCGGTTGCCGCCAGCGCGACACCCACGGCTGAACTTACGGCGCTGGTGCTGGCTGCGGTAGAACTCCCCGCAGACGCAGACGTCGCTGCCGACCCTGCTGCTTCCCCGACCTGGACCGGAGCTGCATAGACAGACGTCGCCGCAAGCGCAGATATGGCAAAAATGCCATACAGTACTTTCTTCATAACAATTTCCCTTCAATGAATGAATGGAGATTTGCCCGAAAAGAAATTCAGGCGGATTCGAGTATACACAACTAAAGCAGTGGGTTTACCGTGGGGGTAAATAGGGATGAGGTTTTCAGACTAATGGTTAAAAATGGAAGGAGAAAAGAATCAAGTAAATATATAATCAATATAAATCAATAATTTATAATATAAGAACATTAAAGCATCACTCCGTATTTTCTTAAAATAAACCTCAGCAATTAACGGGGTTACTGTCTTTTTCGGATTAAACTCAGATTCAGAATTTGAGATAACTAACAGACATCAGGAATTATCCGATAAAAAAATGCCGGCATATCGCCGGCATTGTTCATGACATATTTATTACGCACGCCAGGCTTTATAACGGTTAATCAGACCATTGGTGGAGCTGTCGTGGCTGTCGATCGCTTTATCGTCACCCAGCTCTGGCAGAATGCGGTTTGCCAGCTGTTTGCCCAGCTCTACGCCCCACTGGTCAAAGGTGAAGATGTTCAGAATAGCGCCCTGAGTGAAGATTTTGTGCTCGTAGAGGGCAATCAGCGCCCCCAGGCTGAACGGCGTGATTTCGCGCAGCAGGATAGAGTTAGTTGGACGGTTGCCTTCGAACACTTTAAACGGCACCACGTGCTCCAGCGTTGCCGGATCTTTACCCTGATCACGGTACTCCTGCTCAACCACCTCGCGGGATTTACCGAACGCCAGCGCTTCGGTCTGGGCGAAGAAGTTAGACAGCAGCTTCGGATGGTGGTCGGACAGTGGGTTGTGCGTAATCGCCGGGGCAATGAAATCGCACGGTACCATTTTGGTGCCCTGGTGGATCAGCTGGTAGAACGCGTGCTGACCGTTGGTGCCCGGCTCGCCCCAGATGATTGGGCCAGTCTGGTAATCCACCGCGTTGCCGTTACGGTCAACGTACTTGCCGTTGGATTCCATGTTGCCCTGCTGGAAGTAGGCCGCAAAGCGGTGCATGTACTGGTCGTACGGCAGAATCGCTTCGGTTTCAGCGCCGAAGAAGTTGTTGTACCAGATCCCGATCAGCGCCAGCAGCACCGGCAGGTTTTTCTCAGGCGCGGTGGTGGAGAAGTGTTTGTCCATCGCGTGCGCACCGGAGAGCAGCTCAACGAAATTGTCGAAGCCGACGGACAGAATGATGGACAGGCCGATTGCAGACCACAGAGAGTAGCGGCCGCCAACCCAGTCCCAGAACTCGAACATGTTCGCCGTATCAATGCCGAACTCGCCTACCGCTTTACCGTTGGTGGACAGCGCCGCAAAGTGTTTCGCCACGTGCTTTTCGTCGCCCGCGGTTTTCAGGAACCAGTCGCGCGCGCTGTGGGCGTTGGTCATGGTTTCCTGAGTGGTGAAGGTTTTAGACGCCACCAGGAACAGCGTGGTTTCCGGGTTCACCTTTTTCAGCACTTCAGCGATGTGGGTCCCATCGACGTTGGACACGAAGTGCATGTTGAGGTGGTTTTTGTACGGGCGCAGCGCCTCGGTCACCATGAACGGGCCGAGGTCAGAGCCGCCGATACCGATGTTTACGACGTCGGTGATCGCTTTGCCGGTGTAGCCTTTCCAGCTACCTGAGATGATCGCTTCGGAGAAGGTTTTCATCTTTTCCAGCACCGCGTTCACTTCCGGCATCACATCTTTGCCGTCAACGATGATTGGGGTATTGCTACGGTTGCGCAGCGCCACGTGCAGCACGGCACGGTCTTCGGTGCGGTTGATCTTCTCACCGGAGAACATGGATTTGATGGCATCTGCCAGTTCAGTCTCTTTCGCCAGATCTTGCAGCTTCGCCAGCGTCTCTTCGGTGATACGGTTCTTGGAGAAATCCACCAGCATCAGGTCATCGAAGGTGGCGGAAAACTTGCTGAAACGATCGGCATCTTTCGCGAACAGATCCGCGATGGTGACGTCTTTCATTTCATCAAAATGTTTCTGTAGTGCCTGCCATGCAGCGGTCTGCGTTGGGTTGATGTTTTTCATAGCAATACTCTTCTGATTTGAGAATTGTGACTGCGGTCGATTGTAGCGCCTGCAAATAAAAATTGTGATGGTTTTTATGCCATTGCCCTGGTCTGCATCAAACGCAGGTGAAAAGACCCGAAAAGTATAGCTGCTGTCGCGCCCTTCCGGCGTGGCGAAATGTTGGTCAAAAAGGGGTAAAAAGGAGCATAAAATATGGGCCTGTTATAAGTCCTGTTTCTGAGGGGTACCCCCCCATGAAAAATCCGCATAATCCCAGCATTGACAGGACCTCCCCCGCATTTTATTTATAGGGCCGTATTTTGCGCCTGCACCTGTTCTCGCTTCATTCTTGTGCCAAGGTCGCTCTATTCATTCCCTGACACGAGGTTGTTATGACGAGTTTTGTGGTCGCCAAGTTTGGCGGCACCAGTGTGGCAGACTACGATGCCATGAACCGCAGCGCCGATGTGGTGCTGGCCGATCCGAATACCCGCCTGGTGGTACTGTCTGCATCCGCCGGCGTGACGAACCTGCTGGTTTCTCTGTCTGAAGGACTGGAAGCGACAGAACGTTTCGTGAAGCTGGATGCACTGCGCAAAATTCAGTTCGACATCCTTGAGCGTCTGCAGAACCCGAACGTCATCCGCGAGGAAGTGGAACGCCTGCTGGAAAACATCACCACGCTGGCAGAAGCGGCCTCTCTGGCCACCTCCACCGCCCTGACCGATGAGCTGGTCAGCCACGGTGAGCTGATGTCCACCCTACTGTTTGTGGAAATCATGCGCGAGCGTAACGTTCAGGCGCAGTGGTTTGACGTACGCAAAATCATGCGTACCAGCGACCGCTTTGGCCGCGCCGAGCCGGACGTTGAAGCGCTGGCCGAGCTGACCAATCAGCAGCTGGCCCCGCGCCTGGCAGACGGCATCGTGATCACTCAGGGCTTTATCGGCAGTGAAGCGAAAGGCCGCACGACCACGCTTGGCCGTGGCGGCAGCGACTATACCGCCGCGCTGCTGGGCGAGGCCCTGCATGCTACGCGCGTCGATATCTGGACTGACGTTCCGGGCATTTACACCACCGACCCGCGCGTTGTTTCCGCGGCGAAACGTATTGATGTGATCGCGTTTGAAGAAGCGGCGGAAATGGCCACCTTCGGCGCGAAAGTGCTGCATCCGGCCACGCTGCTGCCTGCCGTACGCAGCGATATCCCGGTCTTCGTCGGCTCGAGTAAAGATCCAAAAGCGGGCGGCACGCTGGTCTGCAAGAAAACGGAAAACCCGCCGCTGTTCCGCGCCCTGGCCCTGCGCCGTCGCCAGACGCTGGTGACGCTCCACAGCCACAATATGCTGCACTCTCGCGGTTTCCTGGCGGAAGTGTTTGGCATTCTGGCGCGCCACAACATCTCCGTGGATCTGATCACCACCTCTGAAGTGAGCATTGCGCTGACGCTGGACACCACCGGCTCCACATCAACCGGCGATACCCTGCTGACGCAGTCGCTGCTGATTGAGCTGTCCGAGCTGTGCCGCGTGGAAGTCGAAGAAGACCTGGCGCTGGTGGCCATCATCGGCAACAAGCTGTCGCGCGCCTGTGGCGTGGGTAAAGAGGTGTTCGGGGTGCTCGACCCGTTCAATATCCGCATGATCTGCTACGGTGCATCCAGCTACAACCTCTGCTTCCTGGTCCCTGCCGATCAGGCCGAGCAGGTCGTGCAGAAACTTCATCAGAATTTGTTTGAATAAAATTCGTTAGCACGTTAAACAATATCGATAAGCCGGGCACAGACCCGGCTTTTTTATAACAAAACAACACGACAATACTGCAAGGAATTCACTATGCTCTCCGCTATCACCCGGCTGTTCCCGTTATGGGCGCTGCTGCTCTCTGTACTCGCGTATTACACTCCTGCCACGTTCACGGGCATTGGTCCGTGGGTCACCACGCTGCTGATGCTGATTATGTTCGGCATGGGCGTGCATCTGAAAATTGACGATTTCAAACGCGTGCTGTCTCGCCCGGCGCCGGTTGCCGCAGGGATTTTCCTGCACTACCTGGTGATGCCGCTCGCGGCCTGGCTGCTGGCGATGGCCTTTAAGATGCCGCCCGACCTTTCCGCCGGGATGGTGCTCGTGGGGAGCGTCGCCAGCGGCACGGCATCTAACGTCATGATCTATCTGGCGAAAGGCGACGTGGCGCTTTCCGTCACCATCTCGTCCGTTTCCACGCTGGTGGGCGTGATTGCCACGCCTCTGTTAACCCGCCTGTACGTGGACGCACATATCCAGGTGGACGTGATGGGCATGCTGCTCAGCATCCTGCAAATCGTGGTGATCCCGATTGCGCTGGGGCTGGTGATCCACCATCTCTTCCCGCGGGTGGTAAAAGCGGTTGAGCCGTATCTGCCCGCGTTTTCGATGATCTGCATACTGGCCATTATCAGCGCCGTGGTAGCCGGTTCCGCATCGCACATTGCTTCGGTGGGCTTTGTGGTGATCGTCGCGGTTGTGCTGCATAACACTATTGGTCTGCTGGGCGGTTACTGGGGCGGGAAGCTGTTTGGCTTTGACGAATCCACCTGCCGCACGCTGGCGATCGAAGTGGGGATGCAGAACTCCGGCCTGGCGGCGGCGCTGGGTAAAATTTACTTCTCACCGCTGGCAGCGCTGCCGGGGGCGCTGTTCTCCGTCTGGCACAACCTGTCCGGTTCGCTGTTAGCAGGGTACTGGTCCGGTAAGCCGATTGATGACCAACCGAAAAAAGATGCGGTGAAACAGGGTTAATTGTCCCGGCTTGCTTTACACTGAAGCCTCCCCATCAGGAGGCTTCAGCAATGGCTACACCACGTTTGACCCAGAAAGACATGACCGAAGCCGAGCAGCGCGAACTTAAAACGCTTCTCGACCGCGCCCGCATCGCGCATGGCCGCACGCTGACGAACGCCGAAACCAATCAGGTTAAAAAAGAGTACATCGACAAGCTGATGGCGCAACGTGAGGCTGCGGCGAAAAAAGCCCGCAAGCTGAAAAAAGAGCAGGCTTATAAGCCGGATGCAGAGGCGACCTTTTCCTGGTCCGCCAATACATCAACCCGTGGAAGGCGCTAATCAGCGCCCTTTCTTTTTGCGCCCCGGCTGGGTAAAGCGTTTTCCGTTGCCCGGCTTGCCTCGCCCTTTCTCTTCCGCCTGCGGTGCCTTCACCACCGGACGCTTAATCGCCTGCGTTTTCGGTTTGGCTTTAGCTTTCGGCTTCGCTTCGGACGAGGAGTTCTCGATAAGTTTGAACAGCTCGATCAGCTCGTCGTCCGTTAAGTCACGCCACTCGCCCAGCGGGATCCCGGACAGGCTGACGTTCATGATGCGCGTGCGTTCCAGCTTCGTCACTTCATAACCAAAATACTCGCACATGCGGCGGATCTGGCGGTTTAAGCCCTGCACCAGGGTAATGCGGAAGGCAAACGGCGCCTCTTTTCTGACTTTACACTTCTTCGTTACGGTGCCCAGAATCGGCACGCCTGCGCCCATCCCGCGAATGAACTCGTCCGTCACCGGCTTGTTCACCGTCACGATGTACTCTTTCTCGTGGTCGTTACCGGCACGCAGAATTTTGTTCACCAGATCGCCGTGGTTGGTGAGGAAAATCAGCCCCTGAGAGTCTTTATCCAGACGGCCAATCGGGAAAATGCGGCTGCTGTGGTTCACGAAATCAACAATGTTGTCCCGCTCGCCATCTTCCGTGGTGCTGACAATCCCAACCGGTTTGTTCAACGCGATAAACACCAGGTCTTCGGCATCACGCGGTTCGATGACCTGACCATTCACTTTCACCACATCGCCAGGTACCACCTGATCACCAATGGTGGCGCGTTTGCCGTTAAGAAACACGTTACCCTGTTCAATGTAACGGTCAGCCTCGCGACGTGAGCAGATCCCGCTCTCGCTAATGTATTTGTTTAATCGGGTTGATTGAGTTGGCAGCATAGTTTCTCCTGTGAAGGGCGAAATATACCTTAGGTTTGGGCTGGAAAAAAAGATTAGCCGACGGTTACTGAGACGGGTTTTTTAGTTTGCGAGACGCTTTCAGGATTTAGCGTCAGGCTATTTATCCTTGAGCTAACTCCTTTTAGCTTTACTCTCCAGAGACAATTGCTTGTAGTTTATAAATCACAGGGAGTAATATGAAGGAGATCGTTCAGACAGAATCCTTCCGACGCTGGGAGCAAAATTTAAAGGACAGGCGGGCAAAGACGATTATCGCTTCCCGCCTCTTTAGGCTGGCAAATGGCTTAGCGGGCGACATTAGACCCGTGGGGGAAGGTATCAGTGAACTGAGGATCCACTTTGGCCCGGGCTACAGAGTCTATTTTAAGGACCAGGGCAATTGCATCATCGTGCTGTTATGTGGTGGTGACAAAAGCAGCCAGGCCAGAGACATACTTATGGCAAAAATGCTGAGCAATGTATCCCAATGGCAGGAGTGAATGAGCATGCATAAATTAACACCCTACGATCCAGCCAACGCACTGGTGGATGACGAGGAAATCGCTGTGTTTATGGCTGATGCATTAGAGACGGGTGACTCAGCGTACATTGCTAAAGCGCTGGGCGTCATCGCCCGAGCGAAAGGGATGTCGACCATTTCCCTGCAAACGGGCCTGTCACGAGAACAACTGTATCGATCATTCAGTGATAAGGGGAACCCAACGCTCAAAACCACGCTGGCGGTCATGAAAGCATTGGGCCTTAGGTTAACAATCAAACCCTCTGGGGATTAATACTCATCCCGCTCGTCATCTTCATCCGGTTGCTCCATCACGCTGTACGCCACCGCGCAGAACAACGAGTTGAGACGTTTCATATCGCCCAGCAGCCCCAGATGGAGCGAGCTGGTTTCGATACTCTGCACGTTCTGCTGATGCAGACGCTCAACGTGGGCGTGCGAGTAGCGGCGATTAAGGATGCGGAAACGATGCTTGTTGCGGCGCAGGCGGCGCGCGCTCGGCACGTCGCTGGAGAAGAAGACCGACATCGCCAGCTTCAGGTTGCTGACCAGCTGTTCGTGCAACGCTTCCAGCTCTTTCAGCCCTTCCACAGAAAACGCCCGACGTGCGGCCAGGGATTTATCCGCGATTTCACTGCCCATACGCTCGACAATATCCGAAGCCTGCTCCAGGTTAAGCGACATCTCAATGATTTCCGCCCAGCGGCGGGATTCCTCTTCCGCCAGCTCGTCCTGGGGGATCCGCGCCAGATAGAGCTTGATGGCGGTATACAGCACGTTGATATCGTCCGCCAGCCTGCGCAACTCTTTTTCTTCGCGCGGCTCGCCGTGCATCACCTTTTGCAACCCTTCCAGCATGGTTTCCATCGCGTCACCCATGCGCAGCGTTTCGCGGGCGGCATTGGCGATGGCCAGCGCGGGCGTGTCCAGCACAGAGGTGTCCAGATGCTTCGGTTTAAGGCGCGCGTCCAGCTCCGGTTCATCACGAATTAGCCGCTCGCAGAAGCGGGCCATCGGCGCGGCAAACGGCACCATCGCCAGGCAGCGCACCAGGTTGTAGAAGACGTGGAAGTAGATCACCAGCTCCGCTTTCGGCAGAGAGAGATTGTCCATCAGGTTCGCCAGCGGGTGCACAAACGGAAGAATGATCAGGCTACCCACCAGCTTGAAGAGCAAACTCCCCAGCGCCACGCGGCGGGCGGCAGCGTTGGCGGCGCTGTTGTTGAGCATCGCCAGCAGGCCAGAGCCGAGGTTGGCACCGATCACCAGGCACAGCGCCACCGGGAAGGAAATGACCCCTGCGGCGGTTAAGGTCGCCGTCAGCAGGACCGCTGCCAGGCTGGAGTAGCTGACGATGGCAAACACCGCGCCAATCAGCGCGTCGAGCATGATGTCACCGGTCAGGGAGGCGAAGATGACCTGCACACCGTTGGCCTGGGTGATCGGCGTGACAGCCTGCACAATCAACTCCAGCGCCAGCAGGATCAGCCCGAGGCCAATACCGACGCGGCCAAGCTGCCCGGCACGGCTTTGCTTACGGCCGAGGAAGAAAATGACGCCGATAAAAATCAGCAGCGGCGACAGCCAGGAGAGATCGAACGTCAGGATACGCGCCATCAGCGCGGTACCGACGTCGGCGCCCAGGACAATCACCAGCGCCGGGGCGAGCGCCACCAGATCCTGCGCCACGAACGAGGTGACGAGCATGGTGGTGGCGTTGCTGCTTTGCACCAGCGCCGTGACGCCAATACCCGCGCAGAAGGCGAGCGGCTTCTTCTCAACGCTGCCGCTGAGAACGGTACGTAAACGTGCGCCAAACACACGCATCACGCCGGTACGAACGATATGGGTGCCCCATACCAGCAATGCGACTGCGGAGAGCAGGTGTAACAACGTCAACACGGTAGGCATTCCTCCTTATCGTTATTCGTTTTCCTGAGGTTCAGTATAAGGGTTTAAACGTAAGAAAGAGACAAGGCACCATAGCGGTGCCCTGTTTGTTGTAAGGAAAAGTGACGTTAGTCTGCGTCGTAGCCTAAATTCGGCGCCAGCCAGCGTTCCACCTCTGACACGCTCATGCCTTTACGCAGAGCGTAATCCTCAATCTGATCGCGCTGAAGCTGTGCCACGGCGAAGTACTTGCTGTCCGGATGGCTGAAGTACCAGCCGGAAACGGACGCGCCCGGCCACATGGCAAATGACTCGGTGAGCTTCATGCCCGTATGCGCTTCTACGTCCAGCAGTTTCCAGATAGTGCCCTTCTCGGTATGTTCCGGACACGCCGGATACCCCGGTGCCGGACGAATGCCCTGGTAGTTTTCGCGGATCAGCTCCTCGTTGCTGAGGTTCTCATTCGCCGCGTAGCCCCAGTGCACCTTACGTACGCGCTCGTGCAGATACTCGGCAAAGGCTTCCGCCAGGCGATCGGCAATCGCTTTCACCATGATTTTGTTGTAATCATCGTGCTGCGCGTCGTACGCATCCGCCAGCGCGTCTTCTTCCAGACCGCCGGTTACGGCAAAGGCGCCGATATAGTCGGCTTTACCGGAGAGTTTCGGTGCGACGAAATCCGCCAGGCAGTAGTTGGCAAAGCCCACTTTCTCGGTTTGCTGGCGCAGATGGTGGCTCACGGCCAGCACATGGGTGCGGGTTTCATCGCGGTAGATTTCCACGTCGTCGCCCACGCGGTTCGCCGGGAACAGCCCCACCACGCCGCGCGGGTTGAGGGCTTTCTCTGCGCTCAGCCTGTCGAGCATGTCGTTAGCATCTTTAAACAGGCGCTTCGCCTCTTCGCCCACCACCTCATCTTCAAGAATGCGCGGATATTTGCCCGCCAGCGACCAGGTCATGAAGAACGGCGTCCAGTCGATGTAGTTACGCAGCGTTTCGATGCTGGCCGTCACGTCCTGCACGCCCAGACGGTGTGCGACCGGCGGCGTATAGCTGGACCAGTCGAACGCCAGATCGTTTTCGCGCGCCGCCTGAAGCGAAACCGGCGGCGTGCGCGGTTTCTTACGTCCATGCTGAATGCGGACGGTTTCATACTCTTTGCGGGTGCGGGCGACAAAGTCATCGCGCTGGGTGTCAGACAGCAGCGCGGAGACCACGCCCACGGTGCGCGAGGCGTTTTGGACATACACCGTCGGCCCGCTGTAGTTCTGCTCGATTTTCACCGCCGTGTGGGCTTTCGAGGTGGTTGCCCCGCCAATCAGCAGTGGAATGGTGAAGCCCTGGCGCTCCATCTCTTTTGCCACGTTGACCATTTCGTCCAGCGACGGCGTAATCAGCCCGGAAAGACCAATCAAATCCGCATTCACTTCGCGCGCGGTCCTGAGGATTTTATCCGCCGGGACCATCACGCCAAGATCGATAATTTCGTAGTTATTACACTGCAACACCACGCCAACGATGTTTTTGCCGATGTCGTGTACGTCGCCCTTCACGGTGGCGATGACCATTTTACCGTTACTGGAGCCCTTCTCTTTGCTGGCTTCGATAAAGGGTTCCAGATACGCCACCGCCTGTTTCATGACGCGGGCGGATTTCACCACCTGCGGCAGGAACATTTTGCCCTCGCCAAACAGATCGCCGACCACGTTCATGCCGTCCATCAGCGGCCCTTCGATCACTTCAATCGGACGGGCGGCCTGCTGACGCGCTTCCTCAGTATCCTGCTCGATAAACTCGGTAATGCCTTTTACCAGCGAGTATTCCAGACGCTTATTCACATCCCAGGAGCGCCATTCGGCCTGTTGAACGTTGGCTGATTCGTCAGATTTACTGCCGCGGTATTTTTCCGCCAGATCCAGCATGCGTTCGGTGGCGTCGTCACGACGATTGAGGATCACGTCTTCTACGGCGTCGCGCAGCTCGGCTGGCAGATCGTCGTAAATTGCCAGCTGGCCGGCGTTGACGATCCCCATGTCCATCCCGTTGCGGATGGCGTAGTAGAGGAATACGGCGTGGATCGCCTCACGCACCGGGTCGTTGCCGCGGAACGAGAACGACACGTTTGACACGCCGCCGGAGATCAGCGCATGCGGTAGCTCGCGTTTAATGTCTTCACACGCGCCGATAAAGTCCTGGGCGTAGTTGTTGTGCTCTTCGATGCCGGTCGCGACGGCGAAGATGTTCGGGTCGAAGATGATGTCTTCCGGCGGGAAGCCCACTTCTTCGGTCAAAATTTTGTACGCGCGGCGGCAAATCTCAATCTTGCGCTCGCGGGTATCGGCCTGGCCCACTTCATCGAAGGCCATCACCACCACGGCGGCCCCGTAGCGACGCACCAGCTTCGCGTGGTGGATAAAGGTATCGACCCCCTCTTTCATCGAGATGGAGTTAACGATGCCTTTGCCCTGAATGCACTTCAGCCCTTTTTCGATGACGTCCCATTTGGAGGAGTCAATCATGATCGGCACGCGGGCGATATCCGGCTCACCGGCAATCAGGTTGAGGAAACGCACCATCGCCGCTTCGGCGTCAAGCATCCCCTCGTCCATGTTGATATCGATAATTTGCGCGCCGCTTTCCACCTGCTGGCGGGCAACGTCCAGCGCTTCGCTGTACTTCTCTTCTTTGATCAGGCGCTTGAACTTCGCGGAGCCGGTAACGTTAGTACGTTCACCCACGTTCACAAACAGGCTGTCGTCGCCGATGGTCAACGGCTCCAGGCCGGACAGACGACAGGCTACCGGAAGTTCGGGTAGCTTGCGCGGTGGAAGCCCGGCGACGGCGCGGCTCATGGCGGCGATATGCTCCGGCGTGGTGCCGCAGCAGCCGCCGACGATGTTGAGGAAGCCAGATTCGGCCCACTCGCGGATTTGCGCCGCCATGGTGTCGGCATCCAGATCATACTCACCGAACGCATTCGGCAGACCGGCGTTCGGGTGGGCGGTGACGTAGCACTCTGCGATGCGTGAAAGCTCCTGCACGTACTGGCGCAGCTCGTCCGGCCCCAGCGCGCAGTTCAGGCCGAAGGAGAGCGCTTCGGCATGGCGCAGAGAGTTATAAAACGCTTCGGTTGTCTGGCCGGAAAGCGTGCGCCCCGAGGCATCGGTGATGGTGCCGGAAATCATGATCGGCAGGTCGACGCCCAGCGACTCGAACTCCTCTTTTACCGCGTAAATTGCCGCTTTGGCGTTGAGGGTGTCGAATACGGTTTCAATCAGGATCAGGTCGGAGCCGCCTTCCACCAGCGCTTTAGTGGACTCCCGATACGCGGCCACCAGCTGGTCAAAGGTGATGTTACGATACGCCGGGTCGTTCACGTCCGGAGAAATCGACGCGGTGCGGTTGGTTGGGCCCAGCACCCCGGCTACGTAGCGCGGCTTGTCCGGCGTACGGGCCGTCCATTCGTCGGCGCAGGCGCGCGCCAGCTTCGCCGCTTCAAAGTTGATCTCCGCCGACAGGGATTCCATCTGGTAATCCGCCATGGCGATGGTTGTCGAGTTGAAGGTGTTGGTTTCTACAATATCCGCACCCGCTTCGAAGTAAGCGTTGTGGATATCTATGATGACTGACGGTTTGCTCAACACCAGCAGGTCATTGTTCCCTTTCAGGTCACAAGGCCAGTCGGCAAAGCGCTCGCCGCGGAAATCGTCTTCACTCAGACGATAGCCCTGGATCATGGTGCCCATGCCGCCGTCCAGCACCAGAATTCGTTCATTTAACTGCGCACGCAGTTGCTCTACTTTGCTGCTCACACTTGCTCCCGACAACGCTCAACAAGGCCAAAAGGCTGCGTTCCATACTGGCACAATCTCGCAGGGTGGAAAAGTCGCTCAGCGGTAACATGAGACATGTTCACTATCACTCCTCCGATCAGTCAGGAAAGCGGTTGCAAAACCACCAAATAAAACGAAAATGATTTCCACGATACAGAAAAAGGAGTTCGTCATGGTTACGACCGTTCCCGCTAAACGCGGCAGAAAACCTGCTGCAACCACCGCTGCCGCACAACAGGGTGGACAGGTTCAATCGCTCACGCGCGGTCTGAAGCTGCTGGAGTGGATAGCCGAGTCGCACAGCAGCGTGGCCCTGACGGAGCTGGCGCAGCAGGCTGGCCTGCCGAACTCCACCACGCACCGTCTGCTGACCACCATGCAGCAGCTGGGATTCGTGCGTCAAGTGGGCGAGCTGGGACACTGGGCGGTGGGGGCGCATGCGTTTATTGTCGGCAGCAGCTTCCTGCAAAGCCGCAACCTGCTGGCGATTGTCCACCCGATTCTGCGCAAGCTGATGGAGGAGTCCGGCGAGACGGTAAACCTGGCCGTACTGGATCAGAGCGATCACCAGGCGATTATTATCGACCAGGTGCAGTGTACGCAGCTGATGCGCATGTCCGCACCGATTGGCGGCAAGCTGCCGATGCACGCCTCTGGCGCAGGGAAAGCGTTTCTCTCGCAGCTGAGCGAAGAGCAGGTAACGGGGCTGCTGCACCGTAAAGGGCTGCACGCCTATACCCACGCCACGCTGGTGTCGCCCGTACATCTGAAAGAAGATCTGGCTCTAACCCGCAAGCGCGGCTATTCGTTTGATGACGAAGAACATGCCCTCGGGCTGCGCTGCCTCGCGTCCTGCATTTTTGACGAGCACCGCGAGCCGTTTGCCGCCATCTCCATCTCCGGGCCGATTTCACGCATGACCGACGACCGCGTCACCGAGCTGGGCGCGATGGTGATTAAGGCCGCGAAAGAGGTGACGCTGGCGTATGGTGGGATTCGTTAAACGTGCATTGCCGCCTGATGCCCTCACCCCGGCCCTCTCCCACAGGGAGAGGGAGAAAAGCGGATGCAAAACCGCTGCTTGCGGCGGTAAGCGTAGACATCTTCCACGTGTCCGTTTTTGATCCGCGTTTGCAGCCCGCGCCAGTAGCTGGCGCGGAACAGATCGGCATGCATCTCTTCGAATAGCGGCCCGATGCGCGGGTCGGCACACAGCCAGTGGCGAAACTCCTCCGGAAACACATCGCCCGGCGATACGCTGTACCACGGCTCGCTGGACAGTTCATCTTCCGGATAGCGCGGCGGCGGGATATCGCGGAAGTTCACCTCGGTCATGTAGCAAATTTCATCGTAATCGTAGAACACCACCCGCCCGTGACGGGTGACGCCGAAGTTTTTAAACAGCATGTCGCCGGGGAAAATATTGGCGGCGGCGAGCTGGCGAATCGCATTGCCGTACTCTTCAATGGCGTCTCGTAAAGCCTGGCCTTCGGACTGCTCCAGCCAGATATTTAACGGCACCATCCGGCGTTCGATATAGAGATGGCTAATCGCAATCTTATCGCCAAGATCGGTAATTTTCGTCGGCGCTTCCTGCATTAGCAGCGACATCAGCGACGGATCGATCTGCTGCTTATCCAGCACAAAGTTTTCAAACTCCTGGGTATCGGCCATTCGCCCGACACGATCGTGCTCTTTAACCAGCTGATAGCAGGCGCGAACGTGCGCGGCGCTCATCTCCTTCTGCGGGGCGAATTTATCCTTAATCACCTTAAACACGCGGTCGAAGCCCGGCAGTGTGAAAACCAGCATCACCATGCCGCGGATCCCCGGCGCTTCGATAAACTGCTCATCAGCCGTGGTGACATAACGCAGGTATTCCCGATAACTTTCCGTTTTGGCATGCTTCTGACAGCCAATCGCCATGTACAGCTCGGCGGTGGTTTTGCCCGGCAGGATCTCGCGCAGCCACTCCACCAGGGCGGCAGGCAGTGGGGCATAGACCATGAAATAGGAACGGGCGAAGCCAAATACGATACTGGCCTCAGCGCTGGTAGTCAGGCAGGTATCGACAAACAGTTGGCCGTCGTCGGTACGGTGAATGGGCAGCAGAAACGGCACGATGGCTGTCGGCGTAACCAGTTTGCCCACCAGCCAGGCGGCCTTATTCCGGTAGAAAAGCTCGTTGGCAACCTGCAAATGGCTGCGGCTGAGCACCTCCTCGCCGAAGGTTTCATTGAGATACGCATGGATATAGCCGATATCCCGGGGTTTATTCTCCCACGGCAGGCGCAGCGGCAAATCCGTTAAGACGCGGTGCAGGAGCTTTTCCCAGCCGCGATCGGGAAAGAAATCTTTCGCCAGCGGACGCGGAATGGTACGGAAGCGGCGCTCCGGCTGGGAGCTGAAGATAAATAACCGCTCAGGAGATAATGAGCGGTGGTCAAATAACCGGCAATAGACGGAGTTGAAAAAGCTCTCCGCAATCTCGAAGCGCGGGTAGTCGGGTAACAGATGGGTGTAATGCTCTTTCACGCGCAGTAAAAAATCCGCATCCGGGCTTTTACCGTCGGTGATACAGCGCAGTTGCTCCACCACCAGACCTACATGGTGATCATAAAGATGGATACGCTGCTTCATGGCCTGCTGAACCGCATGCCAGTCGGCGTGCTCAAAACGCTGTTGCGCGCCGGAGGTGACTTCCAGAAAGCGGCCATATTGGGCATCGAAGCCCTGCAAAATAGTTTGGGCAATCAGTAATTCCAGACCACGCGACATATATTCCCCCTCACCCCAACCCTCTCCCCGAGGGGGGAGAGGGGGAAAAGATTAGAACTGTGCTTCTTCCGTTGAGCCCGTTAATGCCGTGACGGAGGAGGCCCCGCCCTGAATAATCGTGGTCACATTATCGAAGTAGCCGGTTCCCACTTCCTGCTGGTGCGAAACGAAGGTATATCCCTCTTTGCCTGCCGCAAATTCTGGCTGCTGCACCTTCTCAACATAGTGCTTCATGCCTTCGCCCTGCGCGTAGGCGTGCGCCAGGTCGAACATGTTGAACCACATGCTGTGGATACCCGCCAGGGTGATGAACTGGTACTTGTAGCCCATATCCGACAGCTGCTGCTGGAAGCTGGCGATGGTGGTATCGTCCAGATTCTTTTGCCAGTTGAAGGACGGCGAACAGTTATAGGCCAGCAGCTTGCCCGGATACTTCGCATGAATCGCATCGGCAAAACGCTTCGCCAGCGCCAGATCCGGCGTGGAGGTTTCACACCAGACCAGGTCAGCGTAAGGGGCATAGGCCAGACCGCGGCTGATGGCCTGTTCGATACCGGCATGCGTGCGATAGAACCCCTCGCTGGTGCGCTCGCCGGTAATAAATTCGCTGTCGTACGGATCGCAGTCAGAGGTGATCAGGTCCGCCGCATCAGCATCGGTACGGGCAATCACCAGCGTCGGCACGCCGAGCACGTCAGCAGCCAGACGCGCGGCAACCAGCTTTTGGATCGCTTCCTGGGTTGGTACCAGCACTTTCCCGCCCATATGCCCGCACTTCTTGACCGACGCCAGTTGATCTTCAAAGTGAACGGCCGCTGCACCGGCCTCAATCATGGATTTCATCAGCTCAAAGGCGTTCAGCACGCCGCCGAAACCGGCTTCCGCATCGGCGACGATCGGCAGGAAATAGTCTATAAAACGCGGATCGTGGGGTTCGATACCCGCGGCCCACTGGATCTGATCCGCACGGCGGAAGGTATTGTTGATCCGATCCACCACTGACGGCACCGAGTTCGCCGGATAAAGAGATTGATCCGGATACATGCTGGAGGCAAGGTTAGCATCCGCCGCGACCTGCCAGCCGGAAAGATAGATAGCTTCAATGCCGGCCTTCGCCTGCTGCAATGCCTGACCGCCAGTCAGTGCGCCGAGGCTGTTGATATAGCCTTTTTTAGCTCCCCCGTGCAGCAGATCCCACATTTTTGCCGCGCCGTTCTGCGCCAGCGTACATTCCGGGTTAACCGAGCCACGTAACTTCACCACTTCCTCTGCGCTGTACGGGCGGCGAATGCCTTCCCAGCGCGGTTGGGTCCACTCTTTTTGTAACTCTTCGATCTGTTGGGTACGGGTTTTCATGTGCAGATGCTCCATATTGTTATGTGGTGAATTACGCCAGGAAGCGGTAGCCCGGCAGGGTCAGGAAGTCGATTAAGTCATCAGAGGTGGTGATTTGCTCCATCAGACGTGCAGCATCGTCAAAACGCCCACTGCTGAAGCGGTGCTCGCCCAGTTCGTCCTGGATGACCCGCATCTCTTCGGCCAGCATCTGACGGAACAGGGCTTTGGTTACCGGTTTGCCGTTGCTGAGCGTTTTTTGATGGTGGATCCACTGCCAGATGGAGGTACGTGAAATTTCCGCCGTGGCGGCATCTTCCATCAGGCCGTAAATCGGCACGCAGCCGTTGCCGGAGATCCATGCCTCGATGTACTGCACGGCGACGCGAATATTGGCGCGCATGCCCTCTTCCGTACGCTCGCCCGCACACGGCGCGAGCAACTGTTCTTCTGCGATGGGCGCATCATCTTCACGGGTGACAAACAGCTGGTTTTTGTTGTCGCCGAGTACGCGGTTAAAGACTTCCATCGCCGTATCGGCCAGACCGGGATGGGCAATCCACGTCCCGTCGTGGCCATTACGGGCTTCCAGCTCTTTATCGGCTTTCACCTTGTTGAGCACATTGTTGTTACGCTCAGCATCTTTGCTCGGGATAAAGGCCGCCATGCCGCCCATCGCAAAGGCGCCGCGTTTGTGACAGGTCTTAATCAGCAGGCGCGAGTAGGCGCTGAGGAACGGTTTATCCATAGTCACAACCTGACGATCCGGCAATACCCGGTCGGCATGGTTTTTCAGCGTTTTGATGTAGCTGAAGATGTAATCCCAGCGGCCGCAGTTCAGGCCCACAATATGGTCACGCAGCGCATGGAGGATCTCATGCATCTGGAATACGGCAGGCAGGGTTTCAATCAGCAGCGTGGATTTAATGGTGCCGCGCGGCAGGCTGAAGCGGTCTTCTGCGTAGCTGAAAACTTCACTCCACCACGCCGCTTCCTGCCAGGACTGGGTTTTCGGCAGATAGAAATAGGGGCCGCTGCCTTTCGCCAGCAGGTTTTTATGGTTGTGGAAGAAGTACAGCGCAAAGTCGAACAGGCTGCCCGGAATCGCTTCTCCGCGCCAGGTGACGTGCTTTTCTGGCAAATGCAGACCGCGTACGCGACAGATCAGCACCGCCGGATTCGGTTTGAGCTGGTAAATTTTACCGGCTTCGTTGGTATAGCTGATGGTGCCATTGACGGCGTCGCGCAGGTTGATCTGCCCGTCGATAACTTTCTGCCAGTCCGGTGCCAGCGAGTCTTCAAAATCGGCCATAAAGACTTTGACGTTGGCATTCATGGCGTTGATCACCATTTTGCGCTCTACCGGGCCGGTGATCTCCACACGACGATCCTGTAAATCTTCAGGGATTCCGCGGATTTTCCAATCACCATGACGAATGGAAGCAGTTTCCGAAATAAATCCTGGCAACTTGCCGTTATCGATCCCCTGCTGTTGGTGAATGCGCGCCGCCAGCAGTTTATTACGCTGTGGCGTAAAGCGAGTCACCAGTTCAGTCAGAAACTCTACCGCTTCTGCCGTCAAAACTTGCTGTTCTTGCTCACCATTCGGCTGGGTAAAGGTCAGTTCATCGACCGTTGTTGCCTGTTGAGTCATCGTTCTGCTCCTCATCAAAGATCCAAATCACGCCCCCGACGCGAGCGAAAGATCGTTGTGTAGTTTTCGCTCAGCAGAATTAAGACTATCTATAATTTTTCCAAAATCAAAAACAATTTCCATTTTAATTTTAATTGCAACGCAACTTCATGATTACTATAGAGTTAAAGTTTCCTGGTATGTTGAACAGGATTTCGGAAATAAAAAAGGCACCCGAAGGTGCCTGATCTGAATAGCTGAAACGCTTTAGGATCGTTTAATGCAGACGATTACTCCAGCGTCGGATTCATGTGGCGAAGATCGTACGGCGTAATCTGGTAGACGTAATAGTTGAGCCAGTTGGTAAACAGCAAATTTCCATGACTACGCCAGGTTGCCCGAGGCGTGTTTTGTGGATCGTTTTTCGGGAAATAGTTGTACGGGACATCCGGATTCAGACCCGCTTCAACGTCACGAAAATACTCTGCCGCGAGGGTATGCGGATCGTACTCAGGATGGCCGGTAACGAACGCGATGCGTTTGTCTTTACTGGCGAACAGGTAGGCATCGCCGTCTTCCGTTTCGGCCAGGATTTCCAGGTCGGTGTAATCTCGGATCAGCTGTGCCGGAAAATCGGCGTAGCGAGAATGCGGGGCCAGGAAAGTGTCATCGAAACCACGCGTCAGCAGCGCATGCGGGTGAAGGATGTGGTGTTCGTATACGCCAGAAAGTTTGTCGCTGCGGGTTTGCTTGGGAATACCATACAGGATATTCAATGCGGCCTGTACCGCCCAACAGACAAACAAGGTGGACGTGACGTGATCTTTTGCCCACTCCAGCACCTGCCTGATCTGTGGCCAGTAGGCAACGTCATTAAATTCCACCAGACCCAGCGGTGCGCCGGTGACGATCAATCCATCGAAGTTCTCATCGCGAATATCTTCAAAATTACAGTAGAAGTTATTCAGATGCTCAGCAGGCGTGTTGCGTGACTCACGCGCGTCAATGCGCAGCAACTGGATATCAACCTGAAGCGGAGAGTTGGAGAGCAAACGCAAGAACTGGTTCTCTGTTTCGATCTTCTTTGGCATCAAATTAAGGATCAGCACCTTCAGCGGGCGAATTTCCTGACCAGAAGCACGCGAAGTTGTCATTACGAAGACATTCTCTTCACGCAAGAAATTGACGGCTGGTAGCTCGTCCTGCACCCGAATCGGCATAACCTTAAATCCTCACAGCATACGTATAAACGTTTAGACATCCAGACAGCTAACGATACCCAGAAACGGGGTTAATGTCGAGCCTGCAAGCGTAAGGTGAGAAAGTTTCAAGGAGGGGATGGTGCGGTTTGGTGCCCTCACCCCGGCCCTCTCCCACAGGGAGAGGGAGAAAAACAAAAGCAAAAAACCCCGCACCTTACGGTACGGGGTTCTTCTTGTTTGATGCCTGGCAGTTCCCTACTCTCACATGGGGAGACCCCACACTACCATCGGCGCTACGGCGTTTCACTTCTGAGTTCGGCATGGGGTCAGGTGGGACCACCGCGCTAAAGCCGCCAGGCAAATTCTGTTAATCTGTATCAGGCTGAAAATCGTGTCTGTCTCTTCGCCAAAACACCTTCGGCGTTGTAAGGTTAAGCCTCACGGTTCATTAGTATCGGTTAGCTC
>NZ_JBMKJH010000012.1:0-111500 GCF_049237785.1 Enterobacter cloacae complex sp. SHL022 | reverse complement strand
GCATCAAACAAGTGAAGAGGCCATCCGCAAGGATGGCCTTTTTGCGTTTGTTTGCTGAAAAACGGCAGGCCTTAAGAAGCCGTCACCCGGCAGATTTCAGACTGCACACCACGCCGAAATAAACGCTGCAATCCCCTCCACATTATTTAAATCCAGAACCGGTACTTTCAGCGTCAACGCAACGTCACTGGCCACGGCAATCACATGTTCATCCAGCGTTAACTCACTTACGTCATGTCCGGCATCGCTTCTGAATAGCAGGATCTTCGCAACAGCCTCATGCTTAAACCCCTCAACCAGCACCAGATCCAGCGTGGAGTGATCCATCCGGCTGACAAGATAAGCGAGATCCAGCGGTGCTTCATCCGGTGTTTCTGTCATTAACGCCCAGCGCTGGTTACTCGCCACCATCGTTTGTGCAGCGCCAGCCTTACGCAGCTCATAGCTATCTTTCCCCGGTTTATCGACATCCATGTTATGGTGCGTATGCTTAATCAATCCGGGACGAATGCCTTTGGCGCAAAGTGCAGGTATCAGTTTTTTTAGCAGCGAAGTTTTCCCGGTGCCACTCCAGGCTGAGATCGCTAATACGGGTATCATTTTCTCTCCTGCATCATCTGCAAATCTTCCGTCGTGTTTACATTCACAAACGCCGATTTCATGTCGCTGAAATCAACGGAATGCCCTCCGGACTGGCGCATAAATACCATGACGCGTCGCTCTCCTGCGGCCAGGTAATCTTCCAGCGCGGATATTAACGAGCGATTAATCAATGCGATCGTTGGATGGTCGCGTTCACCGTCGTGTACCCAGACGACGGGAGCACCACCGCGCCGCTGCACCAGACGTTCAACCAGACAGGACGGGATGAAGGGCGTATCACATGAACAAAAGAGAAACCACTCTCCGTACGACTGCTGCATAACAGAAAGCATTCCCGCCAGCGGACCGGGGTAGTCCACCAGGTTATCCTGATAAACCGGATACCCGCTGCGCTGATAAATATCAACATGTCGGTTAGCGCTGATCGCCATCGATGACACCTGATCTGCAAGCGTATCAGCAACATGCTGCCATAATGGTGTGTTGTTCAGGAGCTGAAGTCCCTTATCCTTTCCACCCATTCGCGTTGCCCTGCCCCCGGCCAGAACAACCCCGATGATTTCCTGGCATTGATTCACGAATATCGCCTCTTTTATTGTGGGATTGACCCTGCTAACGTGTCTCTCTAAATGAAAGGAGCACTACCATGAAATGTAAACGTCTTAATGAAGTCATTGAGCTTCTCCAGCCGGCCTGGCAAAAAGAGCCAGAGCTGAATCTGATGCAATTTTTACAGAAACTGGCGAAAGAGTCAGGTTTTGATGGCGAACTGGCGGACCTTTCTGACGACATCCTGATCTACCACCTGAAAATGCGTGACTCGGCTAAAGATGCTGTTATTCCTGGCATTCAGAAAGATTATGAAGAGGATTTTAAAACCGCATTACTGCGCGCCCGAGGCGTAATTAAAGAGTAAAAGCTTGTAAGCGGAGCCACCGAAATCGCCACAAGATGATATCCTGAATCATTCGTATAATTTCCGGATGATCGGATGAACGACCAGGCTTTTACTTTCCAGACACTACACCCGGATACCATTATGGATGCGCTGTTCGAGCAGGGTATTCGGGTGGATTCCGGGTTAACCGCTTTAAACAGCTACGAAAACCGTGTCTACCAATTTCAGGACGAAGAGCGCCAGCGCTTTGTCGTAAAGTTTTACCGTCCACAGCGCTGGTCCGCAGAACAAATTCAGGAAGAACATCAGTTTGCCCACGATCTACTGGATGATGATGTTCCCGTTGCGGCACCGATTAAATTCAATAACCAAACGCTGCTGACCCATCAGGGCTTTTACTACGCGGTATTTCCGAGCCTGGGCGGAAGACAGTTTGAGGCAGATAATATCGATCAGATGGAATGGGTTGCCCGCTATCTGGGGCGCATTCATCAGACGGGACGTAAAAAACCGTTTGTTGCCCGTCCGACGATTGGTGTTCAGGAATATCTTATTGAGCCGCGACAGATATTCGAAACATCGGCGCTGATCCCGAATGCACTAAAGGATAATTTCCTCACGGCGACCGATAAGCTTATTGATGCTGTAAAAGCCTGCTGGCGGGATGATATTACTACTCTGCGCCTGCACGGTGACTGCCACGCCGGGAATATTCTCTGGCGCGATGGGCCGCTATTTGTCGATCTTGATGACGCACGTATGGGACCCGCGGTGCAGGATCTATGGATGCTACTCAACGGTGATAAAGCCGAGCAGCGCATGCAGCTTGAGACCATAATTGAAGCTTATGAAGAATTTATCCCCTTTAATTCAGACGAAATTGCCTTGATAGAGCCTTTACGTGCGATGCGATTTGTTTATTATCTCGCGTGGTTAATCAGGCGTTGGGAAGACCCGGCTTTTCCCCGAAATTTCCCCTGGCTTACCGGGGAGGATTACTGGCGCAACCAGATCTCCACATTTACCGAGCAGGTTAAGGTTCTACAGGAACCCCCTTTGCAATTAACGCCGATGTATTAATTGGACACACCCAGGAGAGAGTTGATCATGAAAAAAATTTGGCTGGCGCTGGCTGGTATGATTCTGGCATTTAGCGCAACTGCTGCGCAGTTTACCGACGGCAAGCAGTACATTACGCTAGACAAGCCTGTTGCTGGCGAGCCTCAGGTGCTGGAGTTCTTCTCCTTCTACTGCCCGCACTGCTACGAGTTTGAGCAGGTACTTCATGTTTCTGACAACGTGAAGAAAAAGCTGCCGGAAGGCACCAAAATGACGAAATACCACGTTGAGTTCCTTGGCCCACTGGGCAAAGATCTGACTCAGGCATGGGCGGTCGCGATTGCGCTGGGTGTGGAAGATAAGATCACCGCGCCTATGTTTGAAGCCGTACAGAAAACCCAGACCGTACAAACTACGGCAGATATCCGTAAAGTGTTCGTAGATGCCGGTGTGAAAGGTGAAGACTACGACGCTGCCTGGAACAGTTTTGTGGTGAAATCTCTCGTGGCACAGCAGGAAAAAGCTGCCGCTGACTTCCAGTTGCAGGGCGTGCCGGCGATGTATGTTAACGGCAAATACCAGGTGAATATGCGTGGTATGGACACGACCAGCATGGATATCTTCGTACAACAGTACGCTGATACCGTGAAATACCTGGTTGAGAAAAAGTAACAACCATAAAGAAAAACGCCGGTCACTGACCGGCGTTTTTGTATGAAGATTTAATCTTCGCTATCTGCTCGTCTTTCTCTTTCCAGAGTGTATTAAGCCAAAGCTGGAAACGACGTTTGAAGTTTTTATCGTTGACGTAATCCCCGTGCAGTTCAGTATTGACGGGCACCAGATCAACGCGGACAACGATACGCGTCAGCCTGCCGCTGAGCATGTCGTAGAATGGCGTCCTGTCGTTTTCCGGATAGCAGAGCGTTACGTTCAACAATTTATCGAACTGCTCACCCAGCACGTTGAGCGCCATTGCGATGCCCGCAGCCTTTGGCGGCAACAGGTTCTGATAAGGAGAGCGAGTTTGCTGGCGCTTCTCTTCGGTAAAGCGCGATCCTTCGACGAAGTTAACAATGGTGGTGGGATGCGCGCGAAACTTCTCGCAAGAACGGCGCGTGGTTTCCACGTCCTTACCGCGGCGTTCCGGATGACGAATCAAATAGCTGCGTGAATAGCGTTTCATAAACGGCATATCCAGCGCCCAGCAGGCCAGACCAATGAAAGGCACCCAGGCCAGCTGCTGTTTCAGAAAGTATTTATTCATCGGAATGTGTTTGCGAAACAGTACGCACAATACAACAATGTCGGCCCAGCTGTGGTGATTGCAGATCAGCAGATACCAGTTCTTTTTGTTCAGCTTCTCCAGACCCTGAACGTCCCACTTCAGCCAGGGGTTCAGATGCAGCAGGATCGCCAGGCCTTCACACCAGCAGTACATCATAAAATTACAAAAAGCAGACACCGCGCGCCATACCGGAGGGACAGGCAGCAGGAGCTTAATTATTCCGGCAACGATGATTGGCACAGAACAGGCGATAGTAACCAGAATAGTTAAAATGACGCTTAACAATAATGTTATCGCAGCGAGTATTCTCGACATGATGAATTTTTTCAGATAGTTAGCTGTAATTGAGCAGCCGGCTATCCGGTGCTGGGCACCGATCTTATCAGAAATTCGCTCAGACCAGGGCGCTTTCACACCAGGAGGCCGCGGCTTTTCCTGGCAGGCCGCGAATTCTTCCCTATAGACAAGGTGCTTAAGCCTTATATCCACATAGACTAAATAACCATCAGTGAGGTGTGATCTTAATTGATCTTGTATTAATTATTTGATTTAAATAGATAAATAAGTTTTCAATATCACTTTTATCAAGCTGTTATTCACCTGTATTAAAAATATGCACAAACTTATCCACAGTTTTGTTTTGCGAGCGATCTTCCCGATCGCAAAATCTTTTTCTGTATAAAGCGCTAAAACCTGATGTTTTCATCCTTCTGTGGCATCCTTTACCCATAAATTCATAACAGGCACGGACATTATGGTTCAGATCCCAGAAAACCCACTTATACTCGTCGATGGCTCTTCTTACCTGTATCGGGCGTATCATGCGTTTCCTCCTCTGACCAACAGCGCAGGGGAACCTACCGGCGCAATGTACGGCGTGCTGAATATGCTGCGCAGCCTGATTCTGCAATACCATCCAACCCATGCGGCCGTGGTGTTTGATGCGAAGGGTAAAACCTTCCGCGATGAATTATTTGAGCACTACAAATCACACCGTCCCCCTATGCCTGACGATCTGCGTGCGCAGATTGAACCGCTGCACGCTATGGTGAAAGCGATGGGGCTGCCACTGCTGGCGGTCTCTGGCGTTGAAGCTGACGACGTAATTGGTACCCTGGCGCGCGAAGCGGAAAAAGCAGGCCGCCCGGTTCTGATCAGTACCGGTGATAAAGACATGGCGCAGCTGGTAACGCCAGGGATTACGCTGATCAACACCATGACAAACACCATTCTTGGCCCGGAAGAAGTGGTCGCCAAATATGGTGTGCCGCCAGAGCTCATTATTGATTTCCTCGCCCTGATGGGCGATTCCTCGGATAACATTCCTGGCGTGCCGGGCGTGGGTGAAAAAACAGCTCAGGCGCTGCTGCAAGGGCTGGGCGGGCTGGATACGCTGTATGCAGAGTCCGACAAAATTGCCGGTCTTACCTTCCGTGGCGCAAAAACCATGGCCGGAAAGCTCGCCGATAACAAAGAGGTGGCTTATCTCTCCTATCAGTTGGCCACCATCAAAACTGACGTAGAGCTGGAGCTTACCTGCGAGCAGCTGGAAGTGCAGGAACCCGCCGCCGACGAACTGCTTGGTCTGTTCAGAAAATACGAATTTAAACGCTGGACCGCGGATGTTGAAGCCGGTAAATGGCTTCAGGCGAAAGGGGCTAAACCTGCGGCGAAGCCGAAAGAGACCATCGTTGTCGATGCCGTAGAGCAGGCAGAAGAAGAGGCGATAGCGCTCTCCTTCGACAACTATGAAACCATCCTGGAAGAGTCACGGCTCGTCGCCTGGATTGAAAAGCTAAAAAAAGCGCCAGTATTTGCTTTCGATACCGAAACGGACAGCCTTGATAACATTACGGCTAATATGGTGGGTCTGTCATTCGCGACGGAGCCGGGTGTTGCCGCCTATGTTCCGGTTGCTCACGACTATCTGGATGCGCCGGAGCAAATCTCCCGCGAGCGCGCCTTAGAACTACTGAAGCCGATTCTGGAAGACGAGAAAGCGCTGAAGGTCGGGCAAAACCTGAAGTATGACCGCGGTATTCTGCAAAACTACGGCATTGAGCTGCGTGGTATCGCTTTTGACACCATGCTTGAATCTTACATTCTGGACAGCGTGGCGGGCCGCCATGATATGGATTCCTTATCCGATCGTTGGCTGAAACACAAAACCATCACCTTTGAAGAAATTGCCGGTAAGGGTAAAAATCAGCTGACCTTTAACCAGATCGCGCTGGAAGAGGCAGGCCGCTACGCCGCAGAAGACGCTGACGTCACGCTACAGCTGCATCTCAAAATGTGGCCGAAATTGCAGAAGCACGAAGGGCCGCTGAATGTGTTCCGGAACATTGAGATGCCGCTGGTGCCTGTGCTGTCCCGCATTGAGCGCAATGGCGTTAAAATCGACCCAACGGTGCTGCATAACCACTCTGGTGAGCTGGCGCAGCGCCTGACCGAGCTTGAACAGAAAGCGCATGAGCTTGCTGGCGAGGCATTTAACCTGTCTTCACCGAAACAGCTGCAAACCATCCTGTTTGAAAAACAGGGTATCAAGCCGCTGAAGAAAACCCCGGGCGGCGCTCCTTCAACGTCTGAAGAGGTGCTGGAAGAGCTGGCGCTGGACTATCCGCTGCCAAAAGTTATTCTGCAATACCGCGGTCTGGCTAAGCTGAAATCGACCTATACCGACAAACTGCCGTTGATGATCAACCCGAAAACGGGCCGCGTGCACACCTCCTATCACCAGGCTGTGGCGGCGACCGGGCGACTTTCGTCAACCGATCCTAACCTTCAGAACATTCCGGTGCGTAATGAAGAGGGCCGCCGTATTCGCCAGGCTTTCATTGCGCCAGAGGATTATCTGATTGTCTCCGCGGACTACTCGCAAATCGAACTGCGTATTATGGCGCACCTGTCACGCGACAAAGGCCTGCTGACGGCCTTTGCCGAAGGGAAGGACATTCACCGGGCAACCGCTGCCGAAGTGTTTGGGCTGCCGCTGGAGAGCGTGACAAATGAGCAGCGTCGTAGCGCAAAAGCGATCAACTTCGGTCTGATTTACGGCATGAGTGCCTTTGGTCTTTCACGCCAGCTCAATATTCCGCGTAAAGAGTCGCAGAAGTATATGGATCTCTACTTCGAGCGGTATCCGGGCGTGCTGGAATATATGGAACGTACCCGCGCGCAGGCGAAAGAGAAAGGCTACGTTGAAACGCTGGATGGCCGTCGTCTCTACCTTTCGGACATCAAATCCAGCAACGCCGCGCGCCGCGCGGGTGCTGAACGTGCTGCGATTAACGCCCCTATGCAGGGCACTGCGGCGGACATCATTAAACGCGCAATGATCGCCGTCGATGCCTGGTTGGAAAAAGAGAAGCCGCGCGTGAAAATGATCATGCAGGTACACGATGAACTGGTCTTTGAAGTTCATAAAGACGATCTGGAGACGGTCTCTCAGAAGATCCATGAACTGATGGAAAACAGCATGAAGCTGGACGTTCCGTTGCTGGTGGAAGTGGGTAGCGGCGAAAACTGGGATCAGGCTCACTAAGGGTTAACGGAATAACGCGCGTTTTATGTAAGTAAGCAACATAAGTACGCGCGTTTTGTGACGATCATTAGAATTCCCTATGTAAAGAATGAAAAAAAACTACAAAAAGTGCTTTGTCCAGCGATAAAAAAAGAGTAGAGTTAACGACGTAGGGTACAGAGGTAAGATGTTCTATCTTTCAGACCTTTTACTTCACGTAATCGGATTTGGCTGAATATTTTAGCCGCCCCAGTCAGTAATGACTGGGGCGTTTTTTATTGCGGCAAAGAAAGTTTCAGGCGAAAAAAAGCGCGGTCATCGCCGCGCCTGTTATTACTCTGCTTCCGCTTCTGTCGCCGGTTCCAGATCGTTAAACCAGCTGTCGAGCTTCTGACGCAGTTTATCCACGCCCTGCTTTTTCAGCGAGGAGAACGGTTCAACCTGTACATCACCGTTGAATGCCAGCACCGCTTCACGAACCTTATTCACCTGTGCCTTGCGCGCGCCGCTCGCCAGCTTATCCGCTTTTGTCAGCAGTACCAGCACCGCAATATCGCTTGCCACCGCCCAGTCAATCATCTGCTGGTCGAGATCTTTCAGCGGATGACGAATATCCATCAGCACCACCAGGCCTTTCAGACACATGCGTTTTTCCAGGTATTCACCCAGCGCACGCTGCCATTTGATCTTCATCTCTTCCGGTACCTGCGCGTAACCGTAGCCCGGTAAATCGACCAGGCGTTTGCCTTCAGCCACTTCAAACAGGTTAATCAGTTGTGTACGGCCAGGTGTTTTTGAGGTACGCGCCAGGTTTTTCTGATTGGTCAGCGTATTCAGGGCACTGGATTTTCCCGCATTGGAGCGGCCAGCAAATGCCACTTCAATCCCTGTGTCTGAGGGCAGGTGGCGAATATCGGGCGCACTGGTGACAAAATGCGTCTGTTGGTAGTTCCAGGTAGTCACGTGGTCGTCTCCAAAAATCGTAATCTGCGGGGATTATACCTGAATGCGGGCAAAAGGCTTTTCCCTTCGTCATTGACATGTAAGTGAAAGCCCTGCGAAATGTAAGAGATTTGCCCTTAAGCGTATGAGAAATTTAAGAGAAATCGCAGGGGCTAAAAAACTCAAGATATTAAAATTCAAAGAGTTATTAATGAGTAATTATCTGAAAATCCGGTTTTGTACCTTTTCGTTGCTTGTTAGTTTAAAGGAACAAGGTAAAGTGTGTGCTACGGCGAGGATGCCAACAGGATAACGACTTAAGGATAAGGGTCAGGAGCGCCAGGAGGCGAAGACTCAGGATTGTCAGGACGACCGGCGCCTGGAGGCGTTTTTAACAGGAAACGGAACCGTATCACGGACGGTAGTAGCCAAGGGATAAACAGGGTTTGTTGCAGGCAAACAGGGAATGTCTGACCCGTTAAGGGTTGTGAGTCAGGAAAAAAGGCGACAGATTGCTCTGTCGCCTTTTTTCTTTGCTTGCTTTCTGCTAGATTTCGCCGCAATTCTATACTGAAGAAAACGACTTAAAGATAAAACATCATGAAAAAACCGACCTCCGCTGCGGGCGCGAAACGCCCTGCAAAAGCACGCCGCAAAACGCGCGAAGAACTGAATCAGGAAGCGCGCGATCGCAAACGCGATAAAAAACATCGTGGCCATGCTGCGGGTAGCCGTGCTAACGGTGGCGGTGCCGCAGGCGCTTCTGCAAAAGGCAAACAGCAGAAAGATCCTCGTATCGGCAGTAAAACTCCCATTCCACTGGGCGTGACAGACACCCCGGTCACTAAGCAGCACAAACCAAAGAGCGAGAAACCTATGCTTTCACCGCAGGCTGAGCTGGATTTGCTGGAGAACGATGAGCGCCTGGACGCGCTGCTGGAACGTCTTGAAGAGGGTGAAACCTTGACCGCCGAAGAGCAGTCATGGGTGGATGCCAAACTGGATCGCATCGACGAGCTGATGCAGAAGCTGGGTCTGTCTTACGATGACGAAGACGACGAAGAAGAAGACGAAAAGCAGGAAGATATGATGCGTCTTCTGAAGGGTGGAAACTAACATTTGCACCCGGCAGGTACACTCGTCCTGCTTATAACCCTTCCGGTTATATGTTATCTGGTGTGGTTATTCGTTAAACTACGGCGGTTGTCGCGGCGACAGAAGTGGCTGCGCACCCGAATGATGGCCCGCAACGGGACCAGAACGGGCCGCCGTATACGAACGCGACACCAACGGAAGGAGTGAGCATGTCTGTACCATCTATCGACTGGGATTTGGCCCTGATCCAGAAATATAACTATTCCGGGCCGCGTTATACCTCATACCCCACCGCGCTGGAGTTTTCTGACGCTTTCGGCGAGGCGGATTTTCAGCATGCTGTGGTGCGCTATCCCGAGCGCCCGCTGTCGCTCTACGTCCATATTCCATTCTGCCATAAGCTCTGCTACTTCTGCGGCTGCAATAAAATCGTTACCCGCCAGCAGTACAAAGCCGATCAATACCTCGATGCGCTCGAACAGGAAATTCTGCACCGCGCACCGCTGTTTAAAGGGCGTCACGTTAGCCAGCTTCACTGGGGCGGTGGTACGCCAACCTATCTGAATAAAGCGCAGATCAGCCGCCTGATGGCGCTGCTGCGCGACAATTTCAGTTTTAACGACGACGCCGAAATTTCGATCGAGGTCGATCCACGTGAAATCGAGCTGGATGTGCTGGATCATTTACGCGCTGAAGGCTTCAACCGCCTGAGTATGGGCGTACAGGACTTCAATAAAGAAGTACAGCGCCTGGTAAACCGCGAGCAGGACGAAGCGTTTATCTTTGCCTTACTCAACCATGCGCGTGAAATCGGCTTTACCTCAACGAATATAGACCTGATTTACGGCCTGCCGAAGCAGACGCCGGAGAGCTTCGCCTACACGCTTAAACGCGTGGCTGAGCTTAACCCGGACCGTCTGAGCGTCTTTAATTACGCGCACCTGCCGACGCTGTTCGCCGCTCAGCGCAAAATCAAAGATGCGGATCTGCCTTCCGCCCAGCAGAAGCTAGACATTTTGCAGGAGACCATCGCCTCGCTGACCGAAACCGGCTATCAGTTTATCGGGATGGATCACTTTGCCCGCCCTGACGACGAACTGGCAATTGCCCAGCGCGAAGGTGTTCTCCACCGTAACTTCCAGGGTTACACCACCCAGGGCGATACCGATCTGCTCGGAATGGGCGTCTCCGCCATTAGCATGATTGGCGACTGCTACGCTCAGAACCAGAAAGAGCTGAAGCTGTACTACCAGCAGGTTGATGAAACGGGTAACGCATTGTGGCGCGGCATTGCGTTAACGCGTGACGACTGCATCCGTCGTGATGTGATTAAGGCGCTTATCTGCAACTTCCGTCTCGAATTCCGCGAGGTGGAGTCGCAATGGGATCTGCAATTCAGCGATTACTTTGCCGAAGACCTGAAACTCCTTGCGCCGCTGGCGAAGGACGGGCTGGTGGATGTGTCGGAAAGCGCGGTGGTCGTCACGCCGAAAGGACGTCTGTTGATTCGTAATATCTGCATGTGCTTCGATGCCTATCTACGTCAGAAGGCGCGTTTACAGCAGTTCTCGCGGGTGATTTAAGTTGAAAAGCCGGGTAAGCGAAGCGCCACCCGGCTTTTCATCAACAGCTCGTTAGCTAAACAGCCCAACCAGCGCCGCACACAGCACCGCCGCAACGGCAGTTTGTGGCGTGTGGCTTTCTGCTGCTCCGCTCGAAAGCAAAGTCACTAATGATTCCAGCATGATGCTCCCCCCTGTTTCCGGGCACGATCATACAAAACTCATCGGAACAGTAAAGCGCAAAATAACGGCACTTTGCGCTCAATTAGTAACCTTTACACAGCGGAGTAAGATCACTCCATTCCCAGCTCTTTCAGCTTGCGCGTCAGGGTGTTTCGACCCCATCCCAACAGGCGAGCCGCTTCCTGTTTGTGGCCCTGGGTATGACGAAGCGCGGTAGTTAACAGCGTGCGCTCCATCTCAGGCTGCGCTTCGGAGAGCAGATTTTGATGACCGGAACGCAGCGCGCGATCTGCCCACTGCGCCAGCAGCGTCGCCCAGCTGTCCGGCAGCGCATGTCCGGCGGTGCTTTCGGGCACGGTGGCTTCAAACAGCTCGGCGGGGAGATCCTGAATCAACACTTCCTGTCCGGCGGCCATCACGGTCAGCCAGCGACAGGTGTTTTCCAGCTGACGCACGTTGCCAGGCCACGCCAGACGGGTGAGGGCGGCATCCGTTTCCGGATGAAGCTGCTTGGCTTCCACGCCCAGCTCGCGGGCCGCCACTTGCAGGAAATGGCGCGCCAGACGCGGGATATCTTCCCGACGCTCGCGCAGCGGCGGCAGGTGGACACGGATCACGTTCAGACGATGGAATAAATCCTCACGGAATTTCCCCTCCTGCACGCGCAGCTCCAGGTTCTGGTGCGTCGCGGCAATAATACGCACGTCCACCTTCACCGGCGCATACCCGCCCACGCGGTAAAACTGGCCATCTGCCAGCACGCGCAGCAGTCGGGTCTGAACATCCAGCGGCATATCGCCGATTTCATCCAGGAAAAGCGTGCCGCCGTCAGCCTGTTCAAAGCGTCCCTGACGAATGGTATTGGCTCCGGTAAACGCCCCTTTTTCGTGGCCGAACAGCTCAGATTCAATTAAATCCTTAGGGATCGCTGCCATGTTCAGGGCGATAAAGGGGGCTTTCGCCCGCGGGCTGTGGCGATGCAGGGCGTGTGCAACCAGCTCTTTACCGGTCCCTGATTCACCGTTAATCAAGACGCTGATAGACGAGCGCGACAGACGCCCGATGATGCGAAACACGTCCTGCATGGCCGGCGCTTCACCGATGATGTCCGTCGTAGGCCCGAAATCCGGCGCGTGGCGGGGCTGCTGTTGCTCCTGATAGTGGCTGATGGCGCGTTCGACCAGGGCAACGGCTTCGTCGATATCAAACGGTTTTGGCAGATAATCAAACGCCCCCTGCTGGTAGGCGCTAACGGCGGCATCCAGGTCGGAGTGGGCGGTCATTATGATGACCGGAAGCATGGGGTGGCGCTGTTTGATCTGCTTTAAGAGCGCCAGTCCGTCCATGCCCGGCATGCGAATATCCGAGAGCAGAACGTCCGGCGTTTTGGTGGTGAGTGCGTCGAGCACCTCGCTGCCGCTCTCAAACGTCGTGCAGCTTAATCCCGCTCCTGTGAGTGCGCGTTCAAGCACCCAACGGATGGAGCTATCGTCATCGACTACCCAGACTATCCCTCGTTGCATAAACGTCACCTTTATTTTTTAATCGGCAGGAAAACCGAAAACTCGGTATGTCCCGGCCAACTGGTAAATTCAATTTTGCCGGAGTGTTGGTCAATCAAATTTCGGGCTATGGATAACCCCAGCCCGGTGCCGCCTTCGCGACCGCTGACCATCGGGTAGAACAGAGTGTCCTGGAGATGCGGCGGGATCCCCGGCCCGTTATCTTCCACATCAATACGTGCCGCCAGACGATAACGCACGCCGTGCAGCGTCAGCTGGAACGCGGTGCGGGTACGCAGAATAATTTCGCCACCCTCCGGGCCCAGCGCCTGCAACGCGTTACGCACAATGTTCAACAGCACCTGTTCAATCTGGTCCGGATCGTGCGCCAGCTCCGGCAGGCTTGGGTCGTAATCACGCACCAGCGTGACGTTATCCGGCAGCTCCATAGAGACGAGTTTCACCACCCGCTCCGCGACCTTGTGAATGCTTTCTGAAACATGCATCCCCGGCTGCTGTGGCCCGAGCAGGCGATCGACCAGATTACGCAGACGGTCCGCCTGCTCAATAATGACGTTGGTATACTCCGCCAGGGCAGGGTCAGGCAGCGCTTTGGTCAAAAGCTGTGCCGCACCGCGTAAGCCGCCCAGCGGGTTTTTGATCTCATGGGCCAGCCCGCGCACCAGGTCGCGCGCCGCAATCTGCTGCGCATGCTGAAGCTGCTCCTGGCTGAGACGACGTTGGTTATCCATCGGCGCCATTTCCAGCAGAATCATGCCATCTGGCAGGCGCTGTGCGGTGAGGGACAAAATATGCGAGCGTCCGTCAATCACCAGCGTCACTTCGTTATCGGTGAAGCCCTGACCCGCCTGCAAACTCTCCTGCATCAGACCAATATTCAGCGAGAAATAGCTCAGCAGTTCCGGCAGCGGCGTGCCAAACAGTTTTCTGGCGCTTTGGGCGAGCAGCTGTTGCGCCGCCGGGTTGGCGTAATGCACCGCCAGCTCGTCGTCGACCAGCAAAATACTGTTAATCAAAGAATTGAGGATCTGCCCAGCATCGGGCAGCGTGCCAGTTGCCATTCAGCAGTCTCCTGGAGTCGTTGCACTATTTTAGTGCAGTATAGCGTTTTAGAGGTAAAAAGCGCGTGAGATCAGGTTGTTGGTGGAGAAAAAAGCCCATCCGAAGATGGGCTAAAGTTTCCACGGCAACTACTCCCGACGCGTATGCGCCGGGTAAAACAAAACAATTAAACGCTGTAGTACAGTTCAAACTCAACCGGGTGCGGCGTCATGCGAACGCGGTCGTTTTCTTCGGTACGCAGCGCGATGTAAGCGTCGATAGCTTCATCGGTGAACACGCCGCCAGCGGTCAGGAACTCGCGGTCTGCGTCCAGCGCTTGCAGGGCTTCTTCCAGAGAGCCGGCAACCTGTGGGATCTCTTTCGCTTCTTCTGGCGGCAGGTCGTACAGGTTTTTGTCCATGGCTTCGCCCGGGTGGATCTTGTTCTTGATACCGTCCAGACCGGCCATCAGCAGTGCTGCGAAGCACAGGTATGGGTTAGCCGCCGGGTCCGGGAAGCGCACTTCGATACGACGCGCTTTCGGAGACGCAACCACCGGGATACGGATAGAAGCAGAACGGTTACGGGCAGAGTACGCCAGCATCACGGGTGCTTCGTAGCCTGGAACCAGACGCTTGTAGGAGTTCGTGGTCGGGTTCGCCAGGGCGTTGATCGCTTTAGCGTGTTTGATAACACCGCCGATGTAGTGCAGCGCCTGCTCAGACAGACCCGCATACTTGTCACCAGAGAACAGGTTGGTGCCGTTCTTGGACAGGGACATGTGGCAGTGCATGCCGGAACCGTTGTCGCCAAACATTGGTTTTGGCATGAAGGTCGCGGTTTTACCGAAACGGTGCGCAACGTTGTGTACAACGTATTTGTAGATCTGAATCTCATCCGCTTTTTTGGTCATGGTGTTGAAGCGGGTAGCGATCTCGTTCTGGCCAGCCGTTGCCACTTCGTGGTGGTGCGCTTCAACAACCAGGCCCATCTCTTCCATGATCAGACACATGGTAGAACGGATGTCCTGTGAAGAATCGACCGGAGGAACCGGGAAGTAACCGCCTTTCACGCCCGGACGGTGACCTTTGTTACCACCTTCGTACTTGGTGGAAGAGTTCCATGCGCCTTCGATGTCATCGATAGCGACGTGGGAGCCAGAAATGGAAGCACCAAAACGGATGTCGTCGAACAGGAAGAACTCTGGCTCTGGCCCGAACAGAACGGTGTCTGCGATGCCGGTAGAGCGCAGGTACTCTTCAGCGCGTTTTGCGATGGAGCGTGGGTCACGGTCATAGCCTTGCAGCGTGCCAGGTTCCAGAATATCGCAGCGGATGATCAGCGTAGGTTCTTCGTAGAACGGGTCAATGAGCGCAGTGGTTGCATCTGGCATCAGAACCATGTCGGATTCGTTAATGCCTTTCCAGCCGCCAATGGAGGAGCCGTCAAACATTTTGCCTTCTTCAAAGAATTCGGCGTTCACCTGATGAGCAGGGATCGTGACGTGCTGTTCTTTACCTTTAGTATCGGTGAAGCGCAGATCAACAAACTTCACTTCATGTTCGTTCAGCATCGTCAAAACGTGTTCAGCGGACATACTTAACTCTCCAGATTGGTCATTGTCGTCGTGGTAACGAGGTCTTCAAATCGGCTGGGCTGCCATATTTTTACTGTATTTCTGTAAAGCGAAATCTGTGCCAACTTTTAAAACACCCCAAAAAGGCGTTATCATGCGCACCATAGTGCAGAAGGGCTGCACCACATTGGATTTGTTGCACCATTATAGTGCTTCTGTGTGAACATCGAGCACCATATTGGTGCAATTTACGTTAAAGTGCCCTTTTACCGCTCCGTGAAAGCGATCACAAAGCATCTCTGCAATACTTGTTTGCGGGGGATGTTTGTGATCCTGTTTTGTAGTGCGATTAATCCGTGTACAATAACGCGCTATTTCTAAATGCCTGAGGCAAAGTTGTGATCGAAAAATTGCGTAATATCGCCATCATCGCGCACGTCGACCATGGTAAAACTACCCTGGTTGATAAGCTGCTACAGCAGTCCGGTACGTTTGATGCTCGTGCCGAAACTCAAGAGCGTGTGATGGACTCCAACGATTTGGAGAAAGAGCGTGGGATTACCATCCTCGCCAAAAACACCGCTATCAAATGGAATGACTACCGTATCAACATCGTTGATACCCCAGGGCACGCCGACTTCGGTGGTGAAGTTGAGCGCGTGATGTCCATGGTGGATTCCGTGCTGCTGGTGGTTGACGCATTTGATGGCCCTATGCCGCAAACGCGCTTCGTGACCAAAAAAGCATTTGCCCACGGCCTGAAACCTATCGTTGTGATCAACAAGGTTGACCGTCCTGGCGCGCGTCCTGACTGGGTTGTTGACCAGGTCTTCGACCTGTTCGTTAACCTCGACGCGACCGACGAACAGCTGGACTTCCCTATCGTTTATGCGTCTGCGCTGAACGGTATCGCCGGTCTGGATCACGAAGACATGGCGGAAGACATGACTCCGCTGTACCAGACGATTGTTGACCGCGTTCCTGCGCCAAACGTTGACCTGGAAGGCACCCTGCAAATGCAGATCTCTCAGCTCGACTACAACAACTATGTTGGCGTAATCGGCATTGGTCGTATCAAGCGCGGTAAAGTGAAGCCTAACCAGCAGGTCACTATCATCGATAGCGAAGGGAAAACCCGTAACGGTAAAGTCGGTAAAGTGCTGACTCACCTGGGTCTTGAGCGTATCGAGAGCGACATCGCTGAAGCGGGCGACATCATCGCTATCACCGGTCTGGGTGAACTGAACATCTCCGACACCATCTGCGATCCGCAGAACGTCGAAGCGCTGCCAGCCCTGTCCGTTGATGAACCAACCGTATCCATGTTCTTCAACGTCAACACCTCTCCGTTCTGTGGTAAAGAAGGTAAGTTCGTTACCTCTCGTCAGATCCTTGACCGCCTGAACAAAGAGCTGGTGCACAACGTTGCGCTGCGCGTTGAAGAAACCGAAGACGCTGATGCATTCCGCGTTTCGGGTCGTGGTGAGCTGCACCTGTCTGTTCTGATTGAGAACATGCGTCGTGAAGGTTTCGAGATGGCGGTTTCCCGTCCGAAAGTTATCTTCCGCGAAATCGATGGCCGTAAACAAGAGCCGTTCGAAAACGTAACGCTGGACGTTGAAGAGCAGCACCAGGGTTCTGTGATGCAGGCACTGGGTGAGCGTAAAGGCGACCTGAAAAACATGAATCCAGATGGCAAAGGCCGCGTACGTCTCGACTACGTGATCCCAAGCCGTGGCCTGATCGGCTTCCGTTCTGAGTTCATGACCATGACTTCCGGTACCGGTCTGCTGTACTCCACCTTCAGCCACTACGACGACGTTCGTCCGGGCGAAGTGGGCCAGCGTAACAACGGCGTGCTGATCTCCAACGGTCAGGGTAAAGCGGTTGCGTTTGCGCTGTTCGGTTTGCAGGATCGCGGTAAGCTGTTCCTGGGTCACGGTGCTGAAGTTTACGAAGGCCAGATCATCGGTATTCACAGCCGTTCTAACGACCTGACGGTAAACTGCCTGACCGGTAAGAAACTGACCAACATGCGTGCGTCCGGTACTGACGAAGCAACGGTTCTGGTTCCACCGATCAAGATGACGCTGGAGCAGGCTCTGGAATTCATCGATGATGACGAACTGGTCGAAGTGACGCCTCAGTCAATTCGTATCCGTAAACGTCACCTGACTGAGAACGATCGTAAACGTGCAATGCGCGGTGCGAAAGAAGACTAATTCGGTTATGCCGTAGGCCGGGTAAGCGCATGCGCCACCCGGCAACGAAAAAGCCGCTGAGCGATCAGCGGCTTTTTTATTAGAACGAATACCGTAACCCTAAACGGATCCGGTACTGCTCCCGGTTGTAATCATTCCATCGGTCCAGCCACTGTAGCTCAAGATACGGCAGCCAGTTTCTGTCGATTTTATAGCTGAACTTGTTAGTAATTTCCCAGTGATGATCTTTGCCATTTTTGCTGTGGTAATCATTCACCCGCTGGAAAAAGTGCGGCTCAAAGGTGTAGAAAAACGCATCCGTCACTTTGAAATTCCAGTAGTTGGCGAATTCATGCGTGTCGTTCTTATCCATCTGCCCGTTATAGTCCGGCGTATCGTAATTGTTATGGTTATAGCGATAGCGGAACGTCAGATTAAACCAGCCCGTAAATTTGTAATTGGTATCTAAATAAACCGCGCCACCTGATCCTGCGCTGCTGTCATTAATTAAGCCGCCGGGCTGGAAGGTCAGTTTGTCGGTCGGTTTGAAGAGCGGATACCACCCCTCGATTTCGTTATAGCTGTGTTTCAGTTCGTCCCATTTCCCCACGTTATAAGCGTTGGTGAACATCAGTCCCGCGCCCATATCGAAGTTATAGCCCGCACGCAGGATCACTTCGTGCAGCTCTGAGGCGGTGTTGTAGGCTTCGCGCGTTTCGACATAGGCCCCGGCAAATACCGGGCAGGACACAGACGACACGATCAGTACGGTGATGATTCTTTTCATAATTTGTCCATGTATCAGGTACAGAAAGGCCTCCCTCCTGCTAAACAGGAAGGACATAGTGGCCGGATTTATTGTTATAAAGTGACTGCTGACGCTTTATTGTTGGTGGTTATCTCAGGGGTATTCGCTGACTGTTTTTTTCGTTTTCCAATCTCCTCGATAATAAAGGCGAAGCGCGCTTCGTTGAGTTTATAAAACAGCCCCATGGTCACGGCGGCGACGATTGCCAGGCCGCACGGCCAGAGGAAAATAAGCTGACGCAAACCCAGCAGCGTGCCCGCGCTCTGCACGGCATGGGGAACGTAGCCAATCTGGGTCAGCATGATGCCGGGCAGGAAACCGGCGAGCGCGGCGGAGATTTTGCGCGAGAAGGTATAGCCGGTATACACCGACCCTTCGGCGCGAATGCCGGTTTTCCACTCGCCGTAATCAACGGTATCCGGCACCAGCGCCCAGTTCAGGCTATTAACAAACGCCGTGCCGAAGAAGGCCATGCAGGAAAACAGCACGAACAGCAGGGAGCTGGTCCCCCAGAAAAAATTCAGCACGTCGCCCACCGCCCACAGCGTCAGCCCGCCCAGATAGACCGGCTTCTTGCCAAAGCGCTTCACCGCGCCAGGCACCAGAAACACGCCAATCAGAATGCAGCCCATGCTGAAAAAGCCCATCCACGACAGGAGATGCAGATCGTTCAGCACGTACTGGGTGTAATAGACCTGAATCGCCAGCTTGATGTTAAACGCGGCGAGGGTACAGAGGTTGGCGATGCACAGCACCAGCAGCGGCGGATTGCGGAAAATCGCGCAGAATGATTTCAGAATGCCGGGCTTATGGTGATCGGGCGTAAGCTCGACGTAGCGTTCTTTCACCCCGCTGTAGCACCACCACATGCAGAACAGCCCCCCGGTGACGAACACCAGCGCGGCCACCAGATAGCCGAGTGAGGGCTGGCTGATGAACAGCGCCTGAATCGGCATAAAGCCGACGGTGCAGAGCAACAGTCCTACCGTTGCGCCGCCTTGACGCCACGCCGCAAGCTGCGCGCGCTCGTTCGGGTTTTTGGTGATGGCCGGAACCATTGCACCGTAGGCGCAGTTCATCAGGCTGTAGCAGAGGCCAAACATCATGAAGAGCACGGTGGCGAGGGCCGTTTTCACCGTCAGGCTAAAGTCGTTGGCCATAAACTGCGCCGTCGCGACCAGCGCCACCGGAACGGAGGCGTAAAGTATGAATGGCCTGAACTTCCCCCTCGGGCCAATGTTACGCCGGGAATCCAGCAGCACCCCGGTCAGCATGTCGGTGAACGCGGTAAAGAACTTGGCGACCAGAAAAATGATGCCGCCGTAGAACGCGGGCATGCCCAGCTCGTCCGTGTAAAACTTAAGCAGATACAGCGTGCCAATACACAGCATCAGGTTCGAGCCAAAATCACCCATCCCGTAGGCGCACTTCTCTCGCAGGCTCAATTTCAGGGTTAACGGATCAGTATTATGTGTCATGGTCGATCCTCAAAGCGCCCCGCAGGGCGCTCAATCACGTCATTTATGCCGTACGTTTGCGCAGTTCGATCTCTTCCACTATGCGCACATACATCTTCTCGTTGAGGTTGTAGAAGCAGCCCATCGCCACGATGGTGATGACCGCCAGCAGGCTCGGGTAGATAAATATCAGCTGCCGCAGCCCTTCAACCGTCCCGGCGGACTGCACCACGTTCGGCACATAGCCGATCTGGGTGAGCATGATCCCCGGGAAGAAGCCCGCCAGCGCCTGCGAGACCTTCCTGAAGAAGGTAAAGCCGGTGTAGACCGTTCCCTCGGAGCGCACGCCGGTGCGCCACTCGCCGTATTCCACGGTATCGGACACCAGCGCCCAGTTCAGGCTGTTCACGAACGCGGAGCCAAAGAACGCCAGGCAGGAGAACGCCACAAAGCTCACCGAGCCGCCGCCGAAGAAGTAGTTAAGCAGATCGCCCGCCACCCAAATCATCAGCCCGCTGATGTAGACCTTTTTCTTGCCGAAGCGCCGCACCGCGCCGGGCATCATAAAGACGCCGATAAAAATACAGCCCATGCTGAAGAAGCCCATATACGACAGCAGGATCGGGTCGTTCAGCACGTACTGCGTGTAGTAGACCTGAATGGCGAGCTTAACGTTAAAGGCGCCCAGCGTGCACAGGTTAGCGATGCACAGGATAAACAGCGGACGGTTCCCGGCGATGGCGCGAAACGACTGCAACAGCCCCGGTTTCTGCGCTGGGTTAGCAGGCTGCGTCTCGACGTAACGCTCGGTTACGCCCTTATAGCACCACCACATAAAGAACAACCCGAACAGCGAGAAGAGGGTGGCGGCAAAGATATAGCCAAGCTGGTCATTGCCTTCAATCAGGTTCATCACCGGAACAAAACCCACGGTACAGAGCAGCAGGCCCAGCGTAGCGCCGCCCTGACGCCAGGCCGCCAGCGAGGCGCGCTCGTCCGGGTTTTTGGTGATGGCGGGCACCATCGCGCCGTAAGAGCAGTTCATCATGCTGAAGAACAGGCCGTACAGCATGAACAGCACCGTCGCCATCACCGTTTTACCGGTGATTTCAAACGGTGTGCCGACGAAGTTGGCAATCGCCAGCAACGTTACCGGGAAGGCTGCATACAGCACAAACGGGCGGAATTTCCCTTTCGGGCCGATCTTGCGCCGGGAATCGAGCATGATCCCGGTGCCCATATCGGTGAAGGCGGTAAAAAACTTCGCAATCAGGAAGATAATCCCGCCGTAGGTGCCCGGCAGCCCCAGCACGTCGGTGTAGAACTTCAGCAGATACAGCGTGCCGATATCAAGCAGGATGTTAGAGCCGAGATCGCCCATCCCGTAGGCGAGTTTTTCTTTAAACGGCAGGCGCAGGGTTGCCGGATCAGAAGTATGTTGACTCATTATTGTTCTCCGTCTGCCCGCAGGTTTCCCCGCGGGCGAGCCTTATCAGATATGACGTAAGGTGCTAAACAGATCGGCCCATTCGCTTTGCTGGCGATAGAAGACCGGCGGTTTGCCGAGCGGGGCATCAACGGTGATGTCACCGCCCTGGCAGGTTTCTCCGGTCCACGCATTGACCCAGGTGTCCTGCGGCAGATAGAGCGACCAGTCGCGGCGTCCCTCTTCATGGACCGGCGCCACCAGCAGATCGCGGCCAAACAGATACTGGTATTTCAGCGTGTAGGCGCGCGCGTCGTCCTCGTAGTGCAGGAAAAGCGGACGCATCACCGGCAGGCCGCTTTTCGCGTTCTGCGCAACCGCAGCTTTGATATACGGCTTCAGGGTGGTGAAGACGGTGGTCATGCGCGCGAAGTGCGCGATGGTTTCCGCGTCGCCGTCGAACTGCCAGTTATCGCCAGGGCGGTTGCCCTCGTGGGTACGCATCATCGGCGTAAAGGCGCTGAAATCACACCAGCGCAGCAGCAGCTCTTTGCTGCGCTTCATCTCGAAGAGCGTCGTATAGCCGCCGATGTCGCTGTGGTGCAGGCCGTGCCCGGTCATCGCCAGCGACAGCGCCGCAGGGATGACGGACGCCAGACCGTCGTCCAGGCTCCAGTCGACGTTCTGATCCCCCGCCCACATCATCACCGAGTGCTTCTGGCTACCGGTGTAGCCTGCGCGCATGAAGAACAGGATCTCCCCGAGCTTGCCGGTCTCCTCCAGCGCTTCGTAGTTACATTTCGCCCACAGGGCAGGCCAGGCGTTATGCATGATCTCCGCGCTCACGCCGTTGTGCAGGAAGGTATCGGTTGGCAGGTACTCCCCGAAATCGGCCATCCAGCCGCCGCAGCCCAGTTCGATCAGGTTCTTTTTAATGACCTCTTTGTACCAGTCGTAGGCTGCCGGGTTGGTCAGGTCGATAACGCCCGCGTAGAACTCGCCGAACTCGACGTGGTAGTCCTTGCCGTCGGCGTTTTTGGTCAGATAGCCGCGTTTCGCAGCCTCTTCGCAGAGATCTTTATCGCTGGCGACGTACGGGTTGATATAGGAGAGGAACTGCACGCCTTCCTCTTTCCACTGCGCAATACGCGCATCAAGCTGCGGATAGAGCGCGCTGTTCCACTTCCAGTTCCACATTACGCGTTTGCCAAAGGAGGTCATGCGGATGCCGGACCAGTCCTGCGCCCAGATGCCGTTCACCTTTACGCCGCCGTTACGCATGGTGTCGAGCTTCTGCTGGCACACCTCGGTGCCGCCCTGGATGCCCAGCGTCACGCCGTCGTACACCCAGTCCGGCAGCTCCGGCTGGCGTCCCAGCAGGCCGGTCAGTTTTTCCAGCAGATCGACGTACGTTTCCGCACATTCGAAGCGCAGCGTGGCGTTATCTTCCCAGAACGCCAGCTCGTGGAAGTCAGGGGCGCTGAAGTCAAAGTTCATGTAGCAGCTGTTATCCACGTGGCAGTAGTACTTCTGGGTGCTCACGAAGGTGGGCTGCGGGAAGAAGGTCCAGTAGTAGTCACCGCCCGCGTTCTCTTTGCAGTCGGCCTGCCAGGTGACGTAGGTCTGCTTATTGCGGCCCACGCCCTGCTCGCTGGTCCACAGCGGGAACGGCTTGCCGCGCAAATCGAAATACGAGAACTGCTCGCCGCAGCCGTAAATATGATCGTCAGGCTGAGCTGCCAGCCGCAACCAGATGCGGTTATGGCTGGTGGCGTCATTTTTCAGCTTCAGCTCCAGACGGCCTTCACCATCCACGCCCACCAGCAGCGTCGCGCTCACCGCGTCGCCGCGGGTAAAGCGGATCGCCCAGCCCGCGCTTTGCTGCGTAACGGTCGCGTTCGTCAGGGCAATCTTTTCGTTGAGCTTGTCTTTAATGCTGAAGTTGCCGCGAAACATCTCGATATCCGCCTCACCTGCGCCAATCCACAGGCAAGGGGCATCCGTGGTGTGGGATAAAATCAGACGGTCCTGCCAGCGCAGGGTGAAGCCACTTTCGTTATTTTTCAGGTCAATATTGTGTAGGGTACGCATAAACACTCCGTCTTTATTATTTGGCCAGGCTATCCAGTAATCCGGCGGCGACGGCAGGGGCTAAGCCCGGCGCCAGCGGCAGGCGGGGGATCACCAGGCAGTGCAGCAGATGGTAAATATCCTGCTTGCCGTCCCAGACTTTGGTGGTCACTTCGTTGTTGGTGTCCAGCTCCTGCCACCAGGATCCGTTTTCGTAATCCATCAGATACTTGATGCAGTAATCCCACCATTTCTGATACCAGGCTTCGTACTGCGCCTCGCCGGTCACGGTATAGAGGGCATAGGCCGTGCCCATCGCCTCGACGATTGGCCAGCGCACGCGTTCGCGCACGATTGGCTTGCCGTCCCAGCCCACGGAGTAGACAAAGCCGTCCGCCCCGTCGGGTGCCCAGGCGTCGCGGATGGTGGCGTGGAACAGTCCTTTCGCATCTTCCAGCAGCCACTCCGGCGGGGTTTCAAAGCGCGCTTCCAGGGCGGCGCGCAGGTGCAGCATCAGGCGGCCCCACTCAATCCAGTGCCCAGGCGTGCCGCCATAGGCGCGGAAGCGGTGGGCGGGGTTATCGATGTTATAGTCGCGGATCGGGTTCCAGTTGGTGTCAAAATGCTCGTTAACGCGGTACTCCCCTTTGCGCGCCACGTCGTGAATAATCACCGAGGCGATGCGCAGGGCGCGGTCGAGCCATTTGCGGTCGTGGGTCACGTCATAAACGATGAGGAAAGCTTCCACGGCGTGCATGTTGGCGTTACCGCCGCGATAGTCTTCCGTTTTGCTGAAGGCTTCGTCCCAGGACTCCAGGCACATCTGCTCCTGTTCGCTCCAGAAGTAGCGCTCAATCACCTCGATGGCGTCGTCCAGCAACTTGCGTGCCTGCGGATGGCCGGTGGTGACGGCGCTCGCCGCGCCCAGCAGAACGAAGAAATGCTGATAGCCCTGCTTGGACGCATCAATCACGCCTTCATCGTTTACGCAGGCGTACCAGCCGCCGTGCTGCTTGTCGCGCAGCGGACCGTTCAGGGCATTAATGCCGTGCTCAACCAGGGCGTACGCGCCGGGGCGCCCCATGTTCGCCGCCACCGCGTACACATGCAGCATGCGGGCGGTGATCCACAGATGTGTGCCCATATCGCTACGCACCTGCCCGTTATTGCCCAGCCAGCCAAAGCCGGTCGGTACGGCGGCGTTTTTACCGAAATCGAGAATGCGGTCGGTCTCTTGTTCGAGCCAGCGGTTATGGCTCAGGGTGTTAAACCATTTCATGTTCGGATCCTTTCTTAACGGCGAGCCATCATTTCGTCGACGATCTCACCCAGACGCTGAAGTTTTGGTACGGAAATATCACGCAGCATCAGCTCGGTGTCCGGCAGGCCAATCACAGAGGACCAGACGGCGCGACCGGCTAAAAAGCCCGATGCCCCCGCCTGCATCGCCACGCTCACCGCGCGCGGGAATAACTTATCGTCAACGCCGGACGAGAGGATCACCCACGGCATGGCGATGTTCTCGTTAAGCTTTTGCGAGGCCGCCAGCAGCTCTTGCTGCGTGCCCTTGCCAAACAGTGGCATCTCCACTTTGTAGAGGTCGGCACCGCTGTCGCCCAGCTCTTTGGCCGCGTCGATAATCGCCTGTTCGCGGTTAAACGCGGCACCGCGACGCGGTGGACGCACCACCGGCTCGATAATGCTCAGCAGACCGTTATCGTGGCACAGCGTATTGAACGCTTTCACCATCTCCAGGCGCTGCTGCGGATCTTCATCGCTGCGCCACAGCACCAGCAGCTTCAGTGCTTTGCCGCCATCGCGTTTGACCGCCTGCGCGTCGACGTTCTTGTCGATCGCCACGCTGTCGACCGGAATACCGTTCCCCGGAATAAACTCGTCGGCGGCCACAATCATCGCGCAGCTTTTGGCCACGGCCTGCTGCTCGACAATCTGGCGATAGCAGAACTGCTGGTCGACGAGAATGGCAGAGGCGTACGGCGACAGAATTTTTGCCGCGTTGACTTTAAAATCGGTCAGGTGCTGGTCGGTTACCGGTACCGGCGCGCCTGCCGCCGCAAACATCAGGCGCATCGCTTCGCGCTGATCCACGGCCAGCATCGCAAAACCGCCGGAAGGTCGGGTGATATCTTTCAGGGTGTACATCGTCATTCATCAGTCCTTTCGTATCAGTGTGTTTTTTTCAGCCCGGCAGATGCGCGAACCTGTTCAAGAATGGCCGTCCAGTCTTCGCGCCCGCGCCCGGCGGCGCGTGCCTGGTTGTAAACTTCGCGGGAGGCCGCGCCCAGCGGCATCGGAACGTGGAGCTGGTTAGCCACGTCGAGGGCGATCCCCAGATCTTTATGCGCAAGGTCGATCATAAAGGCGGGAGAAAGATCCCCTTTCAGCACCTTGTTCGGCCAGGATGTCGTGAAGTGGCCTTTACCCGCCGGCGTGCCGCTCATGACCTTGAGCGCCACGTCAAAGGAGAGGCCAAGCGCTTCGCACAGTACGGCGGCCTCGGCGGAAAGGGCGTTCAGGGCGATGCTCATGTAGTTATTGATAAGCTTCACGCGGATGCCCATGCCTGGCCCGCCGGCGTTAATCAGTTCATTGCCCATCGCCATTAATACCGGGGTGGCGCGCTCAACCTGCTGCGCCGTACCGCCCGCCAGCAGGAGCAGCGTACCGGCGATGGCATGGTCAGAGGTGCGTCCGACGGGCACGTCCATCAGGCTGAAGCCTTGCTCAGCCATGTCGCGTATCAGCGCGTCGGTTTGCAGCGGGTGAATGGTGGACATATCAATGACCAGCGCGTCGCGGGATAATCCTTCGCACACGCCGTGCTCGCCGAACAGGACGCTGCGTACCAGGTCGCCGTTTGGCAGCATGGTAATTACGAATTCCGCGTCCGTTGCTGCCTGTGCGGGCGTAGCCGCCGCCCGAGCGCCGCTCTCTACCAGCGCCTGAACCGCCTGCGGGTTCACATCAAAAACGTTAAGCTGGTGGCCCTGTTTCAACAGATTCTTCGCCATGGGCGCGCCCATCTGTCCTAAGCCGATAAATGCGATTGCTGACATGCCTCTCTCCTGTAACATCGTGTCAATTTTTGCGCGTTTGTAGTGTCTGTTTTTGATCGTATTTGTAATTTATAGTCAAAAAATTGACACGGGTCACTTTTTAAACATTTGGTGAAATTAAAATGAAGGCATCAGAAATCGCAGAAGGAATCACCATGACTCGCATCGTTTGTGTCGGCATTACCGTGCTGGATCGCATCTGGTATCTCGATGATTTACCGAAAGAAGGTGGGAAATATGTCGCAAAAGACTATACGGAAGTGGGCGGTGGCCCGGCGGCAACGGCGGCAGTGGCAGCCGCGAAACTGGGCGCGGAAGTGGATTTTATTGGCCGGGTGGGGGACGACGATACCGGCAGACGGCTGCTCGCGGAGCTGGAATCCCTGGGGGTGAATACCCGCTACACGCGCGTAGTTAAGGGAGCCCGATCGTCGCAATCGGCGGTGCTGGTGGACGCAGGTGGGGAAAGAGTGATTGCCAACTACCCCAGCCCCGATCTCCCTGCGGCGGCAGACTGGCTGCATGAAATCGACTTCTCGCAGTGGGACATTGTCTTAGCCGACGTGCGCTGGCATGACGGGGCAAAACAGGCATTTACCCTGGCCCGCCAGCAGGGCGTACCGACGTTGCTTGATGCGGATGTCACCCCGCAGGACATCGCGGATCTGATTGCCTTAAGCGACCACGCGGCCTTCTCCGCGCCGGGATTGCGGCGTTTAACGCAGCGGGATGAAACCGAAAACGCGCTGAAGAAAGCACAAACGCTCACAAATGGACATGTGTATGTTACGCAGGGGCGAGACGGCTGCTTCTGGCTGGAAAACGGCGCACTGTGTCATCAGCCCGGCTTTGAGGTGAACGTGGTGGATACCACGGGGGCGGGCGACGTGTTCCACGGTGCGCTGGCGGTCAGTCTGGGGCAACAATCGTCCACTTCAGACGCCGTGCGTTTTGCCAGCGCCGTCGCAGCGCTGAAATGCACAAAGCCCGGTGGACGCGCGGGTATACCCGACTGTGATCAAACCCGCTCTTTTTTGTCACTTTTTGTATAAAATGCGGGGCGTGATGGTTTTCAGAGGACAGCCCATGAGCCTTACCGAACTGACCGGCAACCCGCGTCACGATCAGCTGCTGACGCTGATTGCCGATCGCGGCTATATGAACATTGATGAACTGGCGCAGCTGCTGGATGTGTCGACGCAAACCGTGCGTCGGGATATCCGTAAGCTCAGCGAGCAGGGGCTGATCACGCGTCATCATGGCGGGGCGGGCAGGGCATCCAGCGTGATGAACACGGCGTTCGAGCAGCGTGAAGCCTCGCTTACCGAAGAGAAACGGGCGATTGCCGAAGCGATTGCGGACTATATTCCCGACGGTTCGACCATTTTTATCACCATCGGGACGACCGTGGAGCACGTTGCCCGGGCACTGCTTAACCATAATCATCTGCGCATCATCACTAACAGCCTGCGGGTGGCGCACATTCTTTATAAGAATCCGCGCTTTGAGGTGATGGTGCCCGGCGGTACGCTGCGCCCGCATAACGGCGGCATTATCGGTCCTGCGGCAACGGCGTTCGTGTCAGGATTTCGCGCAGATTACCTGGTCACCAGCGTCGGGGCGATAGAGCACGACGGCGCGATGATGGAATTTGACGTTAACGAAGCCAGCGTGGTGAAAACCATGATTGCCCACTCCCGCCACATTTTACTGGCGGCCGATCATACGAAATACCACGCCTCCGCGGCGGTTGAAATTGGCAACGTGGCGCAGGCGACGGCGCTGTTCACTGATGAACTGCCCGGCCCGGCGCTGCAAAATCACCTCAAATCCAGCAAGGTTGAGGTTGTCGAAGTCAATTCCGGAGAAGAACAGCAGGCTGGCTGATCATCCTATGGCCCGATATTGCGATTCGGGCCTTTCCTTTCTCTAAGCTGAATCTGGCGCATAGCTAAAGTTTCTCTTTCCCGCTACAGTTACTTCTCCACGGCGAAAGGAGATAAACATGCTTTATATCTTTGACTTAGGAAATGTAATCGTCGATATCGATTTTAACCGGGTGTTGGGCGCATGGAGCGATTTTAGCCGTGTTCCGCTGGCGACGTTAAAGCAGAATTTCGCGATGGGTGAGACTTTCCATCTGCACGAGCGAGGTGAGATCAGCGACGAAGCGTTCGCAGAGCGTTTCTGCCAGGAAATGGGTCTTTCGTTAAGCTACGAGCAGTTTTCCCACGGCTGGCAGGCCATATTTGTCGCGATCCGCCCGGAAGTGATCGACATCATGCACAAGCTGCGCGAGCAGGGGCATCGTGTTGTCGTGCTGTCTAATACTAACCGCCTGCATACCACCTTCTGGCCGGATGAATACCCGGAAATTCACGCGGCGGCAGATAAAGTGTATCTCTCCCAGGAGATGGGGATGCGTAAACCTGAGGCGCGCATCTATCAGGCAGTATTGCAGGAAGAAGGATTCACGGCAGCGGATGCGGTCTTTTTTGACGACAACGCCGATAATATAGAAGGGGCTAATCAGTTAGGTATCACCTCCATTCTGGTGACCGGAAAAGAGACGATACCGAACTACTTTGCGAAGCAGTTATGCTAAAAACCGTTCATCAAAAAGCCAATCACCACACGCGCCCGCTGAGGGCGTGGCTGAAACTCCTCTGGCATCGCATTGATGAGGACAACATGACCACGCTGGCGGGCAATCTCGCTTACGTGTCGTTGCTCTCGCTGGTGCCGCTGGTGGCGGTGATTTTTGCGCTTTTTTCGGCATTTCCAATGTTTGCCGATGTGAGCATGCAGCTTCGCCATTTTGTTTTCGCAAACTTTATTCCTGCCACCGGCGATGTGATCCAGAACTACATTGAGCAGTTTGTCGCAAACTCCAGCAAGATGACGGCGGTGGGGGCGTGTGGGCTTATTGTTACCGCGCTGCTGCTGATGTACTCCATCGACAGTGCGCTCAACACCATCTGGCGGAGCAAAAAAGTCCGCCCGAAGATTTACTCCTTTGCCGTCTACTGGATGATTTTAACCCTTGGCCCATTGCTGGCGGGGGCAAGCCTGGCGATCAGCTCCTACCTTCTTTCGCTGCGCTGGGCGACCGACTTAAACAGCGTGATCGATAACGTGCTGCGTATCTTCCCGCTGATTTTATCGTGGCTTTCGTTCTGGCTGCTCTACAGCGTGGTACCAACCACGCGCGTACCCAACCGGGATGCCGTGGTGGGTGCGCTGGTCGCGGCGTTGCTCTTTGAGCTGGGCAAGAAAGGATTCGCGCTTTATATCACCATGTTCCCCTCTTATCAGCTGATTTACGGTGTGCTGGCGGTGATCCCCATTTTGTTTGTCTGGGTCTACTGGACGTGGTGTATCGTCTTGCTTGGCGCCGAAATAACTGTCACTCTCGGAGTCTACCGCGAACTCAAAAAAGCAGCAGAAGCTGAAAAACAACAAGAAGCAGACCAACCATGATTGCATTGATTCAGCGCGTAACCCGTGCCAGCGTCACCGTGGCGGATGAGGTGACGGGTGAAATTGGCCCAGGACTTTTGGTGCTCCTGGGTGTCGAAAAAGATGACGACGAACAAAAAGCTAACCGCTTATGTGAGCGCGTGCTGGGCTACCGCATTTTCAGCGATGCGGAAGGCAAGATGAACCTGAACGTTCAGCAGGCGGGCGGCAGCGTGCTGGTGGTTTCCCAGTTTACGTTGGCTGCGGATACCGAACGCGGCATGCGGCCGAGTTTTTCGAAGGGCGCGGCACCGGATCGCGCAGAAGCTCTATACGAGTACTTTGTTGAGCGCTGTCGCCAACAGGACATGAATACACAAACCGGACGATTCGCTGCGGATATGCAGGTTTCGCTGGTGAACGATGGCCCCGTCACATTCTGGCTCCAGGTATGAGCCAACTGGCGGTATGGCCGCGGGTAACAAGAGAGAGTACAGCTATGTATCACCTTCGAGTACCGCAAACGGAAGAAGAATTAGACGCTTATTACCATTTCCGCTGGGAAATGCTGCGCAAACCACTGCATCAACCGAAAGGCTCTGAACGCGACGCCTGGGACGCGATGGCGCACCACCAGATGGTGGTTGATGAAGAGGGCAACCTCGTTGCCGTGGGACGTCTGTACATCAATGCCGACAACGAAGCTTCAATCCGCTTTATGGCCGTTCATCCCTCCGTGCAGGACAAAGGCCTTGGAACGCTGATGGCAATGACGCTGGAATCCGTTGCCCGTCAGGAAGGGGTCAAGCGCGTCACCTGTAGCGCCCGCGAAGATGCCGTTGAGTTCTTTGCCAAGCTTGGTTTCGTGAATCAGGGGGAAATCACCGCCCCGCAAACTACGCCGATTCGTCACTTTTTGATGATCAAACCCATCGCCACGCTGGACGATATTCTCCATCGCGCCGACTGGTGCGGGCAGCTCCAGCAGGCGTGGTATCAGCACATACCGCTCAGTGAAAAAATGGGCGTGCGTATTCAGCAGTATACCGGACAAAAATTTATCACCACCATGCCGGAAACCGGCAACCAGAACCCGCACCATACCCTGTTTGCCGGCAGCCTGTTTTCACTCGCCACGCTCACCGGATGGGGACTGATCTGGCTGATGCTGCGCGAACGTCATCTCGGCGGCACCATTATTCTGGCCGATGCCCATATCCGCTACAGCGCGCCGATCAGCGGCAAGCCGAGCGCGGTAGCTGACCTGGGCGCACTGGGCGGCGATCTCGACCGTCTGGCGCGTGGACGTAAAGCACGCGTACAGATGCAGGTTGAGCTGTTCGGCGATGAAACGCCAGGCGCGGTGTTTGAAGGCACCTATATCGTTCTGCCTGCGAAGCCGTATGGCGCGTATGAAGAGGGTGGGAACGAGGAGGAGTAGTCTCCTTCTCACTCTCGCCCGGCATGGTTAATGCGCCAGGCAATATCTCGCATAATGTCTCGCGCTGACTGGCTAATTCCACCCAACTGGAAGAAGCCGTGAATTACACCCCGCCATTGTTGAGCGGTACACTTCACGCCTTGCGCCGTGAGGCGCTGATAAAGCGCCTCGCCTTCGTCACGTAACGGATCATACTCAGCGGTAACAATATGGACCTTCGGCAGACCGCTAAAGTCGTTGCGCCACAGTGGACTGACTTCAGGATGCTGACGGTCGGCTCCAGCCAGATACATTTCATAGCCGCTAAAAAGGGTATCGCGAGTAATCACGTAATCCATGCCGTTGAGGGTATAGCTTTCAAAACTGGCCGTGGCGTCGAGCATGGGATAGATAAGAATAAGCTGCGCAGGTAGCCACAGCCCTTTAACCTTAAGCCGCAGCGCCGTTACCAGCGCCAAATGCCCTCCTGCGCTGTCTCCACAGAGGGTGAGTCGGTTCTTATCCACGCCTAATTCGTCTGCATACTGCCAGACCAGATTCGCACCTCTTTCAGCATCGTCATGTGCGGCGGGGAAGGTATGCTCCGGCGCCAGTCTGTACTGAATCGCAATCACCCGGCAATTGCCGTAGTAGGCTAACTGACGGAGCTGGTTGTCATGGGTATCAAAGCCGCCGCTGATAAAACATCCGCCGTGGTAGTAGATGGCAGCAGGCAATATTTCAGGCGCATTGAGAGGTGAAAATACCCGAATGGTAAGACCCTCAAGAACAAGCGTCTCCAGCTGAACGCGCGTTTCGGTCTTCCCGGCAAGCTCCGTGCTGGCAATATAGCCTGCTCGTCGTACCTCAATCGTCTGGCGACGCGATGAGGGGCGACCTGCAGCGATAAATCCTTGAACCAGCCGTTCAATACCCTTTTCCAGTGCCATGAAAACACCTTTTAACTGTATGAATGTACAGCTTTATAGCCTGGTTTGATTCAAAAGAAAACAAGAATATTATTGAGGGGAAAAGTCTTGAAAGCTGCTCGCAAAGGCGAGAGCTTTTTTATTATCTGCTTTCGTCACAGACATAAAGTGCGGATGTTGCCTGAGATTTGCCGTGGAAGCGATGCTAAAGCGATAACGCGTCTTTAGACGGATCCTGGACTACGGGCTGAAGAGCATCTGGCATATAAGACGGCAGGTATTGCTGTCGAGGTGTAGGCCGGGCAAGCTCGCGCCGCCCGGCACTGTCACAGGAGATTACTCCCCTTCACCCGGGAACAGGAACGGGTTGATCGAGCTGCGGGCAAAGCCCTCCTGCTCCATCTTCGCGTCCAGAATCAGCGAGGCGAGATCGTCGGCCACCGCTTCGACTTTCGGGTCCTTTTCCTGATAGAGAATCTTCAGGTAGGTGCCGCAGTCGCCGCAGCTTTCGGCTTTCACTGCCGCGTCTTCATTCTCCAGCGACCAGTAGTTCAGATCGCGGGTCTGCTCGCAGTTGCTGCACTTAATGCGCACTACGTGCCACTCGGTTTCACACAGGTTGCAGTGCAGGTAGCGCAGCCCCTGTGTCGTACCAATCTGTACCATGCTGGAGACCGGCATTGAACCACACACCGGACAGAACTGGCGCGCTTCGCCGTATTCGGCGCGGGCTTTGCCTGGGATCAGGCTCGCCATTTGCGCCCAGTAGAGCGACAGCGCAGCCCAGATGAACGGCGCTTTATCGCTGCTCACCAGCGAGAAGTCGGAGGCAAACAGCGCGCTCGCCATCTCTTCCAGCTCTTGCTCTGAGGCTTTTTCCAGGTTCTCAATGACCGCCAGCGCCGTGCCGCTCATCTCGGGCTTCAGCTCGGCAATCAGCGAATGCAGCAGCTTATGCCAGTGCTTGTCGCGCGGCAGAACGTGAATGTCCAGCGGCGGCTTGCCCTGTTCGTTGGCTTCTTTGATGCGTGCGGTCAGGTCCATTTGCAGCGGATGGTCGTACAGCACCACTTCCTGCGCATGGGCGACCAGCGCGGCAAAACGCAGAAAATCGCCCAGCGGGTTGTTCTCTGCCAGCTCGCGCAGACGCTCTGCGCGGCGGTTGTAGAGGTTCTTGAGTCTGGGGAATAACAACGGCGGAATATACTCCGCCGTACGTTTCTCGCTCGACCCCAGCTCATCTTGCGGGATTATGCGAATACTCATTCAGATGACTTTTCCTGTTTCTGGCGGACTTCACGGTACCAGCGCGGGTGATGTTTCTTCGCCCACGTTTTGGTGACCCAGCCTTCCACCATCGCGGTAATGGTGCCTTTCACCCAAAGGGCGGCGTAAATATGCACCATGATAACCACAATTAACGCTACTGCGGCAAATGAATGCAGCATCAGCGCAAATCGGATCACCGGGATTGAGAAAGCAGGCGCAAAGTACGGACGCCAGATGATCACGCCGCTCACCAGCAACAGGACCAGGAAGATAATCGCCGCCCAGAATACGCATTTCTGGCCGAAGTTATAACGCCCGGTATCACCTACTTCCTCGTTGACGACGATCTTACGAATATTCTTCGCCCAAAAGATATCATCCCGATTGATTAGGTTATGGTGCCAGTAACGGAAAAACATGATGATGAACGACGCGAACATGATGACGCCCACAAACGGGTGCAGTATACGCGCCAGCTGTGGTGTCCCCATGATCTGCATCAGCCAGTTGAAGGACGGGAAGAAGAACCCCAGCCCGCTTATCGCCGCCAGCATGAAGCAGAAGGCGGTGACCCAGTGGTTGATGCGTTCCGGCGCGGTGTAGCGCACGATGGTGTCACGTTTTCTCATTTGCGCACCTCGTCTTTCTCTTCATGCAGGTTATCGTCTTCCTCTTCCGCGCGGTTCGGACCAACACCGACGTAGTGGAAGATGCTCGCTGCGAAGGTGGCAGCAAAACCGACCGCTGCCAGCGGTTTCCAGATGCCTTTCCAGAACTTCACGGTGGCGCTGATTTCCGGGTTCTCCGGCAGGCCGTGATACAGGTTCGGCTTGTCGGCGTGGTGCAGCACGTACATGACGTGCGTACCGCCAACCCCGGCCGGATCGTACAGGCCCGCGTTATCGTAACCACGGGTTTTCAGCTCGCCCACGCGCTCTGCCGCCAGCGTTTTCATATCCTCTTTGGAGCCAAAGTGGATAGCGCCGGTTGGACAGGTCTTCACGCACGCTGGCTCCTGGCCGACATTTACGCGGTCAACGCACAGCGTACATTTGTAGACGCGGTTGTCTTCCGGGTTCATGCGCGGCACGTCGAACGGACAGCCCGCGATGCAGTAGCCGCAGCCAATGCACTGCTCGGACTGGAAGTCGACGATGCCGTTGGCATACTGAATGATAGCCCCTTCTGACGGACACGCCTTCAGGCAGCCCGGATCCGCACAGTGCATACAGCCGTCTTTGCGAATAAGCCATTCCAGCTTGTCGTTCTGCTCCACTTCCGAGAAACGCATTACCGTCCAGGACTTGGCGGTCAGGTCTGCCGGGTTGTCGTACACCCCGACGTTGTGACCCACTTCGTCACGGATGTCGTTCCACTCAGAGCAGGCCACCTGACAGGCTTTACAGCCGATACAGGTGGTCACGTCGATAAGCTTCGCCACTTCCTGCTGGTGGTCCCGCGCCTGAGGCGCGGGCGTGAAACCGTTAGTCGCGGAACGACGGATAATGTCTTGAGATTGATAAGCCATAAGTCGTCTCCGTTACACCTTTTCCACGTTCACGAGGAAGGCCTTAAACTCCGGCGTCTGCGTGTTCGCATCACCGACGAACGGCGTCAGGGTGTTCGCAATGAACCCTTTCTTCGCCACGCCCTCATAACCCCAGTGAATCGGGATGCCGATGGTATCCACCTGCTGACCGTGAACGTTCAGCGTGCGAATACGCTTGGTCACCACCGCCTTGGCTTTGATGTAGCCGCGGTTAGAGGAGACCTTCACGGTATCGCCATGGGCAATGCCGAGTTTGTTCGCCAGCTTCTCGCCGATCTCCACAAACTGTTCCGGCTGCGCGATGGCATTCAGCAGCGCGTGCTTGGTCCAGTAGTGGAAGTGCTCGGTCAGACGGTAAGTGGTGCCGACATACGGGAACTTGTCCTTTTTACCCAGCGCTTCAAAATCGCTCTTGAAGATACGGGCTGCCGGGTTAGAGACCACGTTCGGGTGCAGCGGGTTAGTACCCAGCGGCGTCTCAAACGGCTCGTAGTGTTCCGGGAATGGCCCTTCCGCCATCTTATCGATAGCAAACAGACGGCCCATCCCTTCAGGCTGCATGATAAACGGCCCGACATCGCTGCCTGGTGCGGCAGTGCTGTAGTCCGGAATATCCACGCCGCCCCATTTCGCGCCGTCCCACTTCAGAAGCTGACGCTTCGGATCCCACGGGTTGCCCTGCGGATCAGCGGAGGCACGGTTATAGAGGATGCGGCGGTTAAGCGGCCACGCCCATGCCCAGCCCAGCGTATTACCGAGGCCCGACGGGTCGGCGTTATCGCGGTTGGCCATCTGGTTGCCTTTCGGCGTCCAGCTCCCGGCAAAGATCCAGCAGCCGCTTGACGTCGTACCGTCATCGCGCAGGTGCGCGAAGGTGCTGAGCTGATCGCCTTTCTTCGCCAGCACCGCACCGGTCGCCGGGTCGATAACGTCCGCCAGCGCTTTACCGTTGCTCTCCATGGCCACTTCTTCCGGCGCTGGGTTTTCCGGCGTCGAGTAGTTCCAGGTCATGTTCAGTACCGGCTCAGGCGTTGCGCCGCCCTCAGAGGCGTACATCTTACGCAGGCGTAAGAAGATGCCGGCCAGGATCTCGCCGTCGTTCAGGGCGATGCCCGGGGCGTCTGCGCCTTTCCAGTGCCACTGCAACCAGCGGCCGGAGTTGACGATAGACCCGTTCTCTTCCGCGAAGCAGGTGGACGGCAGACGGAACACTTCGGTCTGAATCTTCGACGGATCGACGTCGTTCGACTCACCGTGGTTCTGCCAGAACGTCGACGTTTCGGTATTGAGCGGGTCAATCGTCACCAGGAACTTCAGCTTCGACAGAGACTCGACAACCTTGTTCTTGTTCGGGAACGACGCCACCGGGTTAAAGCCCTGGCAGATATAGCCGTTGACCTGGCCCTGGTGCATCATTTCGAAGTACTGAAGTACGTCGTAACCTTTGTCCCACTTCGGCAGCCAGTCAAAGCCCCAGCTGTTTTCCGCCGTCGCCTTGTCGCCGTAAAAGGCTTTCATCAGCGAGACGAAGAACTTCGGATAGTTGCCCCAGTAGTTCACCTGGCCTTCGAGCAGCGGTTTTGGCGTGCTGGCTGTCAGGTAGGTTTGCAGGTCAGTCTGTTTCTCGCTCGGCAGGTTCATGTAACCCGTCAGGCTCTGAGACAGCAGGCCGAGGTCGGTCAGACCCTGAATGTTGGAGTGACCGCGCAGGGCGTTCACGCCGCCGCCTGCCATCCCCATGTTGCCGAGGAGCAGCTGAACCATCGCCATGGTGCGGATGTTCTGCGCGCCGATGGAGTGCTGCGTCCAGCCGAGCGCATACAGGAACGACGCGGTTTTATCTTTCGCGCTGGTTTCCGCAATCAACTCGCACACCTTCAGGAAATCCGCTTTCGGCGTCCCACAGATGTTTTCGACAACCTCCGGCGTATAGCGGGAAACGTGCTCTTTCAGCAGGTTCCACACGCAGCGGGGGTGTTGCAGGGTGGTATCGCGCTTAGCAAAGCCGTTTTCGTCCAGCTCGTAGTTCCAGCTGGTTTTATCGTATTTGCGTTTTTCGGCGTCGTAACCGCTGAACAGGCCATCTTCGAAGTGGTAATCCTCACGCACGATCAGGCTGGCGTTGGTATAGGCTTCGGTGTACTCGCGGTTATATTTTTCGTTGGTCATCAGGTACAGCAGTACGCCTGACAGGAAAGTGATGTCAGTACCTGAACGAATAGGGGTGTAGAAATCCGCCACTGACGCTGTACGCGTAAAGCGGGGATCGATCACAATCAGCTTCGCGCCGTTGTGGATTTTGGCTTCCATCGCCCAGCGGAACCCGACAGGGTGCGCTTCAGCGGCGTTACCGCCCATCACCACAATAAGGTTGGCGTTCTTGATGTCGACCCAGTGGTTGGTCATCGCACCGCGACCAAATGTTGGAGCAAGACTTGCTACCGTTGGTCCGTGTCAGACACGCGCCTGGTTGTCGACCGCGAGCATACCGAGTGCGCGCGTAAATTTCTGGGTTAAATAGCCGGTTTCGTTACTGGACGCTGAAGCACACAGCATGCCGGTGGAGAGCCAACGGTTAACGGTGGTGCCTTCGGCATTCTTCGCGATAAAGTTGGCATCGCGGTCTTCTTTCATCAGCTTAGCGATGCGATCGAACGCTTCTTCCCAGCTGATTTGCTGCCATTTGTCAGAGCCGGGAGCGCGATACTCAGGAAACTTCAGGCGGCTTTCGGAGTGGATAAAATCTACCAGACCGGCCCCTTTCGGACAGAGTGCACCACGGTTTACCGGGTGATCCGGATCGCCTTCGATGTGGAAAATAGATGCTTTGGCGTTTTTCGCACCGTCGCCGAGGCTATACATTAACAGCCCACAGCCGACGGAGCAGTACGTACAGGTGTTACGGGTTTCGCGGGTGCGCAGCAGTTTATACTGCCGTGTTTCCGCCAGCGCTACACCGGGCGCAAAGCCCAGTGCCGCCGCCGTGGTGCCTGCCATACCGCCAGCGCAGATCTTAAAGAACTGCCTTCTGCTGACCTGCATGGGTCACTCCTTGGTTCATTACGACATTGCTATGTAGTTTTACTTTGCGGTTGAGAATTAACCGCAAAGGAGAAAAATTTGCGTTAATCCCTCATTTCTCCGAGGGATAAGCCCAGAATACCACAATGTCGGTACGCCTGTTCCAACGGGGTTAAAACAAAGTGAACGTATTATCACGGCATTGATTATAAAATGTGATATCAATCACATTTTACCCTGTGCATGTTAAAGAGGTGTAGCAGGTGATCGGTTGCACCCCTCCGTATTGAGTAGGAGAATGGTTGCTGAAAAGTTGATCCATACTATGCGTAAGGCCTGCCGTTTGTGTTGCAATAGCAGGCTCACTTCCGTGGTTGTTCAGGAATACCGTTGTGTCTAAACAAAACCGTGTTGCCCACGCGTCGCCACTGCCTGCGGGTATTGTGGAACTGTCGGTACACAGACCGCCTCACATTTCACATGCCACGCCGGATTTTCTGGCGGAAGAGGTCCCCGTTGCCCTGGTTTACAACGGTATTTCGCATGTGGTGATGATGGCCTCGCCGAAAGATCTGGAGCTGTTCGCCATAGGTTTTTCCCTCTCGGAAGGCATCATTGCGCATCCGCAGGAGATCTACGGCATGGATGTGGTTCATGCCTGTAATGGTCTTGAAGTGCAAATCGAACTCTCCAGCCGCCGCTTTATGGGGCTGAAAGAGCGCCGCCGGGCGCTGGCCGGACGTACCGGCTGCGGCGTGTGCGGCGTTGAACAGCTTAACGATATCGGCAAACCCATTATCCCGCTGCCGTTCACCCAGACGTTCAATCTGGCGCACCTTGATCGGGCGCTTGAGCACCTGAACGACGTGCAACCCATCGGTCAGCTCAGCGGCTGTACCCACGCGGCGGCATGGATATTGCCGTCAGGCAACATTGCCGGCGGTCATGAAGATGTGGGCCGCCACGTCGCGCTGGATAAGCTGTTAGGTCGCCGCGCTCGGGAAAGCAACGTCTGGCAGCAGGGCGCGGCGTTAGTCTCCAGCCGCGCCAGCTATGAGATGGTGCAAAAGTCCGCCATGTGCGGCGTGGAAATTCTGTTTGCGGTGTCAGCGGCAACCACGCTGGCGGTGGAAGTGGCGGAGCGCTGCAACCTGACGCTGGTGGGGTTCTGCAAGCCGGGTAGAGCAACTATTTACACCCATCCGCAGCGATTGATAGTTGATCAGTAATTTTGAATGAGTATAGCAAATCCTTCCGCTTTTAGTTGTTCATGATGAGGTCTAATATTTATCTCATCAAGGCACGGCGCCTTATCTAAACAACTTAACGAAAGGGTTTATCTCATGAAAAGCATCAAAACTTTTGTCGCAGTAATCGCTCTGGCTACCTCTTTTGGTTCTTTCGCTGCGCAGACAGTGACCGCATCCGCCTCTACCCTGGATGGTGCAGAAGCTAAAATCGCTGCACAGGCTCAGGAAGCGGGCGCTTCATCGTACAAAATTACCCAGGCATTCACCGGTAACCGCGTACACATGACCGCTGAACTGAACAAATAATTCCGCTATACCGTCGAAAGAGCGCCCCTGGGGCGCTTTTTAGTTTATGCCTGCCAGACGCAGCAGTGCGGTCACCACCGCCGCCGCGACGATCACCACAATTAACGGCATTTTGCGCCAGGCCAGAAACACCGCGAACCCCACGCCCAGCACACGTGCCATCCCGGCAAAATGGTCCCCTTCATAAAACGTTGTCGCCAGCGCGACGGAGAACAGCAAAACGGTAGCCGCGTCTGAAAGCAGCGCCTGCGACCGTTCTGAAAGCGCCAGCCGGTTGCCAAGCTTCGCTCCGCCAAGACGCATCAGATAGGTTCCGGCAGAAAGAATGGCGATGCCGAGAATAAAGACCGTCATGTTTTCCATTATTTTTTCCTCGCGGCAAGGCCGAGCAAAGAGAGCAGCACCGGCAGACCCACCGGCGCAAACGGTACGGCGGCCAGCGACAACACTGCGCCGCTACAGGCGCGGATCAGCGTGGTACGGTTTTTAAATGCCGGCACCACTAACGCCAGCAGGATCGCCGGGAACACCGCGTCCAGCCCGATGGTTTCCGGGTCTGGCAGCAGCTTGCCGACCATCGCCCCCAGCACCGCCCCCAGCGGCCAGATAATTGCCACGCCCAGGCCGCACAGCCAGTAGGCCGCTTTACGCTGCTCGGCGGTTTTTTGCGAAAGGCCGAACACCACGCTTTCATCGTTCATGATATGACAGCCCAGAAAGCTCAGGCCGCGCTTGCCCACCAGGTCACGCACCGTTACGCCGAACGGCACATGGCGCGCGTTTACCAGTAAACCGGCCGCGGCCGCTGCCAGCGGATTGCCGCCGCTTGCCACGATGCCAATAAACATAAACTCGGATGCGCCTGCCAGCACCGTGAGGGAGAGGACAAACGGCACCCACAGCGGGAAACCGTAGGCCATCGCCAGTGAGCCATAAGACATGCCGACTACGCCCACCGCGAGGCAGACCAGGACGATCGCTTTTATCGTGTCGCCTTTCAGACAGGAGAGGTGTTTCTTCATACCATTTTAGCCATATCGAACGTATTTCCATTATAATGAACGCATCAAAATCGTTTTACAAGGCGAACGATTCGTTCGTTATAGAGAGAAAGAGGCCGTTTTTATGACGCAGCCAATCAGCGTGATCGCCAAAAGCCTGGTACGAGAACGCCTGCGAACCGGGCTCTCACTGGCGGAAATTGCCCGCCGTGCCGGGATCGCCAAATCCACGCTTTCACAACTGGAGTCTGGCAACGGCAATCCTAGCCTGGAAACGCTGTGGTCGCTTTGCGTGGCGCTGGATATTCCGTTTGCCCGGTTACTGGAGCCGCAGCAACCCGTCACGCAGGTGATCCGCCGCGGCGAGGGCACAAAAGTCGTCGCCGGGCAGGCGAACTATGAGGCGATTTTGCTCGCGGCGTGTCCGCCGGGCGCGCGTCGTGATATCTATCTGCTGCTGACTCAGCCGGGGGCAGACCGTATTTCCCAGCCCCATCCGCCTGGTTCGGTTGAGCATATTATCGTGACCCAGGGGCGGGCGATGGTCGGTCTGATCGACGCGGCGGAAGAACTCGGCCCGGGAGATTACATTTGCTACCCTGCTGACCAGCCGCATATCTTTAAGGCGCTGGAGCCCGATACGCACGCGCTGCTGGTGGCGGAACAAAACTAAAGAAGATACGGAAAATCATGTCGCTTAAAGCCATTGCCAAAGAACTGGGGCTGTCTGTTACCACCGTCAGCCGCGCCCTCAACGGATATGACGACGTTTCTGCTGAGACGCGCGCCCGCGTGGAAGCGGAGGCCCAGCGCCGTGGCTACCGACCAAATACCTTTGCCCGTCGCCTGAAGATGGGCAAAATCGACGCCGTCGGGCTGGTATTTCCGGTGCATCCTGTTCCGCTCAATAACAGCGTTTTTATGGACATGGTCGGCGAAATTAGCCACGAACTGGCGCGACATGAGATTGACCTGCTGCTCATCGCTGACGACGATCTGGCGGACAAACACAGCTATATGCGCATGGTGCAGAGCCGACGCGTGGATGCGCTGATAGTGGCGCATACGCTGGATCACGATCCGCGTCTTGAGCAGCTTCAGGCCGCCGGGTTTCCGTTCCTGGCGCTCGGCCGCAGCCAGCTCCCGCAGCCGTACGCGTGGTTCGATTTCGACAACTATGCCGGTACGTATCAGGCCACCCGCTGGCTGATCGAGAAAGGCCATCAGCGCATTGCGCTGCTGGGCGAAAGCAACAACCAGGCATTCATCACCCAGCGCCGCCAGGGCTACCTGGACGCGCTGCGGGAAGCCGGACTTTCCAGCGAATGGCTGCGCGCCATGCCCCCTTCGCGCCGCGTGGGTTATGCCACCACGCAAGAACTTCTCTCCCTGCCGCAGCCGCCCACGGCCATCATTACCGACTGCAACACCCACGGCGACGGCGCAGCGATGGCCCTGGCGCAGATGGGACGCTTAACTGGTGAAAATGCCGTCTCGCTGGTGGTCTATGACGGCTTACCGCAGGACAGCATTGTCGATATCGACGTCGCGGCGGTGATCCAGTCTACCCGTCAGGGCGTCGGGAAACAGATTGCCGATATGGTGCGCCAGTTGATTAACGGCGACGACATTGACACTCTTCAGGTGCTCTGGCAGCCAGAATTCTCCCCAGGCCAGACGGCCTAATCACACGAAAAATTCCAAACCCGATCACAGATCCGAAACGTTTTGGTTTGTATCCGAAACGTTTCGGATCAAAACTCAGGACATCCCGATGACAGGAGATGTCCGATGCAAGATGCCATTTTTCGACTTGAAAGCAATACGGTTGACGTGGTGCTAAAAACTCACCCGTTCGCCGAAATTCTCTACTGGGGGCCGCACCTTCAGCACTTCTCGCCGCAGGATGTCCTGAGTATTGCGCGCCCGGTTGCTAACGGCAGGCTGGACGTCGACTCCCCCGTCACGCTGATGGCAGAGCTGGGGCATGGGCTGTTTGGCTCGCCGGGCATCGAGGGGCATCGCCAGGGGCTGGACGGATCGCCGGTATTTAAAACCACGCAGGTGCAGCAGGCGTTAAACGCCCTGACAATCACTGCTGAAGACGAGCATGCAGGCTTGCGCCTGACCAGTGAAATAACGCTGGATGCCAGCGGCGTACTGGTGGTGCGCCATGGGTTAACCAACCTGAAAACGCTGGCGTGGCAGGTGGATCGCTTTGCCGTGACGCTGCCGGTGGCCGAACGCGCGCAGGAGGTGATGGCCTTCCACGGACGATGGATCAGGGAGTTTCAGCCGCACCGCGTTACGCTTGAGCACGACAGCTTCGTGATTGAAAACCGCCGGGGTAAAACCTCCCACGAACATTTCCCGGCACTGATTTCAGGTACGCCGTCATTCAGTGAAATGCACGGCCACGTCTGGGGTGTGCATCTGGGCTGGAGCGGCAACCACCGCCTGCGCGCAGAGGCGAAAACCGATGGCCGCCGCTATATGCAGGCCGAAGCGCTCTACCTGCCGGGTGAAATGGCGATTGAAGAGGGGGAAACGCTCTGGACGCCGCGCCTGTATGCCAGCCACTCCCCGCACGGGCTGAACGGCATGAGCCAGCAGTTCCACCGCTACCTGCGCGATAACGTTATCCGCTTCCCGGAAGATAAACCGCGCCCGGTGCATCTCAACACCTGGGAGGGGATCTACTTCGACCACGATCCGGACTACATCATGCGCATGGCCGACGAGGCCGCAGCGCTGGGCGTGGAGCGCTTTATCATTGACGACGGCTGGTTCAAAGGCCGCAACGACGACCACGCCGCGCTGGGCGACTGGTATCTGGACGAGAAAAAATACCCGAACGGCCTTAAGCCGGTAATCGATCACGTTAAACAGCTCGGCATGGAGTTTGGTATCTGGGTTGAGCCGGAGATGATTAACCCGGATTCCGATCTGTACCGCGCGCACCCTGACTGGGTGCTGGCGCTGCCGGGCTACGCCCAGGCGACCGGGCGACATCAGCTGGTGCTCAATCTTAATATTCCGCAGGCCTTTGATTATCTGGTCGAGCGCATGAGTTGGCTGCTGGGCGAACACGCGGTCGACTACGTGAAATGGGACATGAACCGCGAGCTGGTGCAGCCAGGGCACAAGGGCAAAGCCGCCGCCGATGCCCAGACGCGCCAGTTTTATCGCCTGCTGGACGTGCTGGGCGAGCGTTTCCCGCACATTGAGTTTGAATCCTGCTCCTCCGGCGGCGGGCGAATCGATTATGAAGTGCTGACCCGCTGCCACCGCTTCTGGGCGTCCGACAATAACGACGCGCTGGAGCGCAACACTATCCAGCGCGGCATGAGCTACTTCTTCCCGCCGGAGGTGATGGGGGCGCATATCGGTCATCATAAGTGTCACGCTACCTTCCGCCAGCACAGCATTCAGTTCCGCGGGCTGACGGCGCTGTTTGGTCACATGGGGCTGGAGCTGGATCCGCTCACCGTCGACGCGCAGGAGCGTGAAGGCTATCGACATTACGCCGCGCTGTATAAGCGGTGGCGCGAGGTCATTCATCACGGCACCCAGTGGCGCGTGGATATGCCGGACGCCACCACCCTGGCGCAGGGTATAGTGAGCGAAGACAAGACGCAGGGGCTGTTTTTGGTCAGCCAGCTCGCGATGCCGGATTACACCCTGATGATGCCGCTGCGTATGCCGGGGTTAGACGCCAGCGCGCAGTACCGCATCACGCTGCTCGATCACCCGAACATTCAGATTACGGGCGAGGGCGGGCACACCATGCGCAAGCTGCCGGCGTGGATGGACGCGCCGCAAACGGTAAGCGGTGAATGGCTGATGCAGGCGGGTATTGCGCTGCCGATTCTGGATCCGGAAACCACCATTCTGATTGGTGTGGAACGCGTGTAAGGGTGACGGGCCGGGCAACCGGCCCTCCGTTGAGGATAAAAATAATGAACACAACAACCTGTACCCACAAAGACAACCCTAACTTCTGGATCTTCGGGCTGTTCTTCTTTCTCTACTTCTTCATCATGGCCACCTGTTTTCCGTTCCTGCCGATCTGGCTGTCGGACATCATCGGCCTGAACAAAACCCATACGGGGATTGTTTTCTCCTGCATCTCGCTGTCGGCCATTGCCTTCCAGCCGGTGCTGGGGGTCATTTCGGACAAGCTGGGGCTGAAAAAACATTTGCTTTGGATCATTTCGGTGCTGCTGTTCCTGTTCGCGCCGTTCTTCCTGTACGTCTTCGCCCCGCTGCTGAAAACCAATATCTGGCTGGGAGCGCTGAGCGGTGGGTTGTATATCGGCTTTGTCTTCTCAGCGGGTTCGGGGGCGATTGAGGCCTACATTGAACGCGTGAGCCGCAACAGCTTTTTTGAGTACGGCAAGGCGCGCATGTTCGGCTGTCTCGGCTGGGGGCTGTGCGCCTCAACGGGCGGCATCCTGTTCGGCATCGATCCGTCGTATGTTTTCTGGATGGGATCGGCGGCGGCGCTGTTGCTAATGCTGCTGCTGGTGGTCGCGAAACCGAAGCCCAACCAGACGGCGCAGGTCATGAACGCCCTGGGCGCGAACCAGCGGCAGATCACTGCTAAAACCGTGTTCAACCTGTTCCGCCAGCGCAGAATGTGGATGTTCATCCTGTACGTGATTGGCGTGGCCTGCGTATATGACGTCTTCGACCAGCAGTTTGCTACCTTCTTCAAAACCTTCTTCGCCACGCCGCAGGAGGGGACCCGCGCCTTTGGTTTCGCCACCACAGCGGGGGAAATCTGTAACGCGATCATCATGTTCTGCTCGCCGTGGATCATTAACCGCATCGGTGCGAAAAACACGCTGCTGATTGCCGGGGTGATCATGGCGACGCGCATTATCGGATCGTCGTTTGCCACCACCGCCGTGGAGGTGATTGCCCTGAAGATGCTGCACGCGCTGGAAGTCCCGTTCCTGCTGGTGGGGGCATTCAAGTACATCACCGGGGTGTTTGATACGCGCCTGTCGGCCACCATCTACCTGATTGGCTTCCAGTTTGCCAAACAGTCGGCGGCGATTTTTCTCTCCGCCTTTGCCGGGAATATGTATGACCGGGTCGGCTTCCAGGAGACGTATCTGATACTGGGCTGTTTCGTGCTGGCGATCACGGTGGTGTCGGCGTTTACGCTGAGTGGCAGGCGGGAGATTGCTGCTACCGCTGGGGCAGCAGCGTTAACACATCAGTCCAGGTAAAACACCTCGTTCAGCGCCGCACTCACCGGGCTGTTGTCAGGGTTAGACGGCATAACGTCAGCCATATGTTTCCACCAGCGCTGGCAGACGTCGGTATTCGCTACCGCGTTCCAGCGCTCCTCCGATTCAATCTCCACGGTTGCAAACAGCAGGTTGCGGGCTTTGTCGAGGTAAATGGCGTAGTGGTGCGCACCGTGGGCTTTCAGTACCGCCTCCAGCTCAGGCCAGATCGGGTTGTGGCGACGCGCGTACTCCTCGTGCGCGTCCGGGTTTACCTGCATCACAAACGCTTTGCGGATCATAAAGCCTCCAGGTACAGCTCGCGGACCTCATCGCGGCTGGCGGTGCGCGGGTTACACGGCGCGCACGGGTCTGCGAGAGCTTTATCCAGCCAGCCTTCAATATCGGCTTTGGTCACGCCGAGCTGGCTAAATCCGGACGGAATGCCGACCCGGGCGCTCAGGTCGCGAATCGCCTGAATGGCTGACATGCTGGCCGCTTCATCGCTCATGCCGCGCGTGTCAACGCCCATCGCCTGCGCCACGCGGGCAAATCGGGCAACCGCGTTCGGGCGGTTAAAGTTTTCGATGATCGGCAGCAGAATGGCGTTGCACACGCCGTGCGGCAGGTTGTGCGTCGCGCCCGGCTGGTGCGCCAGGGCATGCACCAGCCCCAGACCGGCGCTGTTAAACGCCATGCCCGCCAGATACTGACCAAAGGCCATCTGCTCGCGCGCTTCCAGGTTGTGACCGTCGTCGACCGCTTTCGGCAGCCAGAGGTTGATCAGGCGAATCGCCTCCAGCGCGTTGGCATCGGTCAGCGGGTGCGCGCCGACGGACACGTAGGCTTCAATCGCATGAGTCAACGCATCCATGCCGGTTGCGGCGGTCACGGAGGCGGGAATATCGAGCATCACGCTGGCATCGTCCACGGCGATATCCGGGATGATGTTCGGGTCGATGATCACCTCTTTCACCTGCCGCGCGGAGTCGATGATCACCGCGTTGCTGGTCATCTCCGCCGCCGTGCCTGCGGTGGTGTTGATCGCCACCAGCGGCACGCCCGCGTTTTTCACCTTGCCGACGCCAGAGTAATCGGTTGACGGACCGGGGTTGGCGGTGAGGATTTTGATTGCCTTGGCGGTATCAATCGGGCTGCCGCCGCCAAAGGCAATCAGGTAATCACACTCCGCATCCTGATATGCCGCATAGCCTTTTTGCACCAGCGCTTCCGTCGGATTCGGGAATACCTCATCGAACAGGTGATACGACATCTGATGGGCGTCGAGCGCGGTAAACAGGCTGTCGAGCAGGCCCAGCTTCACCAGCTGACCGTCGGTGACAATCAGCGCTTTTCCCCACTGTTTGTTTGCCACCAGATTGACCATATCGCCGATCGCGCCCGCGCCGTGCAGGCTGATTTTGGGGAGTGCCAACATAAAGCTCATGATAATTCTCCTTAATTACTGTGAATTTTATGCCCGGCGGCGCTGCGCTTGCGCGGGCCTACGGTTAAGCAGGCCGGGTAAACGCAGTGCCACCCGGCTATGAGATCCGTCTTCGCTGCATAATCCGGCGGGTAATAATCGGCAGCGAAATCACCACGATCAGCATCGCGCCGATAATCACCGACATCACAATGCCGGGCACGTTGAGCAGGCTCAGGCCGAAGGTCACCAGCCCCATCAGGAAGGCGGCGATAATCACGCCCACCATGCTGCCGGACCCACCGAGAATATTGACGCCGCCGAGCACCGCCATCGTCACCACCGCCAGCTCCCAGCCCATCGCGATGGTCGGACGGGTGCTGCCCAGACGCGAGGTGAGCAGCACCGACGCCAGGCCGGACATCAGCCCCACCAGCGCGAAGAGGATCAGGTTGTGGCGCTTCACGTTGATGCCGGAGTACCACGCGCCGGTCGGGTTGTTGCCGATGGCGTAGGTGCGGCGGCCAAAGTTGGTACGGTGCAGCACAAAGGCAAACAGAGCGGCCAGGACGATAAACAGCGCGAACTCAAACGACAACGCGCCCCAGACGTAGCCCTGGCCGAACCAGGCAAAGCTCTCCGGGTAGCTGTTCAGCGCCTGGTCCCCGAGCAGGATGTAGGTGATCCCGCGGTACAGGCTCATGGTGCCGATGGTGATGACGATGGACGACAGGTTAAAGCGCGTCACCAGAATGCCGTTGAACAACCCGCACAGTAGCCCGACGCCTAATCCCACGCACACCAGCAGTGGCGTATCGATGCCCGCCGCCGCGCAAAAGCCCATCACCGTCGAGCTGAGCGCGATGGTGGAGGCCACCGACAGGTCAATTTCCCGGGCGATAATCAGCATCGCCATCGGCAACACAATGATCGCTTTTTCCGTGAAGTTGAACGTCGCGTCGGAGAGGTTCCAGATATTGAGGAAGTAGGGCGAGGCGAGCGCGTTCACCACAAACACCGCCAGCGTCACCGCCAGCAGGAAGCCCTCCCAGCACAGCAGACGCTGGAAGATGCCCGGCGCAGAAGTGGGTTTGAACTCTTCAGATGTCATCATTTTACTCATGGTTTCACCGCCAGTTTCTGACGTGCCAGCGCCGCGTCGCGCAGGATCAGCCTGCCTTTGCGCTTGTTGCCGCGCTCGTTCAGCAGCACAGCGATGACAATGACCGAGCCGGAAATCGCCATCTGCCAGAACGGGGAGACGCCGATCACCGGCAGGGCGTTGTTGATGACGCCAAGGAACAGCGCCCCGAACAGACAGCCGAGCACGCGGCCGGTGCCGCCCATGGTGCTGATCCCGCCAATCACGCAGGCTGCCACCACCTGCAATTCAAAACCGTTAGCGACGTCAACATACGCAACGGCAAAGCGCGATATCCACAGGTAGCCGCAGAACCCGGCCAGCAGACCGGAAAGGCAGAAGCTGATGAACTGCATTTTCCCGGCGTTGATCCCGGTGTAGTACGCTGCCGTGGCGTTACCGCCTGCGGTGTAGAGCGCCCGTCCGGTGCGGCTGTAGCGCAGGAAGTAGCCCACCAGCAGCAGTACGGCGATGGCGCACCAGCTCAGCACCGGCAGGCCCAGCACTGACGCACGCGGCAGGCCGAGGAAGTCTGCACCCATCTGGTTGGAGTTCACCCAGCCGCCGCCGGAGAGCAAAAAGATCATTCCGCGGTAGATGCTCATGGTGCCGAGTGTTACCACAATCGCCGGAATGCCCAGCTTCCACACAAGCAGGCCGTTTATCGCGCCCATCAGCAGCCCAAGCGCGCTGGCGAGGATCAGCAGCGCCCAGACGGGCACGTCCGGGTAATGGAAGTTAATCAGGGCGACAATCATCCCGGTCAGGGCCAGATTGGCCGCCATCGACAGGTCGATGCCTTTAGTGAGCAGCACCATCATCTGCCCGAGCGCGAGGACGATCAGAATGGCGGTGTCGTTAAACATCTCCACCAGGTTGCCCGGCGCGATAAACGATGGCACGCGGCTGCCAATGGCGACGATCATCAGGATAATCACCGCGCCCAGCAGGGCTTCGCGGTGTTTTAAGAGTGAGCTAAGCATTTATGCCGCCTCCTGTTTTGCACCGCTGGCGGCGCTGACGATGGTTTCCGCCGTCGCGTCTCCCGCCTGGTATTCGGCCACCATCAGCCCCTCGTGCATGACGATAATGCGATCCGCCATGCCCATCACTTCCGGTAGTTCGGACGAGACCATAATCACCGCCAGCCCCTGACTGACCAGCTCGGACATAAACTGATGAACGGCTGCCTTTGAGCCGATATCGATGCCTTTTGTTGGCTCATCGAGGATGATCACGTCAGGGTGCGTCGCCAGCCATTTGCCGATCACCACCTTTTGCTGGTTGCCGCCAGAGAGGGTCTCCACCGCCTGCTTCCAGCTGAAGGCTTTCACTTGCAGGCGTTTGGCGTACTCGTTCGCCAGTTTCCATTCACGGTCGTCATGCAGCACGCCGTTCGGATTGAGCGTGCTAAGCTGAGGCAGGCTGATGTTCTGGGCAATCGGCAGGGCGATAATCGCCCCCTGTTTCTGCCTTTCTTCCGGCACGCAGACAATACCGGCTTTGATCGCATCCGCAGGCTGGCGGAAGCGCCGGGGCTGTCCGTTGAGGATAATTTCCCCGGACGATGGCCGCGTGACGCCGGAAAGCGCCTGCATCAATTCGGTACGCCCGGCACCCACCAGCCCGTAAAAGCCGAGGATTTCCCCTTTACGCAGGGAGAACGAGATATGCGCAAACTCGGTCGGATGGCAGAGGTTTTGCACCTCCAGCACCGTCTCGCCTTTTTCGCAGTCGATTTTCGGGAAGGTTTGGGTAATGGCGCGCCCGACCATCATCGACACCATCCGCTCCTCGGTGATCTCATTTATTGCCCCTGCACCGACGAACACGCCGTCGCGCAAAATGGTGTAGTGATCGGCCAGCTCAAAAATCTCGTCGAACTTGTGGGAGATAAACAGGATGGCTTTTCCCTCCTGCTTTAAGCGCTCCACAATCTGGTAAAACTCGAGGATTTCATGCTGCGACAACGCCGCCGTGGGTTCGTCGAGGATCACCACCTGCGCCTCAAACGACAGCGCGCGGGCAATCGCCACCATGTGACGCTGGGCGATGCTTAGGGTTTTCAGCGTTGCGCGCGGGTCGATTTGCACCTCAAGGCGGGCGAGAATAGCCTGCGCCCGGCGGTGCATTTCCGGCCAGTCGAGCTTTTTCAGGAAGCCTTTGTGAAGGTACTGACCAACAAAGATATTTTCGGTGACCGAGAGTTCATCAAACAGGACGGTTTCCTGGTGTATGGCGGTGATACCCATTTTATGCGCCGACTCCGGCGTTGGAAGGTGAACGGGGATCGCCTTGTAGAGAATTTCGCCCTCGTCGGGCTGGTATATGCCGGTCATCACTTTGACCAGCGTCGACTTGCCCGCGCCGTTTTCGCCGATAAGCGCCGTCACTTTGCCGGGCCACAGCGCAAGCTGCACGTTCTCAAGAGCACGTACGCCGGGGAACACCTTGGTGATGCCAGAAAGCTGTAGCAATGGGGTCATGATAGTTCTCCGTTTGGTTCACCCTCACCCCGACCCCCTCCCTTTGGGAGAGGGCTAGGGTGAGGGGGGAAAGGATCAAAAGATTTTCGAGAACTTATCAATATTGCTGGCATCGTAGACGAACGGCTCGGCCATCGCGCCGTTGCCGTCCGCATCCAGCTTCACTTTGCCCAGTTTGCCCATGCTGGCCTCACCTTTCGTGGCCGTGTCTTTCACCAGATCGTCCGCTAAGTAAGTCGCGGCATAGCCCAGGTCAATCGGGTTCCAGATGGCAAAGCTCTTGCTCGCGCCGGATTTCACCGCGCCCGCCATCTCAGACGGCAGGCCTAAACCGGTGACGTACACTTTGCCAATCTTGCCCTGGTCCTTCACCGCCTGCGCGGCAGCCACAATGCCCACGGACGACGGCGAGACGATGACTTTCAGCTCCGGGTAGGTTTTCAGCAGGCCGACCGCTTCGCGGTAGCTTTTGTCAGAGAGATCGTCTCCGTAGGCCACGGTCACCAGATTGACGGACGGGTACTTCGGCAGCACCTTTTTCATCTCCGCAATCCAGGTGTTCTGGTTGGTGGAGGTTGGCGTGGCGCTCAGCACCGCTACTTCGCCCTTCTCCACGTTCAGCGCTTTCAGGGCATCGGCGGCGAGCTTGACGTTGGTTTCGCCAATCAGGGCGTTATTGGACGGGTTGAGATGGATCTGACGCCCGGCTTTCGCCACCCCGGAATCCCACGACACAACCTTAATGCCGCGCTGCATCGCTTTTTTCAGCACCGGCACGACGGCGTCCGGATCGTTCGCGGAAATTGCGATCGCATCCACGCCCTGGGCGATCAGCCCGTTCAGCACCTCGATCTGCGCTTCCGCCGTGGTGGTGGTCGGGCCGGTATAAATCACTTTTACATCGCCTAACTCTTTGGCCGCCTCCTGCGCGCCGACGTTCGCTGCCTCGAAGAATCCATTCCCTAAGGACTTCGCCACCAGGGCGATTTTCACTTCTGCTAAAGCGGAACCGGACAACGCCAGAGCGGCAACGGTGAGGATCAAGCTTGCTTTTATTTTCATTGCTTTTACTCCACTGACTTGAGTTAGTTGTAGGGATTGCAGGTGGTTTTCGCCCCGTCTCGGTGAGCGGGGCGCGATGTTGTTATTGGTACAGATCTAACGCCGACTGCATCGGGGTGACGCCAAAGCGTTTGCCCAGGGCAATCAGCTCTTCCCGGGTGATGGTCTGCTTCATGCCGCCCATGGAATAGACCTTCACCAGCACCTCCGCGGATTTCTCGGCGGTGTCGATCAGGCCGAAGGTTTCATCCAGTGTCGGGCCGCTGCCGAAGACGCCGTGGAACGGCCACAGCACCAGTGAGTGCTTCTGCATGTCCGTCGCGGTCGCCTGGCCGATTTCGTCGGTACCCGGCACCATCCACGGCAGAATGCCGACGCCGTCCGGGAACACCACCAGACACTCGGTGCTGCCTTCCCACAGTTTGCGGGTGAAGAAATCAGAATTATTTTCCAGCACGTAGGTCAGGGCGATCAGGTTGGTGGCGTGGCAGTGCATGATTACGCGGTCCTTGCCATTGGTCGCCTTAATGCGCTCGCAGTGGGAGAGGAAGTGCGCCGGCAGTTCGGATGTGGGTACCGCGTCGTCCGTCAGTCCCCAGAGAATGTGGTAACCCGCGCCGTCGCTGTCCACCTTCACCACGCCGAGGTTGGCTTCCGGGTCCAGCTGTACGTTGCGGAAAAACTTCCCGGAACCGGTGACGATAAACGGCGTGTTGGCGAGCAGCGGCATCGGCTGGCTCAGGGCGATATAGCGCGGCTTCTGGTGGAAATCGGAGGCAAATGGCTCGATATCCGCGTCGTCCAGGCGTAGCGTCAGGTTGCCGCCGTTGCGCTCATCCCAGCCCTTCAGCCAGGCGTCGGAGGTGGCTTTGATCATGCCCTGGACGAACCAGGAGGTGGTGATGGTCTGCATACTGTAGTTCCTTTGAAAATGCCGGGTGGCGTTACGCTTACCCGGCCTGGTCTTATCTGTAGGCCCGGCAAGCAACGCGCCGCCGGGCGATGTTTTTTACTGACGAGCGGCAAGAACCTCTTTCTCATACGCCCGCACGTTATCCAGCCACTGGCTGCCCGCAGGTGCATCGTGACGCTGGCAGTACATCTCCCACACCGCCTGCCACGGCAGGGATTTCTGCTCTTCCAGCAGCGCCAGGCGCGCGGTGTAGTCGCCGTTTTCTTCCAGCTGTTTCAGGGCGGCGACAGGCTCCAGCAGCGCGCGCAGCAGGGCTTTCTTCATGTTACGGGTGCCGATAACCCACGCCGCGATGCGGTTGATGGAGGCGTCGAAGAAGTCGAGGCCGATATGTACGCGGTCAAAGAGGTTGTGGCGGATGATTTCGCTGGCAATGGCCTGGGTTTCGTCATCCAGCAGCACCACGTGGTCGCTGTCCCAGCGCACCGGGCGGCTGACGTGCAGCAGCAGGCGCGGCACGTAGAGCATGGCGGCGGAGATCTTGTCGGAGATGACTTCCGTTGGGTGGAAGTGGCCGGCATCCAGGCACAGCGCGGTCTGGCGGCTGGTGGCATAACCCATGTAGAACTCGTTTGAGCCCACGGTGTAGCTCTCTGCGCCAATGCCGAACAGCTTGCTCTCGACGGCGTCGATGTGGTGCGCCGGGTCCAGCTTCTCGCTGATGGCTTCATCCAGCGCGGCCAGCAGGCGCTGACGCGGGGCCAGTCGGTCTACGGTGATGTCCTTCATGCCGTCCGGGATCCAGATATTCATTACCGATGGCGTGCCAAGCTGCTTGCCAAAATAAGCCGAGACGCGGCGGCTGGCTTTGACATGGTCGATCCAGAACTGGCGGATTTCATCGTTGGCATGCGCAAGGGTAAACCCGTCCGCGCTCAGCGGGTGCGAGAAGCAGGACGGGTTAAAATCCAGACCCAGCCGGTTGGCTTTCGCCCACGCCACCCAGTTCGTAAAGTGTTCCGGTTTGATTTCGTTACGCGCGACCGGCTCATCGGATTCGAGATAAATGGCGTGCAGGTTCAGGCGCTTTGGCCCGGGGATCAGGCTCAGCGCCAGCTCCAGATCCGCACGCAGTTCGGTGGCGTTGCGCGCTTTGCCAGGATAGTTACCCGTGGCCTGAATACCCCCCGTCAGGGAACCGCCCGGGTTCTCGAAACCGGCGACATCATCACCCTGCCAGCAGTGCATGGAGACGGGCAGACGATCGAGCTGGCGCAGCGCCTCTTCGACATCCACGCCGACGGCGGCGAAACGCTGTTTAGCCAGGTCCCAGGCTTGTTCAAGTTGAGTGGTCATGCGCAAAGCTCCTTAGTCAGTCGTTTTTGCTGAAACTGCGCCCGGTAGCGGGCAATTTCATGGCAGGGATGGGGAGTGAAGGTGGTCAGGCTGTTATTCGCCGTCACCACCGAACGGAAATCGTCGACGTTGGACAGTTCGTCCAGGGTCATCAGCTGAATGCCGATATTGCCGAGCGTGGAGGCTTCAATCGGACCTGCCACCACGGTAATGCCGCATGCATCCGCGCAGAGCTGGTTCAGCAGCTGGTTCTGGCAGCCGCCGCCCACGATATGCAGTTGTGTGAACGGTTTTCCGCGAAGGTCAGCCAGCTCGCTCAGGATGTCGGCATACAGCAGGGCGAGACTGTCAAAAATGCAGCGTGCCAGCTCGGCGGGGCGGGAAGGTACCGGCTGCCCCGCTTCAAAACAGGCGGCCTGGATTTCGGCGCTCATGTGCGCCGGGTTGATAAAGCGGTCATCGTTCGGGTTAATCAGGAAGGTACAGGCCTTCAGCGTTTCGGTTTCGGCGATAAGCTCGGGCAGGTCGGTGATGTTCTGCTCTTTCAGCACCCGCTGGAGCAGCCACAGGCCCATGATGTTCTTCAGCACCCGGTAGCGCCCTTCGGCACCGCCTTCGTTGGTGATGTTCGCGGCCAGCGCGGCATCGCTGGTGTAGGGCGTTTTGCTCTCAAAGCCCATCAGCGACCAGGTGCCGGATGAGAGGTAGGCCGCATCTTTGCCGGCGAGCGGCGAGGCAATGACCGCGCTCGCGGTGTCGTGGCTGGCGACGGCGACAACGGGGATTTTATTCCCCTGCGGGCAAAGCCAGTGGCCGATCACATTGCCCGGATGGGTTGGCGCGCCAAACCAGGACGGCGAGGCGCCCGTCCAGGCCAGCAGATGTTCATCCCAGTTATCGGTGTTGATGTTGACCAACTGCGTGGTGGTGGCGTTGGTGTATTCCCAGTTCATGTTGCCGGTCAGACGGTAGCTTAAGTAGTCCGGGATCAGCAGCGCATGCGCCACCTTTTCGACCAGCTCTGGCTGTTGCTCAACCAGCGCGCGCAGCTGATACAGCGTGTTAAACGGCAGAAACTGAATGCCGCTGCGACCATAGATGTTCTCCTTGCCAAGCTGGGCGATGGCGTGCGCCATTAGCCCATCGGTGCGGCTGTCGCGGTAGGAGACGGGCAGGCCGACGCGTTCGCCGTGACGGTCCAGCAGTACGTAATCCACACCCCAGGTATCAATGCCGATACTGTCGATGCGAATACCGTCTTCGCAGACGTTGTGAAGTCCGGTGCGGATCTCTGCTTCCAGGGCGTCGATATCCCAGGTAACAAAACCGTCCTGTTTTTGCAGACAATTGGCGAAACGGTGCATTTCGCGAAGCGTAAGGGTGTGCAGGTCGCAGTCCCAGGTGGCGAGCATTACACGGCCGCTGGATGCGCCTAAATCGACAGCCACACAATGGCGAAAAGTCATGGTCGGGTCCTTTCTTAAGTCATTAGCGAGGAGTGTAAGAAAGGGAAGAAATAGCCACCTTCTCGCCACTGACAGCCCAAATCTCGCGCTGGCAAGAAAGCAAAGATGAACGTGAGGGAGTTCACAGTTTCCAGTAATGGCGGGGTTTGCAGGCAGTGTGACGCTGACCGCATTTCCCGATCTTTCCGCCTGTTTCTTGAAAAACCGACAGCTTTTGCGCGGTTTGCTGTCAAAAATTTAAGGTGAGCGTGAAAGGCCTTAATTACTATTTTGAGAACTTTTCTCATTGGTGGGGGCCGTTATGACCGTACTGCACAGCGTCGATTTTTTTCCTACGGGGGCTTCGCCGGTCGCGATTGAGCCACGGCTGCCTCAGGCTGCGTTCCCGGAGCATCATCATGATTTTCATGAAATTGTGATTGTTGAGCACGGAACGGGCATCCACGTGTTTAACGGTCAGCCGTATACCATCAGCGGCGGTACGGTGTGCTTCGTGCGCGATCACGACAGGCACCTGTATGAACATACCGACAACCTGTGCCTGACCAATGTGCTCTATCGTTCTCCGGATGCGTTCCAGTTTCTTTCCGGGCTGAATCAGCTGTTGCCGCAGGAGAAGGACGGCCATTATCCGTCGCACTGGCGGGTGAATCAGTCCACGTTGCAGCAGGTGCGTCAGCTGGTGAGCCAGATGGAGCAGAGCGAGGATGGACAGGAGACGCACGCCATTGCTACCCGCGAGCTGCTGTTTATGCAGCTGCTGGTGCTGCTGCGGCGCAGCAGCCTGGTGGAAGGGCTGGAAAATAACGACGCGCGCCTGAATCAGCTGATGGCATGGCTGGAAGATCATTTCGCCGAAGATGTCTGCTGGGAAACGCTGGCGGATGACTTTTCGCTCTCGCTGCGCACGCTGCATCGTCAGCTCAAGCAGCATACCGGCCTGACGCCGCAGCGTTACCTTAACCGTCTGCGCCTGATCAAAGCGCGTCACCTTTTACGTCATACCGACGAAAGCGTCACCGATATCGCCTATCGCTGCGGTTTCGGCGACAGTAACCACTTTTCGACGCTGTTTCGCCGGGAGTTTAGCTGGTCGCCGCGCGATATTCGTCAGGGGAAAGACGCGTTGCTTCAGTAACGCGAGGGCAGTCACCGTTTTTTTGCTGCAAAAAGGCTAATAATGTCCGGTTATTCGCCGTAGAGGTTGTGGTGTGGCTGCTCAGCTCATTCTTCGCAAAGATGATTTTTTTGCCTCCGCGAGTCAGGCCGTCGCGGTGGCCGACCGCTACCCGCAAAACGTCTTCGCCGAGCACACCCACGAGTTTTGCGAGCTGGTGCTGGTGTGGCGGGGCAATGGCCTGCACGTCCTCAACGACCGTCCCTACCGCATCACGCGCGGAGACCTGTTCTACATCCGCGCTGAAGACAAACACTCCTACGCCTCGGTTAACGATCTGGTGTTGCAGAACGTCATCTATTGCCCCGACAGACTTAAACTGAATGTCGACTGGGCGGGCAATATCCCCGGTTTTCATAATGCCAGAGGCGAACCGCACTGGCGCTTAAGCAGCAACGGCATGGCTCAGGTGCGCCAGACGATTTCCCAGCTGGAGCAGGAGAGCCAGAAGAGCGATCCGGTGGCAAACCAGATGTCGGAGCTGCTTTTCGCCCAGCTGGTGATGACCCTGAAGCGCCATCGTTACGCTACGGATAATCCCTCTGCCACCATGCAGGAAGCGTTGCTGGATAAGCTCATCACCCGGCTTGCGGGCAGTCTGAACAAGAGTTTCGTGCTGGAAAAATTCTGCGAGCAGGAGCAGTGCAGCGAGCGCGCGCTGCGCCAGCAGTTCCGCACCCAGACGGGGATGACGGTAAACCACTATCTGCGCCAGCTGCGCATCTGCCACGCCCAGTACCTGTTACAGCATACGGAGCTGATGGTGAGTGAAGTGGCGATGCGCTGCGGCTTTGAGGACAGTAACTACTTCTCGGTGGTGTTTAACCGTGAGGTGGGGATGACGCCGGTTCAGTGGCGTCATCGCAGTCGAAAGGCAGCGTAATCAGTTCGCCATGCCGAGGCCGACGATATTGGCCGCAATGATAATCACCACGCAGCCCAGGCTCAGCACGCCAACCGGACGACGCCCGGCGTTGTTCCACTCTTTCAGCACCAGCCCAACCAGCCCGCCACACAGCACGTAGAAGCTCATGTGCAGCATCCAGCTCATGTAGTCATACTGCGCCGGAATACTGGCGTGACCCCAGGCGTAGAAGAAGAATTGCAGATACCACATCAGGCCGCCAAGGGCGGAGAGCAGGACGTTGGTGACGATCAGCGGTTTTGCCAGCGAGAAGTCGGCTTTTACCGACAGGTTGTTCACTTTTGCCAGACGAATAAAGCAGAAGCCGAGGTTTACCAGCGCGCCGCCGCCCATGATCACCACGTAGCTTGGCAGGGCAACGTACAGCGGATCGACGCCCAGCGCCGCAGCGGCGTCGTGCATCGGTTTGGCGGCATTCATGGCGAACGACATGCCCGCCGAGAAGACGCCGCACATCACCGCCAGCAGCAGCCCTTTCTTCAGGTTGAACTCTTCGGCTTTGATGCCCATCTTGCGTTCTTTCAGCTGGCCCGCGCGGGTGACGATGCCCACGCCGATCACCGCCACCAGCACGCCCAGCAGGGTCATTCGCCCTCCCTGGGTGTTGATCAGCACATCGAAGTTGCCGTTGAGGATTGGCGTCATCAGGGTGCCAACAATCAACGTTATGCCAATCGCGATGCCAATCCCCATCGACATGCCGAGGTAGCGCATGGTGAGGCCGTAGTTGATATTACCGATGCCCCACATCGCGCCGAACAGGAATACCGGCAGCAGGGTGGAGGCGTTGAAGGAGGAGAAGTAGCCCCAGAAATCGGGCAGCAGCATGGCGCTGATTGTCCAGGGCAAAATCAGCCAGGACACGGTACCGCCAACGGACCACATGGTTTCCCATGACCAGCCTTTCACCTTTTTAAACGGGGCATAGAAACAGGCTGCACTGGCCGCGCCTATCAAATGCCAGAAGATACCCATCGTAATCGCATGATTCATTTTTACATCCTCATCGTTTTTATAGCCGGAGGCTTCCCGCCGACTTGATGAGTGTAAAAATGAGGCGGTTTGGGAACCTTCAGAAGGTTGCCGCACTTTTGTTCAGGATGGCAATCAGCACGTTAAACACGTGAGCAGACTCACAATTTTGTCATTTATCAAAAACCGAATAACCTTATAAAAACTACGGCATTGATAATCATTTTCAATATCATTTAATTAACTATAATGAACCAACTGCTTACGCGGCATTAACAGCTGTGCCGCCCGACAATAATGGAGAGGATTATGAGTTATACACTGCCATCCCTGCCGTATGCCTACGACGCACTGGAACCGCATTTCGACAAGCAGACGATGGAAATCCATCACACTAAACACCACCAGACCTACGTGAACAACGCGAATGCTGCGCTGGAAAGCCTGCCAGAGTTCGCTAATCTGCCTGTTGAAGAGCTGATCACCAAACTGGACCAGCTGCCAGCAGACAAGAAAACCGTGCTGCGCAACAACGCGGGCGGTCACGCTAACCACAGCCTGTTCTGGAAAGGCCTGAAAACCGGCACCACCCTTCAGGGCGACCTGAAAGCGGCTATCGAGCGTGACTTCGGTTCCGTTGACAACTTCAAAGCGGAATTCGAAAAAGCCGCTGCAACCCGTTTCGGCTCTGGCTGGGCGTGGCTGGTTCTGAAAGGTGACAAACTGGCGGTCGTTTCTACCGCTAACCAGGATTCCCCGCTTATGGGTGAAGCTATCTCTGGCGCATCCGGCTTCCCAATTCTGGGTCTGGACGTGTGGGAACACGCTTACTACCTGAAGTTCCAGAACCGTCGCCCTGACTACATCAAAGCCTTCTGGGACGTGGTGAACTGGGACGAAGCAGCAGCGCGTTTCGCCGCTAAAAAATAAGGTTGCATTGACGCCTGTGAGAAGCGAGTCTGATGACTCGCTTTTTTTGTATCTGAAGGAGTGGAGATGCATTACCCGGTGAATGTGTTTACAGGCAAGGTAAGGGAGTACGAAGGCAGCCGCCCGAGTGCCATCGCCAAAGTGCAGGTCGACGGTGAGCTGACGTTGACCGATCTCGGGCTTGCGGGTGACCAGCAGGCTGAAAAGAAAATCCACGGCGGGCCCGATCGCGCGCTGTGCCACTATCCGCGCGAGCACTATCAGCACTGGAAAACCGAATTTCCTGAACAGGCTGACCTCTTCGTCGCCCCCGCGTTTGGCGAAAATCTCTCAACGGAGGGGCTGACGGAGAAGAACGTCTTTATCGGCGATATTTACCGCTGGGGCGATGCTTTGATTCAGGTCACCCAGCCGCGCTCACCGTGCTTTAAGCTTAATTACCATTTCGGCATTCAGGATATGTCGGCCCAGTTGCAAAACGCGGGTAAAACCGGCTGGCTGTATCGCGTTGTGCAGGCGGGACAGGTTTCGGCGGATGCGCCGCTTGAGCTGGCTTCGCGTTTGAGTGAGGTGTCGGTGTACGAGGCCTGCGCAATTGCCTGGCATATGCCGTTTGATGACGATCAGTATCACCGTCTGCTGTCAGCGGCGGGATTATCCACCAGCTGGACCAGAACGATGCAGAAGCGGCGGATAAGCGGCAAGATCGAGAGCAGTTCGCGGAGATTATGGGGGAAATAGTTCCCGCAGAAAGTAGGCCGGGTAAGGCGAAGCCGCCACCCGGCACATACGGTTACGAACGCTTATACAGCGGCAGCCACAGCGTTAACCTGAGCCCGCCCAGCGGGCTGTCATCGGCTTTCACCCAGCCACGGTGCTGTTGCATGGCGGTTTCAACAATCGCCAGACCCAGTCCCGTACCGCCAGATTCACGGTCGCGTGCCTCGTCGGTACGGTAGAACGGACGGAAAATCTGCTCGCGATCTTCCGGGCTGACGCCAGGACCGTCGTCGTCGACAATGACGGTTATCCCGTCTTTATCCACCGAGAACGCCACCTCAATCTTCGTGTGCGAGTAGCGCAGGGCGTTACGCACGATATTCTCCAGCGCGCTTTCCAGCGTGTTGGGGTTACCGTAGAGCGGCCACGGGCCCGGCGGGAAGTTGACGGTGAACGATTTGCCCATCTGCTCCGCTTCGAACGCCGCGTTGTCCAGCACCTCATGCCAGAGGTGATTGGCTTTCACCGTTTCGCTCACCAGCGCGTTTTTCTGCTGATTGCGCGACATCACCAGCAGATCGTTTATCATGCTGTCCAGGCGATGCGCTTCCGTCTCAATACGCTCCAGCTCTTTGCTCTCACCGCTGCGGCGGCGCAGCAGGGCGGTACCCAGCTGTAAGCGCGTGAGCGGGGTACGCAGTTCGTGCGAGATATCCGACAGCAGGCGCTGCTGGGCCGTCATCATGCGATCGAGCGCGCTCACCATCTGGTTAAAACTGGTCCCGGCGGCCAGGAACTCCTGCGGCCCGGATTCCAGCTCCGGATGCTGCCTCAGGTTGCCCTGCGCCACTTCGTCCGCCGCATTTTTCAGCTTACGCGCCGGTTTCGCCAGGCTCCACGCCAGCCATAACAGCAGCGGGGAACTGACCAGCATCGTGACAATCAACAGCAAAAGCGGACGGTCAAACAGCAGGTTGATGAAGTCGGACTGGGAACTGCTCGCAGGGCGAATCAGGTAGAGCTGATAATTGTCTTCCCCGTCCCGAACCGAGAAAGGACCAACCATCTCTACCCGACCATATTTCTTTTTCTGTGGGTGATCGGCGTTATCCGCCTGGCCAATAAAGTTGCGGATAATCTGCATTTCATTGCGATCGGCTCCAATCACGCGACCTTCGCTGGTGACCAGTAAAAGACGTTGTCCGGGGGGTGCCCACTTGTCGATAGCGCGAAACAGCCTGCGCCACCACATTAAATCGTTCGGCGGATCGTTTGCCAGCTCCGCTTCCACGTGCTGCTCGATCATCACGCCCTGACGTTGCTCGCTGTCGAGTAGCTCCGTCATCTGGCGTGAGTCGAGTTTTGGCAACATCAAAACGAGCATTAAAACCAGTGCCAGCGTCAGCCAGAAGATGGCGAAGATGCGGGCGGTTAAGCTGCCTATCATGAAGCGGAAACCATCAGATAACCACGACCACGCAGGGTTTTGAACCAGGGATGACCGTCTTTACGCTCCGGCAGCTTACGGCGCAGGTTCGAGATATGCATGTCGATGGCGCGGTCAAACGGGGTGAGGCGTTTGCCCAGCACTTCCTGGCTTAAGTGTTCACGCGACACCACCTGGCCGAGATGCTGCGCCAGCAGATACAGCAGGGTGAACTCGGTGCCGGTTAGCTCCAGCGTTTCACCGTCGAAGCTCGCTTCCTGGCGGCCCGGGTTCAGGCTCAGGGAGTCCACTTCCAGCGTAGGTGAGCTGTTGTCGGTATTCTGCTGCTGCTCGCTCCAGTGAGAGCGGCGCAGGATCGCGCGAATACGGGCCACCAGTTCACGGTCGTTGAACGGCTTAGGTAAATAGTCATCCGCACCCAGCTCAAGGCCGAGTACGCGGTCAAGCTCGCTGCCGCGTGCGGTCAGCATAATGACGGGGGTCTGGTGTGTCTGGCGAAGCTCTTTCAACGTATCAATACCGTTTTTCTTCGGCATCATGACGTCGAGCAAAAGTAAATCGATGCTGTCGTCAAGGAGACTCAGCGCCTGCTCGCCATCATGGGCAACCAGGACGTTGAAACCTTCCATGTCGAGCAACTCCTTTAAAAGAGATGTGAGCTCTCGGTCATCATCAACTAACAGGATTTTATTCATTGTTTAAATACCTCCGAGGCAGAAATTACGACATCAAGGCTATCTAATCCATGACTTTACGTTGTTTTACACCCCCTGACGCATGTTTGCAGCCTGAATCGTAGACTGTCTCTCGTTGAATCGCGACACGAAAGATTTTGGGAGCAAGTGATGCGCAAAGTTACCGCTGCCGTCATGGCCTCAACGCTGGCCTTCAGTGCGTTTAGCCAGGCTGCTGTAGCTATCATCAGCGATAACGGTTCCTCAGCAGAGGGCGCAACGCAGCACAGCAGCCAAAGCCATATGTTTGACGGCATAAGTTTAACCGAACATCAGCGTCAACAGATGAGAGATCTGATGCAGAGGGCAAGACACGACCAGCCCCCTGTTAATGTTAGCGAAATGGAGACAATGCATCGCCTTGTCACCGCAGAAAATTTTGACGAAAGCGCTGTACGCGCTCAGGCCGAAAAAATGGCGCAGGAACAGGTTGCCCGCCAGGTAGAGATGGCGAAGGTTCGCAACCAGATGTTCCACCTGCTAACGCCCGAGCAGCAAGCGGTTTTGAATACCAAACATCAGCAACGTATGAACCAGTTGCGTGAGGTTGCACGGATGCAGCGAAGCTCAGATATGACGCTTTTCAGTAGCAATAGCAGTACCCGTAGTAACCAGTAAACCCTGTTTTCCTTGCCATAGACACCATCCCTGTCTTCCCCCACATGATGTGGGGGTTTTTTTTGCCCATCGTTCCGGTTTGTTAACGCTTTATTCATCCTTTCACTCCACCACCATCCGTTATACTAGCGCCATGGCATGACAGGAGTGTTTATGAATCAATCCTATGGGCGGCTGGTAAGCCGAGCCGCAATAGCCGCGACGGTGATGGCGTCGTGTTTACTGATCATTAAAATTTTCGCGTGGTGGTACACCGGATCGGTCAGTATTCTGGCGGCGCTGGTGGACTCACTGGTGGATATTGCCGCCTCGCTGACCAACCTGCTGGTGGTGCGCTACTCGCTGCAACCGGCGGATGAAGAGCATACGTTTGGCCACGGCAAAGCGGAATCGCTGGCCGCGCTGGCACAAAGCATGTTTATTTCGGGCTCTGCGCTTTTCCTGTTTTTGACAGGCATTCAGCATCTTGTTTCGCCGTCACCAATGAACGATCCGGGCGTTGGCGTGGTCGTAACGGTAGTTGCACTTATAAGCACACTTGTTCTTGTAACGTTCCAGCGCTGGGTTGTACGCAAAACACAAAGCCAGGCTGTACGGGCCGATATGCTTCATTATCAGTCTGATGTTATGATGAATGGGGCTATTCTTATTGCGCTTGGTCTGGCCTGGTATGGCTGGCATCGGGCCGATGCGTTGTTTGCGTTAGGGATAGGGATCTATATTTTATACAGCGCCTTGCGGATGGGGTATGACGCGGTACAGTCGCTTCTTGACCGTGCGCTTCCGGATGCAGAACGTGATGAAATTTATGCCATCGTGACCAACTGGCCCGGCGTCAGTGGTGCTCACGATCTTCGTACGCGGCAGTCAGGGCCGACCCGCTTTATTCAGATTCATTTGGAAATGGAAGACAACCTGCCACTGGTTCAGGCGCATATGGTCGCTGAACAGGTGGAGCAGGCGATTTTGCAGCGTTTCCCTGGGTCAGACGTCATTATTCACCAGGACCCATGCTCTGTCGTACCCAGGGCGTTTTGAGCTTTCGTAATTCGTTGTAAAAAAGTGAGCCAGAGCAGCATTTTGTGGATAAATTACCACCATATGGCCTGACCTGAATCAATTCAGCTGGAAGGGATTGATATACTATTTGCAGTATTCGACGGTTGAACAGTTTCTTCCGGCAGCAGATTTCAATTTTGCATTCCTAAGTTCAGAGGTAGTCATGATTAAGAAAATCGGTGTGTTGACAAGCGGCGGTGATGCGCCGGGCATGAACGCGGCAATCCGTGGGGTTGTCCGTGCAGCGCTGACGGAAGGTCTGGAAGTTTTTGGTATCTATGACGGTTACCTGGGTCTGTATGAAGACCGCATGGTTCAGCTCGACCGCTACAGCGTGTCTGACATGATCAACCGTGGCGGTACTTTCCTCGGTTCTGCACGCTTCCCGGAATTCCGTGACGAACACATCCGTGAAGTGGCTATCGAAAACATGAAAAAACGGGGTCTGGATGCGCTGGTGGTTATCGGCGGCGACGGCTCCTACATGGGTGCAAAACGTCTGACTGAAATGGGCTTCCCGTGCATCGGCCTGCCTGGCACCATCGACAACGACATTAAAGGCACCGACTACACCATCGGTTACTTCACCGCGCTGGGTACCGTTGTGGAAGCGATTGACCGCCTGCGTGACACCTCTTCCTCTCACCAGCGTATTTCCATTGTTGAAGTGATGGGCCGTTACTGCGGTGACCTGACTCTGGCGGCGGCAATTGCCGGTGGCTGTGAGTTCGTGGTGGTGCCGGAAGTGGAATTCAGCCGTGAAGATCTGGTCGCTGAAATCAAAGCTGGTATCGCGAAAGGCAAAAAACATGCGATCGTTGCCATCACCGAGCACATCTGTGACGTTGACGAGCTGGCGAAGTACATCGAAACCGAAACCAAACGCGAAACCCGCGCGACCGTTCTGGGTCACATTCAGCGTGGCGGTTCCCCAGGCCCGTACGACCGTATCCTGGCGTCCCGCATGGGCGCGTACGCGATCGAGCTGCTGCTACAGGGCCACGGCGGCCGCTGCGTCGGTATCCAGAACGAGAAACTGGTTCACCATGACATCATCGACGCCATTGAAAACATGAAGCGTCCGTTCAAAGGTGACTGGCTGGACTGCGCGAAAAAACTGTACTGATTGGCTCTGTTGCCCGGTGGCGGCAAGGTAAATGCAAAACGGTAACCCTTGGGTTACCGTTTTTTATGGTTGCTCCCTCTCCCGTGGGAGAGGGTTGGGGTGAGGGCATCAGGCCGCTCATTCATTTTTTTATTCCTTCACGTTATAGCCAATCTTTTTTTATTCTTTAATCATCGATTAGCTTTCTGGCACGCTGCATTCATCAAAACACTACACAAGAGAGCTGGGCGATGAATAAATGGGGCGTGGGGTTAACATTATTGCTGGCATCAACCAGCGTTCTGGCAAAGGACATTCAGTTACTGAATGTGTCGTACGATCCGACGCGTGAACTGTACGACCAGTACAACAAAGCTTTCGCGGCGCACTGGAAACAGGAAACCGGCGATAACGTGGTGGTTCGCCAGTCTCACGGCGGTTCCGGTAAGCAGGCGACATCGGTGATCAACGGTATCGAAGCCGACGTGGTGACCCTGGCGCTGGCTTATGACGTGGATGCGATCGCGGAGCGTGGCCGTATCGACAAAAACTGGATCAAGCGCCTGCCGGACAACTCTGCGCCATACACCTCGACCATCGTCTTCCTGGTGCGCAAAGGCAACCCGAAACAGATTAAAGACTGGAACGACCTGATTAAGCCTGGCGTGTCTGTCATTACCCCGAACCCGAAAAGTTCCGGCGGCGCACGCTGGAACTACCTGGCGGCCTGGGGCTACGCGCTGCACCACAACAACGGCGATCAGGCCAAAGCACAGGACTTCGTCAAAGCACTGTTTAAAAACGTCGAAGTGCTGGACTCCGGCGCGCGCGGCGCAACCAACACCTTCGTCGAGCGCGGCATCGGCGACGTGCTGATCGCCTGGGAAAACGAAGCCCTGCTGGCGACCAACGAGCTGGGTAAAGACAAGTTCGAGATCGTCACCCCGAGCGAATCCATCCTCGCTGAGCCGACCGTCTCCGTCGTCGATAAGGTTGTTGATAAGAAGGGCACCAAAGCGGTGGCGGAAGCCTACCTGAAGTACCTCTACTCACCGGAAGGGCAGGAAATTGCGGCGAAAAACTTCTACCGCCCACGCGATGAGGCCGTCGCGAAGAAATACGAAAACGCCTTCCCGAAACTGAAGCTGTTTACTATCGATGATGTTTTTGGCGGCTGGACCAAAGCGCAGAAAGAGCACTTCTCTAACGGCGGCACCTTCGACCAGATCAGCAAGCGCTAAGCGTTTTACAAAGAACGACACGGTAACCCGGTGTGAGAAATCCGCCGGGTTTTTTATTTGGTCATCATTTTGCGTTACTCTTTTGCCTCTATTGAAAACAGGGAACGCGTTGTGAAAAAAATTATCTTACTGATTCTGATCGTTATCGCCCTTGCCGCAGGCGGCGTGTACTGGATGAAAGCGGGTAATCCGAATGCGTTGCGTCATATCGTTCTCGACCAGTGTGTGCCCAACCAGCTGCATAACCGTAACCCGGCACCGTGCGCGCAGGTGAAGCCAGATGCGGGCTACGTGGTGTTCAAAGACCGCAACGGACCGTTGCAATACCTGCTGATGCCCACGTACCGTATCAACGGCACTGAAAGCCCGCTGCTGACAGAGCCGCAGACACCGAATTTCTTCTGGCTGGCATGGCAGTCTCGTCATTTTATGAGCATGAAACGAGGGGCCGACGTGCCTGACAGCGCCGTTTCGCTAACCATCAACTCCCCGACCGGGCGCACGCAAAACCATTTTCATATCCACATCTCCTGTCTGCGCCCAGACGTGCGCGAGAAGCTGAACGCGTCGCAGGGGCAAATCAGCACCCAGTGGTTACCGCTTCCGGGCGGGCTGGAAGGGCATGAATACCTTGCCCGTCGGGTGACGGAGAACGAACTGGTGCAGCGCAGCCCGTTTATGATGCTGGCGGAAGAGCTGCCAGAAGCGCGCGACCATATGGGACGCTTCGCGCTGGCGATGGCGCAGCAGTCAGACGGCTCGTTTGTATTGCTGGCGACAGAGCGTAATTTGCTTACCTTTAACCGCGCGTCAGCTGAGGAATTGCAGGATCATCAATGCGATATCCTGAAGTGACCCCACCATAAATAGCGTTTACTCGCCCTGCCTGTCGCCGTAGACTTGCTGAAAAATTCTACAGGAGACAGGTATGTCGCTCTGGTTAACGCATCCTCTGCTGCTTCCCTCGCTGATCGTCGGCGTCACCATCGTGCTGTGGGCGACGTCGCTGTTGCCCGAATTTATCACCGCGCTGCTGTTTTTCACGGCGGCGATGACCGCCAGAATCGCCCCGCCGGAAGTAATCTTCGGCGGCTTCGCCTCGTCTGCCTTCTGGCTGGTGTTCAGCGGCTTTGTGCTGGGTGTGGCGATTCGGAAAACCGGCCTGGCGGACAGGGCCGCCCGGGCGCTGTCGGCAAAGCTTACCGACTCCTGGGTGCTGATGGTGGCAAGCGTTGTGCTACTGAGCTATGCCCTGGCATTCGTGATGCCGTCGAACATGGGACGTATTGCGCTGCTGATGCCGATTGTCGCCGCGATGGCGAAGCGGGCCGGCATTCCTGATGGCTCGCGGGCCTGGTTTGGCCTGGCGCTGGCGGTCGGGTTTGGCACCTTCCAGCTCTCGGCCACTATTTTGCCCGCCAACGTGCCCAACCTGGTGATGAGCGGCGCGGCGGAAGGCTCATACGGCATCCACCTGAACTATGTTCCGTATCTGCTGCTGCACACCCCGGTGCTGGGTATTCTCAAAGGCCTGATTCTGATTGGCCTGATCTGCTGGCTGTTCCCCGGCAACCCGAAACCGGCGAAGGATCTCGCGCCATCGGAACCGATGGGGCGTGACGAAAAACGGCTCGCCTGGCTGCTGGCGGTGGTGTTGACGATGTGGGTGACGGAGAGCTGGCACGGCGTGGGCCCAGCGTGGACAGGGCTGGCGGCCTCGGTCGTCGTTATGCTGCCGCGTATAGGTTTTATCACCGGGGAGGAGTTCTCGGCGGGGGTGAATATGCGCACCTGTATTTACGTCGCGGGTATACTCGGGCTGGCCATTACGGTGACGCAGACCGGTATCGGTGCGGCCGTAGGCGAGGCGTTGCTCCATATCATGCCGCTGGATGCAGATCGCCCGTTTACCAGCTTCCTGGCGCTGACGGGGATCACCACGGCGCTCAACTTCATTATGACCGCCAATGGCGTTCCGGCGCTGTACACCACGCTGGCGCAGAGCTTCTCGGACGCGACCGGCTTCCCGCTGCTGTCGGTGATCATGATCCAGGTGCTGGGGTATTCCACACCGCTGCTGCCGTATCAGGCGTCGCCAATTGTGGTGGCGATGGGCTTAGGGAAAGTGCCTGCGAAGGCGGGGATGCTGCTCTGCCTGGCGCTGGCGATTGCGACGTATCTGGTGCTGCTGCCGCTGGATTATTTGTGGTTTAGCGTATTAGGACGTTTGTAGTGGTTTTGTAGGGCGGGTTAGCGAAGCGCCACCCGCCCCAAAGGCAATTACGCCTGCTTAGCCGCTTCTGCCGCTTTAACGATCACCGCGAAAGCGTCTGCTTTCAGGGATGCGCCGCCCACCAGCGCGCCATCGATGTCTGGCTGGGTGAACAGCTCAGCTGCGTTTGATGCGTTAACGGAACCGCCGTACTGGATGATGACCTGCTCAGCCACTTTCGCGTCTGCTTTTGCAATGTGGTCACGAATGAACTTGTGCACCGCCTGTGCCTGCGCAGGGGTTGCAGATTTGCCTGTACCGATCGCCCAGACTGGCTCGTAAGCGATAACCGCGCCTTCGAACGCTGCCGCGCCCTGGGTTTTCAGCACAGCGTCGATCTGACGTGCGCACACTTCTTCGGTTTTACCCGCTTCGTTTTCTGCCTCGGTTTCACCGATGCACAGAACCGGGATCAGACCCTGCTCTTTCAGCACAGCGAATTTCTTCGCGATGAACTCGTCAGATTCTTTGTGGTAGGTGCGACGCTCAGAGTGGCCGATGATGATGTATTTCGCGCCGATGTCTTTCAGCATTTCAGCGGAGGTTTCACCGGTAAACGCGCCAGACAGGTTAACGTCAACGTTCTGCGCGCCCAGAATGATGTGGCTGCCGTCAGCGGCACGTTTAGCCAGATCCAGGTACATATCCGGCGGAGCGATAGCAACCGCGCAGCCGGTCACGCCAGCCAGCTCTTTACGCAGGTTAGCAACCAGTTCGTTTACCATGTGGCGGCTGCCGTTCAGTTTCCAGTTACCCATCACTAAAGGATGTCGCATTTCAATTCTCCACGCTCAATAAGCGAATTAAGGAATATGGCCACCCTTAAGGGCAGCATGGTCTGTGAATCAGTATAGAGATTTTCCCTCGAAAGGCTTTGCTTTTTGTCATTAATTCGCCCCCTCGAGTGCGTCTGATAGGGCCAGCTTAATCGGTTCAACCGCGAAGGTCAGCCCCTTTTCGCCGTTATCTGCGACGACATAGCGAACGGCACCTTCCGTATCGGCGTAATAGCGTTTGTTTTTCCCCGCGGTAAGAAGTTTTTGCAGCTTTTGCTGGCTTTGTGCTTTCGTGAAGGTGGGGGTAAAGGCGCGCAGAATAGCGCTCATGTACTCCAGCGCTTTCGCTTTCGCCGCTTTCTGCTCTGGCCCCTGAATCGGCAGCCAGGTGATCTGCATGCTTTTGATTTTTAACGTTCCGCGCTCAAGGGCGGTAGAGGCATACAGATTCTCGTTAATTTTGCTGGCCGCGCGGGTCAGGGTCGGCGTATCGCGGGCGCTGTCAATCGCTCGGAACTCTCCCAACGGAAGTAAGGGATTTTCTTTGTTGAAGGCTTCGCGGAACTGGCTGATAGATTGATCGAAAGAGGGAGCGCCCGCCAGAAGATAGGGGGCGGTGACCGGGGAAGCCGTTTCCGTGGCGTACAGGGAAAAACTGGCGCTCAGCATCGCTAAACACAAATAAAGAGAGTGTGCCGAACTTTTCATCAACATTGCCCCTGGCCGTCATTGCCCATGATTAAAACGATATCTGGTCGGCTTGTCAAAAGGTCACAACTCCAGGGTAAAATGCGGGCTAAACAATAATAAGGAACCTTACATGACCATACAGCAGTGGCTGTTTTCATTCAAAGGGCGTATTGGGCGCCGTGACTTCTGGATCTGGATTGCAACGTGGGTTGTCGCCATGCTGCTTCTGTTTTTTGTTGCCTACAACGCATGGCTGAGCACGCAAACCGCGGCATTTGCGCTGGTCTGTTTACTGTGGCCAACCGCCGCCGTGGTGGTGAAACGTCTGCACGATCGTGGCCGCTCCGGCGCATGGGCTTTCCTGATTATCCTGGCGTGGATGCTGGTGGCGGGGAACTGGTCATTGCTGCCCTCAATCCTCCCATGGGTGGTGGGCAGACTGCTGCCGACGGTTATCTTTGTAATGATGGTTGTCGAACTGGGCGCGTTTATCGGCACCCAGAGCGAGAACAAATATGGAAAAGATACCCTTGAGGTGAAGTACCGCTGATCACCAGTAGTGTTCGGCGGTCATGTGGCCCGGCCGACGGCGAAGGTGCTTCGTCATCTGCCGGGTATCCTTCAGCAACTGCTGCGTATCGCGCACCATCTGCGGGTTGCCGCACAGCATCACGTGGCTGGTTTCGGTATTCATCGGTAAACCCACCGCCTCTTCCAGCGCGCCGCTTTCAATCAACGCCGGAACGCGGCCGGTTAACGAGCCGTCTGCGGTTTCGCGGCTGACCACCGTCTGAATCTTTAATTTCCCGCCGTAACGCTGTTCCAGCGCCTGCATCTGCGGCAAATAGCTCAGGTCTGCGGCGTAGCGCGCGGCGTGAACCAGCACGATATTTTTAAAGCGCTCCAGATCTTTGCCGTATTGCAGAATGGAAAGAAACGGGCCGATGGCCGTGCCGGTCGCCAGCATCCAGAGCGTGTCACAGTCGGGGATTTCATCCAGCACGAAGAACCCCGCCGCGTCGGAGACAATCTGCACTTCATCGCCTGGCTTCAGCGCGGCGAGGCGCGGGCTGAGCTTACCGTCCGGGACGGTGACCAGATAGAACTCAAGGTCCGGGTTATCAGGCGCATTAACGTAAGAGTAGGCGCGCTGTACGCGTTCACCGTCGATATCCAGCCCGAGTTTGGCAAACTGCCCGGCAGTAAACGGATGAACGGGAGCGTGCAGCGTGAGGCTAAATAGCGCATCGGTCCAGAACTGTACCTTTGTGACTTTACCTGTTACCCAGTCCGCCATGATCTTCTCCTGTGCTGTTTCTCTCTTCTATCTTCCGTAGTTGTGGGAAACATTTCCAGCCCATTCGGGCCGGAAAGCTCTATCGATCAAACGGTTTTACAGAATGTGCGTCTGTACGTCCGGATCTTTACGATCGAGATAATGAATGGACTTAATGCGGCGAATAGTGCGGGATTTACCGCGGATCAGCAGGGTTTCAGTGGTGGCCATGTTGCCCTTGCGGGTGATGCCGTCCAGCAGATCGCCTTTGGTGATGCCGGTTGCGGAGAAGACCACGTTATCGCTGCGGGCCATCTCGTTTAGCGCGAGCACTTTATTGGCCTCGATGCCCATCGCCGCGCAGCGCGCCAGTTCGTCTGCACCAATGCGAAGGTTCTCGTCGCTGTCGCCTTTCACCTCATGGCGTGGCAGCAGACGCGCCTGCATATCGCCATCCAGCGCGCGGATCACTGCCGCAGAGACCACACCCTCCGGCGCGCCGCCGATGCCGTAAAGCACGTCGACTTCGCTGTCAGGCATGCAGGTCAGAATAGAGGCGGCAACGTCGCCATCCGGAATAGCAAATACGCGCACGCCAAGCGTTTGCAGGTACGCGATGGTGGCGTCGTGGCGCGGTTTCGCCAGAATGGTCACGGTGAGTTCGCTGAGCGCTTTACCCAGCGCCGCAGCGATATTGCGCAGGTTGGCGTCCAGCGGCAGACTAAGGTCGATAGCGCCTTTAGCGCCAGGACCGACGATCAGCTTTTCCATGTACATATCGGGCGCGTTGAGGAAGCAGCCCTTATCGCCCACCGCCAGTACCGCCAGCGCGTTGGCCTGGCCCATCGCCGTCATGCGCGTGCCTTCGATCGGGTCGACCGCGATATCCACCGCATCGCCTTTGCCGGTCCCGACCTTTTCACCGATGTAGAGCATCGGCGCTTCGTCGATCTCGCCTTCACCGATGACGATAGTGCCGTCGATGTTAACCTGATTAAGCACAATGCGCATGGCGTGGACGGCTGCGCCGTCTGCGGTATTTTTGTCGCCACGGCCCAGCCACTTGTAGCCTGCGAGGGCGGCAGCTTCGGTGACGCGGGAAAACTCGATAGCAAGTTCACGTTTCATGAGGTACTCGTACAATCAAAAGGAATTGCACGAAGTTTATCACAGAGTGGGGAGGGTCGAGGGGACCGGTGCGGTTGGAGCCCCTCACCCTAACCCTCTCCCCAGGGGAGAGGGAATATAGGCTTACTCGTCGTGCTCTTCCCACGCCAGGGCACGTTTCACCGCTTTCTTCCAGCCGCTGTAGCGGTAGTTGCGCTCGGTGGTTTCGATGCCAGGACGGAATTCGCGTTCGATAACCGCTTTTTCCTGAAGCTCGTCGAGGTTTTGCCAGAAGCCAACCGCCAGACCTGCCAGATACGCCGCGCCCAGCGCCGTCACTTCTCGCACCTCAGGACGTTCAACGCGAGTGCCCAGAATGTCGGACTGGAACTGCATCAGAAAGTTGTTGGCTACTGCACCGCCGTCCACGCGCAGGGCGTGCAGACGAATGCCGGAGTCAGCCTGCATCGCTTCCAGCACGTCGCGCGTCTGGTAGGCGATGGATTCCAGCGTCGCGCGAATGATGTGGTTTGAGTTCACGCCGCGCGTCAGGCCGAAAATCGCGCCGCGGGCGTACGGATCCCAGTACGGTGCGCCCAGACCGGTGAACGCTGGCACCACGTACACGCCGTTGGTGTCTTTCACTTTGGTCGCGAAGTATTCGGAGTCAAACGCGTCGCTAATCAGCTTCATCTCGTCGCGCAGCCACTGAATGGAGGCACCCGCCATGAATACCGCGCCTTCCAGGGCATAGTTCACTTCGCCGCGCGGGCCGCAGGCGATGGTGGTCAGCAGACCGTTTTCTGATTTCACCGCTTTCTCGCCCGTGTTCATCAGCATAAAGCAGCCGGTGCCGTAGGTGTTCTTCGCCATCCCTTCTTTTACGCACAGCTGGCCGAACAGGGCTGCCTGCTGGTCACCGGCGATACCGGCGATAGGAATACGCGTGCCGCCTTTACCGCCAATGTTGGTCTGGCCGTACACTTCTGAAGATTTACGCACGTCTGGCAGCATCGCTCGCGGAATGTCCAGCGCGTCCAGCATCTTGTCATCCCACTCCAGAGTGTTGATGTTGAACAGCATGGTGCGCGAGGCGTTGGTGTAGTCGGTGACGTGAACGCGTCCCTGAGTCATCTTCCAGATAAGCCAGGTATCGACGGTACCGAAGAGCAGCTCGCCACGACGTGCGCGCTCGCGTGAACCTTCCACGTGGTCGAGGATCCACTTCACTTTGGTGCCGGAGAAATAGGGGTCAACCACCAGGCCGGTGGCGCTGCGCACGTACTCTTCCATCCCGTCGCGCTTCAGCTGTTCGCAGATCTCTGACGTACGGCGGCACTGCCAGACGATGGCGTTGTAGATGGGCTTACCGGTTTCGCGCTCCCAGACCACAGTCGTTTCACGCTGGTTGGTGATACCGATAGCGGCAATCTGGTCAGAACTGATGTCGGCTTTCGCCAGCACTTCCACCAGCGTGGAGCTTTGTGACGCCCAGATCTCCATCGGGTCGTGTTCAACCCAGCCTGGACGCGGATAAATTTGCTCAAATTCGCGTTGAGACACGCTGACAATGTTCGCGTCATGATCCATTACGACAGCGCGGGAGCTGGTAGTGCCCTGGTCGAGCGCAACGATATATTTTTTTTCGGTCATGGTATGTGTCCCGTAGTCAGATTACAGCGAAGCTTTTTGTTGTGTGGTGGAAGTTGTCTCTTTTTCCTCTTCCACACAGGTGTCGCACGGTAAGTGGCGACCAATTAATTTGCGATAGCCGAATGCGCCCAGTGCCGCCCCTACAATTGGCCCGAACAGCGGAACCAGGAAGTAAGGAATGTCTTTGCCGCCCGTGAAGGCGACATCGCCCCATCCCGCAAAGAAGGCGAAGGTTTTTGGACCCAGGTCACGCGCCGGATTCATCGCAAAACCGGTCAGCGGACCCATGGATGCGCCAATCACCGCAATCAGAAGGCCAATCAGAAGTGGTGCCAGCGGGCCGCGCGGAATGCCGTTTCCGTCGTCGCCCAGCGCCATAATGACGCCCATCAGAATAGCGGTAATCACCATTTCAACTGCGAACGCCTGCACAAAATTGATATGCGGATTCGGATACGTTGAGAAAATGCCTGCCAGATCCAGACTTTCGACACTGCCACGCACCATATGATGCGTCTGTTCGAAGTCGATGAAAAGATTGTAATAAAGCCCGTAAACTAACGCCGCTGCGCAAAAGGCGCCGGCAAATTGCGAAATGATGAAAGGAACAACTTTGCGTCCGTCAAAGCACGCGAATAGCCACAACGCGATGGTCACCGCCGGGTTAAGATGTGCGCCGGAAACCCCTGCGGTCAGGTAGATGGCCATCGCCACGCCCAGACCCCAGATAATACTGATTTCCCACTGACCAAAACTGGCACCCGCCACTTTCAGTGCAGCGACACAGCCTACTCCGAAGAATATCAACAACCCGGTACCCAGGAACTCGGCAATGCACTGGCCTTTTAAGGTTGATGTCTGACTCATAATCGGAATCCTGCAAAAGAGTAATGTTTATTGTTTGCGTGACCGCCCGTGACAGTCACGATGCCCTGTAGACATAGTGTTAATTTATCGTTAACGAGCACAAACGAGAAATATCGAAATCGAAATGTGTGGTCTGTGTCAATAAAATGAGCGTTTTCGCGCCATAAAGCGCGTTTTTGCATCAGGTAATGATTGTGGGTTGAATCATTTCTTTAACTTATGGGTTAACAACTTAGGGGTATATGCGGCGAACGCACCAGGACGAGGCCGAAAAGTGTTGCAAACCACGATCTGCGTGGCATGCCGCTGGACAGGGGCGACGGCGCTCCATACAATCGGAACATATGTTGTGCGCGTTTACGTTAAAGCGTCGCCTTGCAATTCAGGAGAGGTAGGATCATGTCTTTAGAAGTGTTTGAGAAACTGGAATCGAAAGTACAGCAGGCGATTGACACCATCACGCTGCTGCAAATGGAAATTGAAGAACTGAAAGAGAAGAACAACTCCCTGTCTCAGGAAGTTCAGAACGCTCAGCACAGCCGCGAAGAACTGGAGCGCGAAAACAACCAGCTGCGCGAACAGCAGAACGGCTGGCAGGAACGCTTGCAGGCGCTGCTGGGACGTATGGAAGAAGTCTGATTTCCTTGGGAATGAATTGAACAGGCCGGGTAAGGCGTAGCCGCCACCCGGCTTTTTTATGCATCTCGCTTACCGATTAACTACTCAATATCCAGCGCATCCTCAGAAAGGATAATGCCGGTATTGTCAGCATAAAGGTGGTCACCCGAGAAGAAGGTCACGCCGCCGAAGTTAACGCGCACGTCGCTTTCGCCGATGCCTTCACCCGCTGCGCCAACCGGAATGGCGGCAATGGCCTGAATACCGATATCCAGATCTTCCAGATCGTCCACCTGGCGCACGGAGCCGTAGACCACAATCCCTTCCCACTCGTTTTGCACCGCAAGGCGAGCGAGGTCCGCATCGATCAGTGCACGGCGCACTGAACCGCCACCATCCACCAGCAGAACGCGGCCACGACCGTTCTCTTCGAGCAGATCGTACAGCAACCCGTTGTCCTCGAAACATTTCACCGTGATGATTTGTCCGCCAAACGACGACCGTCCACCAAAGTTGGAGAACAGGGGTTCAACGACGTTGACATCTTCCTGGTAGATGTCACAAAGCTCGGAGGTATCGTATTTCATAGGTTTAACGCTCTGTTGCTGCGAATGTGTTCAGTATATCGTGCGAAATGCGTTGTTGGCAAAATCATCAATTGTTAATTGATATTTGTCAGCTAACTCAGCGTCTGGCTTAAGACAATCCCGATGACGAACAGCAGGTTAGTCAGTAACGCGCCTTTTACCGTACGTTCCAGCATCGGTGGCATGGCGGCCGGGCTGCGTTCACGCATGACATAGCGGGCCTGCTTAATCAGCAGCGGTGCGGCGAGCACAAACAGCCAGCCCCACAGGCTGTGCAGAGAGATCAGATTGAACAGTGCCAGGCAGACCAGCGCGCCGATGAGCAGGAAGGCGTGATAGCGGCGTGCATTTACAGGACCCAGACGCACGGCCAGCGTGTTTTTACCGTTCTCGCGGTCGCTGTCGATGTCGCGCAGGTTATTGATATTCAGCACCGCCGTCGCCAGCAGACCGCAGGCGGTCGCCGGCAGGAACAGGGCAGGTATCACCGTATGCGCCTGCAAGTACCAGCTTCCCATCACGCTCAGCCAGCCGAAGAACACCAGCACGGAGATGTCGCCCAGACCAATATACCCGTAAGGACGCGTCCCGACGGTATAGGTAATGGCTGCAATAATGGCAAGCAAGCCCAGCACCAGGAAGCCAATGAAATCACTGGTGGTTTTCGACGCGACCGTCACCAGCGCCAGCCCGGACAGGCAAATCAATACCACGGTGATAATCAGCGCCCGTTTCATCTGTGCCTGGGTAATCACCCCTTTTTGCATCCCGCGCAGCGGCCCGATACGGTCAGGCTTGTCGCTGCCCTTTACCGCATCGCCGTAATCATTGGCGAGATTAGAGAGGATTTGCAGCAGCCCGGCGGTGACAAGCGCCAGGCCTGCTACCAGCGGATCGAAATGACCCTGCCACCAGGCAAGCGTGGTACCGACAATAATGGCGGCAAAAGCCAGAGGAAGCGTTTTAGGGCGCAGACTTTCGAGCCACGCCTGTGTACGGCTGATATCAGTCATAGTTATTTAGCCAATAAAAATGGGGGCCATAGCCCCCATCAACAGTGATGAAAATGCATTGAACGCGATTATAGAATAAAACGGCTCAGATCTTCATCTGCCACTAACGCATCCAGGTGTTTGCCCACATAGTCTGCGTCAATGGTAATGCTTTGACCGTTAAGGTCGCTCGCATCATAAGAGATGTCTTCCATCAGGCGTTCCAGCACGGTGTGCAGACGACGCGCACCGATGTTCTCGGTGGTTTCGTTGACCTGCCACGCGGCCTGGGCGATGCGCTTGATACCGTCATCGGTAAATTCAATGTTCACGCCTTCGGTCGCCATCAGCGCTTTGTACTGTACGGTCACAGAAGCGTTTGGCTCAGTCAGGATACGTTCGAAATCTTCGGTGGTCAGCGCCTGCAACTCAACGCGGATTGGCAGACGACCCTGGAGTTCCGGGATCAGGTCAGACGGGCTGGCAATCTGGAACGCACCGGAGGCGATAAACAGAATGTGGTCAGTTTTAACCATGCCGTGCTTGGTGGAGACGGTGCATCCTTCCACCAGCGGCAGCAGGTCGCGCTGAACGCCTTCGCGGGAGACATCCGGGCCGGACGCGTTGCCGCGCTTACAGATTTTGTCGATTTCGTCGATAAACACGATACCGTGCTGCTCAACCGCGTCGATAGCGTCCTGTTTCAGCTCCTCCGGGTTAACCAGCTTCGCGGCTTCTTCTTCAATCAGCAGCTTCATCGCGTCTTTGATTTTCAGCTTACGCGCTTTCTGCTTCTGCCCGCCCAGGTTCTGGAACATGGACTGCAACTGGCTGGTCATCTCTTCCATGCCCGGAGGCGCCATAATTTCCACGCCCATTGGCGCGGCAGCGAGATCGATCTCAATCTCTTTATCGTCCAGCTCGCCTTCGCGCAGTTTTTTGCGGAATGCCTGACGCGCAGCAGAAGGTTCAGACTGCTGTTCAGCCTGTCCCCAGTTGTTTTTTGCCGGTGGGATCAGCACGTCGAGAATACGCTCTTCGGCCATCTCTTCGGCGCGATAGCGGTTTTTCTCAATCGCCTGGACGCGCACCATCTTAATCGCCGAATCGGTCAGATCGCGGATGATGGAGTCCACTTCTTTACCCACATAGCCCACTTCGGTGAACTTAGTGGCTTCAACTTTGATGAACGGCGCGTTAGCCAGTTTGGCCAGACGACGGGCGATTTCGGTTTTACCCACACCGGTCGGGCCGATCATCAGAATATTTTTTGGCGTCACTTCGTGGCGAAGCTCTTCGTCGAGCTGCATGCGACGCCAGCGGTTACGCAGTGCGATAGCCACGGAGCGCTTGGCATTGTCCTGGCCGATAATGTGTTTGTTCAGTTCGCTGACAATTTCGCGTGGGGTCATTTCAGACATGGGCGATCCTTACGCTTTAGACGGTAATTCTTCGATGGTGTGATTGTGGTTGGTATAGATGCAGATATCACCTGCAATATCCAACGCTTTCACCGCGATATCGCGCGCGTTCATGTCGGTATTTTCCAACAGCGCACGGGCTGCGGCCTGGGCGTACGGGCCGCCAGAGCCGATGGCAATCAGGTCGTTTTCAGGCTGAACTACGTCGCCGTTACCGGTGATGATCAGCGAGGCGTTTTCGTCAGCCACGGCCAGCAGCGCTTCGAGCTTGCGTAGCATGCGGTCGGTACGCCAGTCTTTTGCCAGCTCAACGGCGGCTTTCACCAGATGACCCTGATGCATTTCCAGTTTGCGTTCAAACAGTTCAAACAGCGTGAAGGCATCAGCCGTGCCGCCTGCGAAACCGGCGATCACTTTGTCGTTATAAAGACGACGTACTTTCTTCACGTTGCCTTTCATGACGGTATTACCCAGCGTGGCCTGGCCATCACCGGCAATTACCACCTGGCCGTTACGGCGTACACTTACTATTGTTGTCACGAGCAGACCCCCTGGTTACAGATTCGGGAAACAGAAGCCCTGAGCCTGTGCTCAGGGCTGAATTAAATGATAGATGGGGGGGATTTTGGGGGTTTCAACCCCCGGAGGCGAGTCGAATGCAGTTTGTGTGGCCAGCCACTTTCAAACGGGAAATGGTGCCGTCTGCGTTTTCTTTGCCTTTGACCGGTCCAATCACTACGCGATTCCAGCCGTTATTGGTGGTAATGCGTGAGTCAAATCCTTCAAATGCCAGCTGAGCACGCACCGTTTCTGCCTGTTCGGCGCCTTTAAACGAACCGCACTGAACCATCCAGCGGCGTTCATCTTTTTTCTCAGCCGTCTGCTTCGGCACCTCGGTCTCTTTGGTGACCGGCGCAGCCTGCTGCGTTTTTGGCTGTTGCGCAGTGGTATGCGCAGGCGTCTGCAACAGATCCTGATACGGCTGTGCCGTTTGCTTCTGCGGCTGCGCCTTCGGTTGCTGCTGGACAGGCTGAGTTTGTACGGTACGCGTCTGCTGCTGCGGTTGTGAACGCGGCTGCTGTACCGGCTGCGTCTGCGTCCACTGCTGCTGTTGCGTTTGCTGCTGAGCCTGACGCTGGCGCTGCAATGTTTGCTGACGCTGCGCCGGGGTTTGTTCGTTCCACGGCACTTCGTTCAACTGCGTAGGCTGCTGGCGCATGTCCGCCTGCATCTGAGCGAGCAATTGACGCTGTTCGTCCGTCAGCTGATCGGCATTCTTCACTTCACCCCCGGCAGAAGGCTCGGTAGGCGCACGTACGCCAGGCTGGCGGCTTTCCAGCTCTTTAATGTAGCGCCAGCGCTCTTCAGGCTTAGGAGGAAGGCCGTTGCCGACGACCTTGTTACCCTGAAGGGCTTCAGACTCTTCTTTTTTATGATGCGTAATGAAGTAGAGGCCGCCAATAAAGGCCACCAGCACGGCCGCAGCAATGGCGACCATGGCTGGGGAGACAGCAGACAGGCTACGTTGCTTGCTTTTTGAACTACTCTTTTTGCGTCGCGAAGGTGCCGGCTGGCCGCGACGTACATAATCTCGTTGTGCCACTATCGTTTCGCTGTATTTATTCGTTCGTCAGCCCGCCATGTTACTTAAGCGACGGGGCTTTGACCAGATAAGGGTGTCGAAAGGTATTTACTTTAAGTTAATGCCTGGGTAGAGCCGCGCACAATTAGCTCACAATCCAGTAGCCGTGACCCACTGCTAACTGTTTGACCGTGCAGCTGATCCAGCAAAAGCAGCATCGCTTCCCGGCCAATGTCATACCGCGGCTGTGCAACGGTCGAAAGCGGCGGATCGCAAAACTCCGAAAGCGAAATATTATCAAAACCGATTATCGACAGGTCCTGCGGCACACGCAGGCCGTGACGTTTGGCGTAGGATAACGCCCCTAGCGCCATCACGTCGCTGTGGCAGAAGACCGCGGTAGGCGGTTCTGGCAAGGCCAGCAATTTTTCCAGCGCCTGCCCGCCCGCTTCAAAGGTGAAATCACCGCGCGCAATGTAGTGCGGATCGACGATAGCCCCGGTACGGCGCAGCGCCTGAACGTAGCCCTGCAAGCGGTAATGACACAGCGGCATCTCTTCTGGTCCGGCGATACAACCGATGCGCTTATGCCCCAGTTCCTGAAGATAGTTCACGGCGTTGAACGCGGCGGTGAGGTTATCGATATGAACGGTTGGCAGCTCCAGCTCCGGCGCGAATTCGTTCGCCATGACCATCGGCGGTAAATTGCGCTGTTCTTCAATGCTGGCATCAAACGGCAGGCGTGAGCCAAGCAGCAGCATGCCATCAATCTGCTTGGTGATGATCAGGTCGATGAACGTTTTTTCCTGCTGGTTCTGGTGGGCACAATCGCCAATCAGCACCAGATAGCCCTGGGCGGCGGCCGTGACTTCAATGCCGCGGATGATTTCGCTGAAGAAGGGATCGCAGATGTCCGGCACGATCACCAGGATGGTGCGGGATTCGTTGCGTTTTACGTTACGCCCCATGGCTTGCGGAAAATAACCGACCTCAAGCGCCGCCTTTTCAACCCGGTTTCGGGTCGCCTGGGAGACTTTGTCAGGGTTCATCAATGCGCGGGACACGGTTGCTGTTGAGACTTGTGCTTTCTCGGCAACGTCTTTCATGGTCGCCGAGGCAACCTCTTTCCTGGACTTCAACGTCTTCTCCTCGCCTGAACACCGAACTGCGGACCGCACCATTTTTACAGATAGTTAATGGAATCGGTTACAGAATTTTCATAAAAAGTGTGAGGCGCATTAAATTTTTCGATCCGTCTTCAGCCTTCAATCGGATCGACGTCCAGAACCCACTTCACTTTTCGCGCTTCCGGCAGGGTATTGATCAGCGCCAGCGTGCCGCTGACGATCTGCTGTAAACGGATACGCGAGGGGTGCTGAAGTAAGAGTTGCCAGCGGAAACGGCCGCCGCGTTTCGGGGCGAGCGCGGGTACCGGGCCTAAAATCCACAGCTGATTATCCACCAGTGGGCTGGCTTGCAGGAGGTTTCTCAGCTGTTGCAGGAACAGCGGCGCCTGCTGGTTATTATGGTCTTCCGCACGGATGATAACGTGGCTGGTCCACGGGGGAAGCTGCATCGTCTGACGTTCGGCCAGCGCCTGGTCCGCGAAGGCGTCATAGCCTTTGTGCAGCAGGGTTTGCAGCAGCGGATGTTCAGGGTGGTGCGTTTGCAGCACCACCTCGCCCTGCTTACCCGCTCGACCAGCGCGACCGGCAACCTGGGTATAAAGCTGGGCGAAACGCTCGGCGGAGCGAAAATCCGCGGAGAACAGCGCGCCGTCGACGTCCAGCAGGGCGACCAGCGTCACGTCCGGGAAGTGGTGCCCTTTCGCCAGCATCTGAGTACCAATCAGGATACGCGCGCCGCCACGATGTACTTCCGCCAGTTGCTGCTCCAGCGCCCCTTTACGGCTGGTGGTATCCCTGTCGATACGGGAGATGGGCACATCCGGGAAGAAGGGCGCGAGCGCCTGTTCAAGCTGTTCCGTTCCCAGACCGACCGGCACGATGTGCGTTGAGCCGCAGGACGGGCACTGACGGGGGACCGGACGCTGGCTGTCGCAGTGGTGGCAGCGCAAATGGCGCTGAGCCTGGTGGAAGGTGTAGTAGTGATCGCAGCGCGGGCACTCCGCGATCCAGCCGCAGTCGTGGCACAGCAGCGCAGGCGCAAAGCCGCGGCGGTTCAGGAACAGGATCACCTGGTTGCCCGCCTGCAAATGCTGACGCATGCGGCTAATCAGCGCAGGCGCTAACCCGGCCTGCACCTGCTGACCTTTCAGATCCAGCACATGCTGAATGGCCGGGCGGGCATTTCCCGCGCGGCGCGTCAGGCGCAGCATGTGGTATTTACGCTGGCGAACGTTGTGCAGCGTTTCAAGCGCGGGGGTGGCAGACCCGAGAATAATGGGGATTTGCTCGCTGTGGGCGCGGTACACGGCTAAGTCGCGGGCGTGATAGCGCCAGCCTTCCTGCTGTTTATAGGAGCTGTCATGCTCTTCATCGATCACGATAACGCCGAGATTTTTAAACGGCGTAAACAGCGATGAACGGGTGCCGATCACAATCGCCGCTTCGCCGTTTTTCGCTTTCAGCCAGGCGCTGAGGCGCTCGCTGTCGTTCAGGCCGGAGTGCAGAACCTCAACGGGCGCATTAAAACGTTCACGGAAACGCGCGATGGTTTGCGGCGTCAGGCCGATTTCCGGCACCATCACCAGCGCCTGTTTGCCCTGCGCGAGCACGTTTTCCAGCACGCTCAGATACACTTCGGTTTTACCGGAGCCGGTGACGCCCGCCAGCAGCCAGGCGGAAAAACGATCGGCAGCGCTGTGAATCGCGCCTACGGCGGTGGCCTGCTCGGTATTCAGACGCAGACGATCGCCCGAGACGGAAAAGCCGTCGCGCCAGTCGTGAAGGGCAGGTGCTTCACTGGCCAGCTCGCTCAGCCCTTTCTTCCTTAATGCCTGCAACGCGGTTTCGCTTACCTCAAGCTCGTCGACCTGATGGCGCCAGATTTTTCCCTGGCGCAGCGCGGCCAACGCCTGCTGCTGTTTTTGCGAGCGCTTCAGGCTGTTAATGTCCACCGCCTGGCCCTGCTCGGTGGCAAACCAGTACCACATTGGCGCGTGGCTGGCGCTCTTACCCTGGCGCAGCATAATGGGCAGGGCATGGAACAGGACGTCGCCAATCGGATGATGATAATAATCTGCCGCCCACAGCAGCAGTCGCCAGGTGCTGGTGGAGTAAACCGGCTCGCTGTCCAGCACCTCAACAACCGATTTCAGCTCGTTAAGCGGCAGTTCGCTTTTATTACTGACGGACACCACGATCCCCACGCGCTGCTGTTTGCCAAACGGCACGGTCACGCGACAGCCCGCTTTGGCGCTCATGCTGTCGGGCAGCAGGTAGTCAAAGGTGCGGGGAAGCGGAACGGGCAGGGCAACGTGAGCGACGGGCATCGAATCTTCCTGACTTGAAAAGTGGCGCGTTAGTATACACATTAGTGAAAGCGGCGTGCGGATCAGTTTGCATACGTTGGTCAAATTCTGTATGATTCGCCGCCTTTGGTGTATTTTACGCCAAAGAACTTACATTCAACATCGCGTGGTGTCTGGCGTTAGGGCTGGAAGAGCGACGCGGCCTTAACTGAGGTTCTCCCATGAAAAAAGATATTCACCCGAAATACGAAATGATTACTGCAAACTGCTCTTGCGGTAACTCTATCCAGATCCGCTCTACCGTGGGTCACGATCTGAACCTGGACGTGTGCGGCAAATGCCACCCGTTCTACACTGGTAAGCAGCGTGATGTTGCAACCGGTGGCCGTGTTGACCGCTTCAACAAGCGTTTCAGCATCCCGGGCGCTAAATAAGCATCCAGAAGAAACCGCCTCCGGGCGGTTTTTTTGTGCCTGTAATATCTCTCCTGAATTAATTCTGTATTTATATTTCCTCTTCAAATATATATTTTAATTTTTCCGAAAAATAATCACCGTGTCTTAATATATTCCTATTTATACGGATAGTGAGCTTTATCTCTGTATTCTTGGCCTGTTTGCCATTTTATTGCCGGATATGGCAATAAATAAAAGGTTTCCCTCTGGGTGTAAAATTACACTGCGCTCGACATAAATTCTTATTTGCCATTTCAACAGCGATGGCTTTCAGGGTGTATTTACTTTGAGGGAAAAGGATGAAACTGAAGCAACTTTTATTCGTGCTTCCATTACTATCGTGCGCGGCGCAGGCGGGATATGTTGATTACCGACACGAGTATTACGACGATGGACGTAACTATGACCGTGTATACATGTCACACCGTTTCGGGACGGGCTTTGGTGTGGCCGTAGAGGCCGTCTCACGCTCAGATGAAAAGCAATCTAATGATGCGCTCAATAATATGGAGAGTAACAGCAACGAATATACTGCCAGCTACCAGTTTACCTGGCAGGGATTTATCTGGCAGCCGGGTGTCGCGGTTGAAATGGGTGACGACATGGCTATTTATAAACCCTATTTACGCGTACAGTATAATATTAATGACAGCTGGTGGACGGCGTTCCGTTATCGTACCGAATATACCCGCCGTAATGCAGGCGGTAAAGATGACAGACTGGTATATCGCCCGGAAATGTGGCTGGGATATAATATTGATAACTGGATGTTTGAGCTGAACGGAATTTATAAATTCGCCGACAACGAAGATCTGTATAACAACAAAAAAGAGGATTACGAATATAACTTCCGCGTGGCGTATAAAATCGATTCGTGGGTGCCATTCGTGGAGGTGGGTAATGTCTCTTCCGGCTATAACACTGCTACCACTGACGACCGACAAACGCGTCTGCGTGTCGGCTTAGGTTACAACTTCTGAGAAACCATCCCGCTGAGCACCCTCAGCGGGACCGCATCGCTGTTAGTATTCCCAGGTCTCCGGGTCGATACCCAGTTCACGCATGATCACCTTCGCCTCTTCCGGGATTTCGTCACTGCGTTCTTTACGCAGATCGTCATCGTTCGGCAACGGTTGGCCGGTAAACGCATGCAGGAACGCTTCGCACAGCAGTTCGCTGTTAGTGGCGTGACGCAGGTTGTTCACCTGACGACGCGTACGTTCATCGGTGAGGATCTTCAACACCTTCAGAGGAATGGACACCGTGATTTTCTTGACTTGCTCACTCTTCTTACCGTGCTCAGCGTATGGGCTGATATATTCGCCGCTCCATTCAGCCATGAGATACCTTTAATCCTCTCAGTCATTAATCTAAAGGTGCAAAACCCGTAACCATCAGTTTTGAACCGTAATCTTGCGTAGTTTACCGTAGAGACGATACCGAGGCACGGATATTGCCGCTGTAGCGTGTCCTAAAGCATATAATTTTAACGGCTATTTGCGCATTGCTCAATCTATACGCAAAGAAGTTTAGATGTCCAGATGTATTGACGTCCATACTTTCAATGTTTACTCTGGTGCCTGACTTTTCACCTCATTCGCCAGGAAGCCTCACCATGACGCGTAAACAGGCCACCATCGCAGTGCGTAGCGGATTGAATGATGACGAGCAGTACGGCTGCGTTGTCCCGCCAATTCATCTCTCCAGTACCTATAATTTCACCGGATTTAATGAACCTCGCGCGCATGACTACTCGCGTCGCGGCAATCCTACGCGCGACGTCACCCAGCGCGCGCTGGCGGAACTGGAAGGCGGCGCAGGGGCGGTATTAACCAATACCGGCATGTCTGCCATTCACCTGGTAACCACAGTGTTCCTGAAACCTGGCGATCTGCTGGTGGCGCCACACGACTGTTACGGCGGCAGCTATCGTCTGTTTGATAGCCTGGCGAAACGTGGCTGCTACCGTGTGCTGTTTGTCGATCAAAACGACGAACAGGCGCTGAAACAGGCGCTTGCCGAGCAGCCGAAGCTGGTTCTGGTGGAAAGTCCAAGCAATCCATTGTTGCGCGTAGTCGATATTGCGAAAATTTGTCAGCTCGCAAGGGATGCAGGAGCGATAAGTGTAGTGGATAATACGTTCCTCAGTCCGGCCCTTCAGAACCCACTGGCACTGGGTGCCGATCTGGTGTTGCATTCATGCACGAAATATCTGAACGGCCATTCTGACGTGGTGGCGGGCGTGGTGATTGCCAAAGATCCCGACGTTGTCACCGAACTGGCATGGTGGGCCAATAACATTGGCGTCACCGCGGGCGCGTTCGACAGCTATTTGCTGCTGCGCGGTATTCGCACGCTATCACCGCGTATGGACGTGGCGCAGCGTAATGCCCAGGCGATCGTGGATTTCCTGAAAAACCAGCCGCTGGTGAAAAAGCTTTACCACCCGTCGCTGCCGGAAAACCAGGGGCACGAGATTGCCGCGCGCCAACAGAAAGGATTTGGCGCGATGTTAAGTTTTGAACTGGACGGTGACGAGCAAACGCTGCGTCGCTTCCTGAGCGGGTTGTCATTGTTTACGCTGGCGGAATCCTTAGGGGGAGTAGAAAGCTTGATCTCCCACGCCGCAACCATGACGCACGCAGGTATGGCACCCGAAGCACGTGCCGCCGCCGGGATTTCCGAGACGCTGCTACGTATCTCGACCGGTATTGAAGATTCTGAAGATTTAATTGCCGATCTGGAAAATGGCTTCCGGGTCGCAGCCAAGGGGTAATCATGAGTGTGATAGCGCAGGCAGGGGCGAAGGGTCGTCAGCTGCACAAGTTTGGTGGTAGTAGTCTTGCTGATGTGAAATGTTACCTGCGTGTCGCAGGGATCATGACCGAGTATTCACAGCCGGGGGACATGATGGTTGTCTCTGCGGCAGGCAGCACCACCAACCAGTTGATTAGCTGGCTGAAACTGAGCCAGACCGATCGCCTCTCTGCGCATCAGGTGCAACAGTCCTTACGTCGTTACCAGAGCGAACTGATTGCCGGTTTGCTGCCTGCGGACGTGGCGGACGGGCTGATTAGCGCTTTTACGCACGACCTTGAGCGTCTGGCCGCTCTGCTGGACAGCGGCATTACCGATGCGGTGTATGCCGAAGTGGTTGGCCACGGTGAAGTGTGGTCTGCGCGCCTGATGGCCGCCGTGCTGCAACACCTGGGTGTGGAAGCCGCCTGGCTCGACGCGCGTGATTTCCTGCGTGCCGAACGTGCCGCGCAGCCGCAGGTGGACGAAGGGTTGTCCTACCCGCTGCTGCATCAGCTGCTGGTGCAACATCCCGGTAAACGTATTGTCGTCACCGGCTTTATCAGCCGCAGCAATGCCGGCGAAACCGTTCTGCTGGGCCGTAACGGCTCTGACTACTCGGCAACACAGATTGGTGCCCTGGCGGGCGTGTCCCGCGTCACCATCTGGAGCGACGTGGCCGGTGTGTACAGCGCGGACCCGCGCAAAGTGAAAGATGCCTGCCTGCTGCCGCTGCTGCGTCTCGACGAAGCGAGCGAGCTGGCGCGTCTGGCGGCCCCGGTGCTGCACGCGCGCACGCTACAGCCGGTTTCCGGCAGCGACATCGACCTGCAACTACGCTGTAGCTACACGCCGGATCAGGGTTCCACCCGCATCGAGCGCGTGCTGGCATCCGGTACGGGCGCGCGCATTGTCACCAGCCACGATGACATCTGCCTGATTGAGTTCCAGGTGCCTGCGGGCCAGGATTTCAAACTGGCGTACAAAGATATCGACACCATCCTGAAACGTGCTCAGGTGCGTCCGCTGGCCGTTGGCGTGCATAACGATCGCCAGCTGTTGCAGTTCTGCTATACCGCCGAAGTGGTGGACAGCGCCCTGAAAATTCTGGATGAAGCGGGCCTGCCGGGCGAGCTTCGCCTGCGTCAGGGGCTGGCGCTGGTGGCGATGGTAGGCGCGGGCGTCACCCGTAACCCGCTGCACTGCCACCGCTTCTGGCAGCAGCTGAAAGGCCAGCCGGTGGAGTTCACCTGGCAATCAGAAGAGGGCATCAGCCTGGTTGCCGTTCTGCGTAAAGGGCCAACCGAAAGCCTGATTCAGGGCCTGCATACCTCCCTGTTCCGTGCGGAAAAACGCATCGGCCTGGTGCTGTTTGGTAAAGGCAACATCGGTTCCCGCTGGCTGGAGCTGTTCGCCCGCGAACAGGTCACGCTCTCGGCGCGTACCGGGTTCGAATTCATTCTCGCAGGCGTGGTGGACAGCCGCCGCAGCCTGCTGAACTACGAAGGGCTGGATGCCAGCCGCGCGCTGGCCTTCTTTAATGATGAAGCCGTCGAGCAAGATGAAGAGTCGCTGTTCCTGTGGATGCGTGCGCACCCGTATGACGATCTGGTAGTGCTGGATGTGACCGCCAGCGAGCAGCTGGCCGATCAGTATCTGGATTTCGCCAGCCACGGGTTCCACGTCATCAGCGCCAACAAGCTGGCGGGCGCGAGCAGCACTGATAAATATCGCCAGATCCACGACGCGTTCGAAAAAACGGGTCGTCACTGGCTGTATAACGCCACCGTTGGCGCAGGTCTGCCGGTTAACCATACCGTGCGCGATCTGATTGAAAGCGGCGACAGCATTCTGGCGCTGAGCGGGATCTTCTCCGGCACGCTCTCCTGGCTGTTCCTGCAATTTGACGGCACCGTGCCGTTCACCGACCTGGTGGATCAGGCGTGGCAGCAGGGTTTAACCGAGCCGGATCCGCGCGTTGACCTTGCCGGTAAAGACGTGATGCGCAAGCTGGTGATCCTGGCGCGTGAAGCCGGCTACGACATTGAGCCGGGTCAGGTACGCGTTGAGTCGCTGGTGCCTGCGGGCTGCGAGGAAGGGTCCGTCGATCACTTCTTCGAGAACGGCGACGAGCTGAACGAGCAGATGGTGCAACGTCTGGAAGCAGCTAACGAGATGGGGCTGGTGCTGCGTTACGTGGCGCGCTTCGAGGCGAACGGTAAAGCGCGCGTGGGCGTGGAGGCGGTGCGTCCTGAACATCCGCTGGCGGCGCTCCTGCCATGCGACAACGTCTTCGCCATCGAAAGCCGCTGGTACCGCGATAACCCGCTGGTGATCCGTGGCCCGGGCGCGGGGCGCGATGTCACCGCCGGAGCCATTCAGTCCGACATTAATCGTCTGGCTAAGCTGCTGTAACGTCTGCATTTCCCTCTCCCTGTGGGAGAGGGTCGGGGTGAGGGTATCAGACCGCACTCACCCCCATCATGAATGCCCTTCATCTTCCCTGAACAAACCTCACCGTTAATGTTGATTATTTCTGTTGACGTCATCCCGCTTTTCCGTCATTTTTACATCTGGACGTCTAAACGTATAGAAGTTCACAACACAACAGACAATGACACGCGATTGATAGGGGTAGGGTATGAGCTTTTTTCACGCCAACCAGCGGGAAGCACTGAACCAGAGCCTGGCCGAAGTAAACGGCCAGATTAACGTCTCTTTTGAATTTTTCCCGCCGCGCACCAGTGAAATGGAGCAAACCCTGTGGAGCTCTATCGATCGCCTGAGCAGCCTCAAGCCGAAGTTCGTCTCCGTGACCTACGGCGCCAACTCCGGTGAGCGTGACCGCACGCACAGCATCATTAAGGGCATTAAAGACCGAACCGGTCTGGAAGCGGCGCCGCACCTGACCTGTATCGACGCCACCCGTGATGAACTGCGCGCCATTGCCCAGGACTACTGGAATAACGGCATTCGCCACATTGTGGCCCTGCGCGGCGACCTCCCGCCAGGCAGCGGTAAGCCAGAGATGTTTGCCGCCGATCTGGTCGGCCTGCTGAAAGACGTTGCCGACTTTGATATCTCCGTGGCCGCCTACCCTGAAGTTCACCCGGAAGCCAAAAGTGCCCAGGCGGATCTGCTCAACCTGAAGCGTAAAGTGGAGGCTGGTGCTAACCGTGCGATTACTCAGTTCTTCTTTGACGTTGAAAGCTACCTGCGCTTTCGTGACCGCTGCGTCTCGGCAGGTATTGATGTCGAAATCATCCCTGGTATTCTGCCGGTCTCGAACTTCAAACAGGCGAAGAAATTCGCGGATATGACCAACGTGCGCATTCCGCTGTGGATGTCCAAAATGTATGAAGGGCTGGACGACGACCCGGAAACCCGCAAGCTGGTGGGGGCCAATATCGCGATGGACATGGTGAAGATTTTAAGCCGCGAAGGGGTGAAAGATTTCCATTTCTATACCCTGAATCGCGCGGAAATGAGCTATGCCATTTGCCATACGCTCGGTGTTCGCCCGGCGCTGTAAAGTAAAAAGCCCTCATAAAACGAGGGCTTTTTAATCGAACAGAGAGTTAAAAGGTATTAGCTATCGAATCTGTGGATTAATTCAACTATCTCTTATCGCTAGTGGTGTATATCGTAACGGTAACACTGTAAAGGGAGCATAGCGATGAGCATGTCAGACGAGACCAATAACGCGGCATCCGCCGGCAAATGTCCGTTCCACCAGGGCGGCGTCGATCAAAGCGCGGGTGCAGGTACCGGCAGCAAAGATTGGTGGCCTAAACAACTCCGCATCGATCTTCTAAACCAACATTCCAACCGTTCGAACCCGCTGGGTGAAGACTTCGACTACCGCAAAGAATTCAGCAAGCTCGACTATTCCGCCCTTAAGGGCGATCTCAAAGCCCTTTTAACTGACTCACAACCGTGGTGGCCTGCCGACTGGGGAAGCTATGCGGGCCTGTTTATTCGTATGGCCTGGCACGGTGCGGGTACCTATCGCTCCGTTGACGGTCGCGGCGGCGCGGGGCGCGGCCAGCAACGTTTTGCGCCGCTGAACTCCTGGCCTGATAACGTCAGCCTGGATAAGGCTCGCCGTCTGCTGTGGCCAGTTAAGCAAAAATACGGACAAAAAATCTCCTGGGCCGACCTGTTTATCCTCGCGGGTAACGTGGCGCTGGAGAACTCCGGCTTCCGCACTTTTGGTTTCGGTGCCGGGCGTGAAGACGTCTGGGAACCGGATCTGGACGTGAACTGGGGCGATGAAAAAGCCTGGCTGACCCACCGTGACCCGGAAGCGCTGGCGAAGCGCCCGCTTGCGGCCACTGAAATGGGCCTGATTTACGTTAACCCGGAAGGGCCAAACGCCAGCGGTGAACCGCTGTCTGCGGCGGCAGCGATCCGCGCTACCTTTGGCAACATGGGCATGAACGACGAAGAGACCGTCGCGCTGATTGCAGGCGGCCATACGCTCGGTAAAACGCACGGCGCAGGCGAAGCCACGCATGTGGGCACTGACCCGGAAGCGTCGCCGATTGAAGCGCAGGGTCTGGGCTGGGCCAGCACGCACGGCACCGGTATTGGCGCTGACGCCATCACCTCCGGGCTGGAAGTTATCTGGTCTCAAACCCCGACCCAGTGGAGCAACTACTTCTTCGAGAACCTGTTCAAATACGAATGGGTGCAGACGCGTAGCCCGGCGGGCGCCATTCAGTTTGAAGCCGTGGATGCGCCGGAAATTATGCCTGACCCGTTTGACCCGTCGAAAAAACGCAAGCCAACCATGCTGGTCACCGACCTGACGCTGCGTTTTGATCCGGAATTCGAGAAAATTTCCCGTCGCTTCCTGAACGATCCGCAGGCCTTCAACGAAGCCTTTGCGCGCGCGTGGTTCAAGCTGACCCATCGCGATATGGGGCCAAAAGCGCGGTACATTGGCCCGGAAGTGCCGAAAGAAGATTTGATTTGGCAGGATCCGCTGCCTCAGCCGGTGTTCCATCCGACGCAGGAAGATATTGAAAGCCTGAAAGCGGAAATCGCGGCCTCTGGTCTCTCCGTGAGCGAGCTGGTTTCCGTGGCCTGGGCGTCGGCATCGACCTTCCGCGGCGGCGACAAGCGTGGCGGCGCTAACGGCGCGCGTCTGGCGCTGGCGCCTCAGCGCGACTGGGATGTGAACGCCGCGGCGGTACGGGCGTTACCGGCTCTGGAAGCTATTCAGCGCACCACTAATAAAGCCTCCCTGGCCGATATCATCGTGCTGGCAGGTGTTGTGGGCGTTGAGCAGGCGGCGAAAGCGGCAGGCGTTTACGTCAACGTACCGTTTACCCCAGGCCGCGTAGATGCGCGTCAGGACCAGACGGACATCGAGATGTTTAACCTGCTCGAACCGGTTGCCGACGGTTTCCGCAACTACCGTGCGCAGGTGGATGTGTCCACCACCGAGTCGCTGCTGATCGACAAAGCCCAGCAGCTGACCCTGACCGCGCCGGAACTGACGGTGCTAATCGGCGGTCTGCGCGTACTGGGTGCAAACTTCGATGGCAGCAAGAATGGCGTGTTTACCAACCGCGAGGGCGTGCTGAGCAACGACTTCTTCGTTAATCTGCTGGATATGAACACCCAGTGGAAAGCGACCGATGACTCAAACGAGCTGTTTGCCGGTAGCGATCGCGCCAGCGGGGAAGTGAAATATACCGCCACCCGCGCCGATCTGGTCTTCGGTTCAAACGCCGTCCTGCGTGCGCTGGCCGAAGTTTACGCCAGCAGTGATGCACACGAGAAGTTCGTCCGTGATTTTGTTGCCGCGTGGGCGCGAGTGATGGATTTGGACCGGTTTGACGTGAAGTAACCCATGTGCCGGGTGGCGGCTACGCCTTACCCGGCCTACAAATTAAAGTGCCATGTAGGCCGGGTAAGCGCAGCGCCACCCGGCTTTTTTCGTTACTCCCACTCCTGCAAGAATCGCTGTCCATACTGGTCGGCCACCAGCAGCGCCGCATAGACCTGATCCGGCGTGACGCCGCCAGGCATGTTGTGAATGGTTTCACCTTCGGCGCAGGACGCTTCCGCGATCAGCCGCATTTTGGCCGGAATATCCTCTTTGATGTTCAGCTGCGCCAGGGTGATCGGCAGCCCAACGCTGTGGCAAAGCGCGGCGACGGTCTCAATTTCTTCAACCGGCGCGTTCTCCAGTACCAGCTGTGTCAGTGTGCCGAACGCGACCTTTTCACCATGGTAAAAATGATGCGCATCCGGCACCGCCGTCATGCCGTTGTGAATGGCATGCGCCGCCGCCAGCCCGCCGCTTTCAAAGCCCACCCCGCTGAGATAGGTGTTGGCTTCGATAATGCGTTCCAGCGCCGGTGTGACGACATGCTGCTCTGCCGCCAGCATCGCTTTCTCGCCCTCTTCAACCAGCGTGTTGTAGCACAGCTCTGCCAGCGCTAACGCTGCCTGCGTGCACTTGCCACCCGCCATGGTCGTGGCGCCGCTGCGCGAACAGGCGCGCGCTTCAAACCAGGTTGCCAGTGCATCGCCAATCCCGGCGGCCAGCAGGCGCGCAGGTGCGCCTGCCACCACTTTGGTATCGACAATCACCATGTTCGGGTTGTGCGGCAGCATCAGGTAGCGATCGAACTCACCGCTGTCGGTATAAATCACGGAGAGGGCGCTGCACGGCGCATCGGTGGAGGCAATGGTCGGGGCAATGGCCACCGGCAGTCCATAAAGTGCGCCAGCGCTTTGGCGGTATCCAGCGTTTTTCCGCCGCCGATACCCAGCACCGCCAGGCAGTCGGCGCTGTCGGCCAGCTTTTTCAGGCGATCGATTTCATTTTGCGAACATTCGCCACCAAAGGGTGCAATTTCGGCATGGAGTCCGGCTTTTTTAAAACTCTGACGCAGGGTTTCTTCAGCAAAACCCAGCACAAATTTATCGCCCACCACCAGCCAGCGATTCGCCAGCGGCTTCAGGTAGTCGCCGAGGCGAGTAAGAACATCTGCACCCTGGATGTATTTCCCCGGCGATTGAATAATACGGTCCATAACAGTTCTCCCTTAGAGGTTGAGGTTACCAAACGCGTTTTTCCAGTCCTGCTCGAACTTCTCTATGGCTGACTCTACCGCTGGTGTGTCGAGCATTTGTTGCGCTACGTCTAAGGGAAGCGTGATTGCCTCACATCCTGCCAACAGGCAATCCAGCGCCTGGCGCGGCGTTTTAAAGCTGGCAGCCAGCACCATGCTTTCCGGCGCATGCAGTTCCAGCAGGGACTGCAGCTCCTGTACCATGCCAATACCGTCGCCGCCCTGTGCGTCGACGCGGTTGACGTACGGCGCAACGTATTTCGCGCCTGCCAGCGCGGCCAGTAAACCCTGAGCGGCGCTGTAAACGGCGGTGCCCAGCGTGGTAATTCCCTCTTTCTTCAGCGCCTTAATCGCGATGAGCCCCTGTGCAGTGACGGGAATTTTTACCACGATGTCCGGCAGGGCATTGTTCAGCCGTTTTGCTTCCGCCACCATTTCTTCGGCATCGCGGCTCATGGTTTGAGCAAACAGCATGCCTTCCGGCCCAATGGCTTTTTGCAGGCGCGGCAGCACGTCCCAGATGGATTCACGGCTGGCGGCAATGATGCTCGGGTTGGTGGTAACGCCCGCAATGGGAAAAATGCGCGCCAGGCGTTCAACTTCCGCCACGTTCGCGGTATCCAGATACAGTTCCATTATTTTTCCTTAAGTCAGAAAGGTTGAATAAAGGGTAAGGCCCGGCTGAGTGCGGCGGATACAGGTCAATTTTGCCAAATACTGGACAAATGTAATGTCCTTAGCGAAGTGCGATAGCGATCACAATGCTATTTTTTGGCGATAAGCTGGCTGTGATACTGGCGACGATATTCGGAAGGGGAACGCTCGGTGTGCTTGCGAAAGAGGCGACAAAAGTAGTTGCTGTCAGGAAATCCGCAGCGTGCGGCAATATCTTTAATTTTGAGATCGTAGCCTTTCAGCAACTGGCGTGCATGTTCCAGCCGCGTTTGTGTCAGATACTCGTTGAACCCCACGTGGCCGATCTTCTGAAAGAGATGGGAAAGATAGTTCGGCGAGATGTAGAACGCCTGTGCCACGGATTCGCGCGTTAACGAAGAGGCGTAATTTTCTTCGATATAGCTACGAACGGCTTCGAATAGCGCCCGGCTGCGGTTAGCGGTGTGGATGTCACTCCCAAGCAGATCCCGGCAGTGGCTGAGCAAGCTTAATACCACCAGCATGGCTGTGTCTTGCTCGTCTGGCTGCATCTGTAATTCGGTGAGCGCTTGCAGAAGAAAAGCACCCGTTCTCGGGCCACGCCGGGGAACCTGCAGCTGCTGCAAAAGCGCGTTGTCACGCTGTAAATCGAGAGTCAGCTGCTGCTTACCGAAATGTATGCTCAGGGCGTTAGGCGGTGGAAGCGTGATGTGTCCAAAGGATGAAAATATCGCCTCACAGGGGGAAGCAAGGGTAATGACGAGGCAGGGAGATGTTCGGGGATGCTGTTCAGCCAGCGCTGAGAAATGAATCTGGCCCAGCGGTAACGTTCGGTTCACCAGGTCAGTCAAAATTCGGGTGATATCGGAATACATGAGAAGACTACCGAAACGTGCCGGGCGGCGCTAAAAACGCCTGCCCGGCATAAAGCATTACCCAGTGTTACGCATGCCCGCCGCAACGCCCGCAATCGTCACCATCAGCGCCTGTTCAACGCGTGGATCCGGCTCTTTACCTTCCTCTTCCGCCAGACGCGAACGGTGCAGCAGCTCTGCCTGTAAAACGTTCAGCGGGTCGGTGTAGATGTTACGCAGCTGGATAGACTCGGCGATCCACGGCAGGTCTTCCATCAGGTGGGAGTCATTGGCGATATCCAGCACCACTTTGATGTCGCCTTCCAGCAGTTCGCGCAGCTCTTTGCCCAGCGCCCACAGCTCCGGCTTCACCAGGCGCTGATCGTAGTATTCCGCCAGCCACAGGTCGGCCTTCGAGAAGACCATCTCCAGCATTCCCAGACGGGTAGAGAAGAATGGCCAGTCGCGGCACATGGTTTCCAGTTCGCTCTGCTTACCGTCTTCCACCACTTTTTGCAGCGCCGCACCGGCACCCAGCCAGGCTGGCAGCATTAAGCGGTTTTGCGTCCAGGCGAAGATCCATGGAATGGCGCGCAGGGATTCAACGCCACCGGTCGGGCGACGCTTTGCAGGACGCGAGCCCAGCGGCAGTTTACCCAGCTCCTGTTCAGGCGTGGCCGAGCGGAAGTAAGGGACAAAATCTTTGTTTTCACGCACGTAGCCGCGGTACAGATCGCAGGAGATGTCAGACAGTTCGTCCATAATCCGGCACCAGGATTCTTTTGGCTCCGGCGGCGGCAGCAGGTTGGCTTCGAGGATCGCGCTGGTATAAAGCGACAGGCTGCTGATGGTCACTTCCGGCAGGCCGTACTTGAAGCGGATCATCTCGCCCTGCTCGGTCACGCGCAGGCCGCCTTTCAGGCTTCCTGGTGGTTGAGAGAGCAGCGCCGCGTGTGCAGGCGCACCGCCACGACCAATTGAGCCACCGCGTCCGTGGAACAGGGTCAGCTCGATACCGGCTTTCTCACAGGTTTTGATCAGTGCATCCTGTGCCTGATACTGCGCCCAGGAGGCTGCCATCACCCCCGCATCTTTCGCGGAGTCGGAATAGCCGATCATCACCATCTGTTTGCCCTGAATAAAGCCGCGATACCAGTCGATGTTCAGCAGCTGGGTCATCACGTCGTTAGCGTTGTTCAGGTCGTCGAGAGTCTCAAATAGCGGTGCTACCGGCAGAGCATAGTCAATGCCCGCTTCTTTCAGCAGAAGGTGAACGCCCAGCACGTCGGACGGGGTCTTCGCCATGGAGATCACGTAGGCGGCCACAGATCCTTTCGGCGCATCTACAATCGCTTTACAGGTGTTGAGCACTTCGCGGGTGTCATTGCTTGGCTCCCAGTTGCGCGGCAGCAGCGGGCGCTTGGAGTTCAGCTCGCGGATCAGGAACGCCTGTTTGTCGGCTTCTGACCAGCTTTCGTAGTCGCCAATGCCGAGGTAGCGGGTCAGCTCGCCCAGCGCTTCGGTATGACGGGTACTTTCCTGACGAACGTCGATACGCACCAGCGGCACGCCGAAACACTTCACGCGGCGCAGGGTGTCGAGCAGTTCGCCGTTGGCAATGATGCCCATCCCACAAGCCTGGAGCGATTTATAGCAGGCGTATAGAGGCTCCCAGAGCTGTTCGTTCTGGCTCAGCAGACCTTCCGGCTTCGGCAGGCGCTGGCCTTTCAGGCGCGCTTCCAGCCAGGCCTGAGTGGCCATCAGCTGACCGCGCAGCTTTTTCATCAGGAAGCGGTACGGCTCGCTGGCGCCTTCTTCACCGGCCAGCGCGCGCAGTTCCGGCGTCGCTTCCACCATCGACAGCTCGGAGATCAGCAACTGAATATCTTTCAGGAACAGGTCGGTTGCTTTCCAGCGGCTCAGCAGCAGGACGTGACGGGTGATTTCCGCCGTCACGTTCGGGTTGCCGTCGCGGTCGCCGCCCATCCAGGAGGTGAAGCGAACCGGCACAAAGTCGACCGGCAGGCGATAGCCCAGATTTTCTTCCAGCTGTTCGTTCAGCTCGCGCAGGTAGTTGGGTACCCCTTCCCACAGGCTGTTTTCCACCACCGCAAAGCCCCACTTGGCTTCGTCGACCGGGCTTGGGCGATGCTTACGAATTTCATCGGTGTGCCAGGACTGGGCAATCAGCTGGCGCAGGCGGCGCATAAGCTGGTTACGTTCGTAGTCGGCGATGTCTTTGTTATCCAACTGCTTCAGACAGTTGTTCACTTCCACCATTTTGTGGATCAGCGTACGACGGGTGATTTCGGTTGGGTGTGCGGTCAGCACCAGCTCCAGCGAAAGGGATTCCACCGCTTTTTTGATGGTCGCTTCGTTGAGGTCGGGCTGGTCTTTGAGTTTACGAAGGGTGCGGGCAATGACTTCCGGGTTGCTGGCCGCTTCGCCTTTTGGCGAAATGCTGTGGTATTGCTCAGCGGTGTTTGCCAGGTTCAGGAACTGGCTGAAGGCGCGGGCAACGGGCAGCAGCTCATCGTTGGAGAGGTTCTGCAAGGTGGTAAGCAGCTCCTGACGATTGGCCTCATTACCGGCGCGGGAAGATTTGGACAGCTTGCGGATGGTTTCAACGCGGTCGAGGATGTTCTCCCCCAGTGCGTCTTTGATGGTATCTCCAAGCACTTTGCCGAGCATACTGACATTACTACGCAACGCGGAATATTGTTCGTTCATAAAAACCCAGTCACCCCATCATTTTTGTTTATGCCCAGGCGAAAATCTTCTGGACATTATTTTGTCATCTCCCTTTATAAAGCCACGTAAAACCCCCGTCGTCAATTGCTGCGAAAACGGTTCAGCAGACGAATAAATGCGGACAATTTACGAAATTTAATTCGCATTGCGTCAGATAAGAGATGCTTATGGAAATGTGACGGTGATCATGCGATTTGTTGCCCTCACCCTAACCCTCTCCCACAGGGAGAGGGGACTTTTCGGTGCGGTTTTAATGCCAGCAGAAGTGATGCACAACCTGGGTAATGAGTTCGCGGGTGGGCTTGATGAAGCGGGTTTCGAGATATTCGTCCGGCTGGTGTGCCTGGTTGATGGAGCCAGGGCCCAGAACCAGCGTCGGGCACAGCGTCTGAATAAACGGCGCTTCGGTGCAGTAGTTCACCACGTCGGTTTTCTCGCCAAGCAGTTTTTCCACCACCTGAACCAGCTGGTGGTCAGGCGGGCATTCGTAGCCTGGAATCGGCGGATGCAGTTCGGAGACCGTCAGACGGCCCGGCCAGCGCTCGCTGACCGGTGCCAGCGCTTCGTTCAGTAAGCCATCCAGATCGCTCAGCGTCATACCCGGCAGAGGACGGATATCCATATGCAGTTCGCAGCAGGCGCAGATACGGTTGGACGCATCACCGCCGTGCAGGCTGCCGAGGTTAAGCGTTGGGTAAGGCACGGTGAACGCCTCGTAGTGATAGCGCTCTTTCAGATCGTCGCGCAGGGTCATGATGCGGCCAATCGCGTCATGCATCAGCTCAATGGCGTTCACGCCGCGCGCCGGATCGCTGGAGTGGCCGGACTGGCCCAGTACGCGCACCGCGGTCGAAATATGGCCTTTGTGCGCCCGAATCGGTTGCAGAGAGGTCGGTTCGCCGATGATCGCGCAGTCAGGACGAATCGATGTGTTTTCAGAGAAATAACGTGCGCCCGCCATGCTGGTCTCTTCATCGGCGGTCGCCAGAATGTAGAGCGGTTTTTTCAGCTTCGTCACGTCCACGTCACGCAGCGCGTCGAGGATAAAGGCGAAGAAGCCTTTCATGTCGGCGGTGCCCAGACCATAAAGCTTGTTGTCATGCTCGGTCAGCGTGAACGGATCGCGCGTCCAGCGGCCATCATCAAACGGCACGGTGTCAGTGTGGCCAGCCAGCAGCAGGCCGCCCGCGCCATGTCCGGTACTGGCGAGCAGGTTAAATTTGTGACGTGTTCCGGGGACGGGCTGAACCTCAACGTTAAACCCAAGATCGCTAAACCAACCCGCCAGCAGATTGATTAAAGACTCATTGCTCTGATCCAGGGCTTCTTCCGTCGCGCTGATGGAGGGTGTGGCGATCAGGGCGCGGTAAATCTCGATAAATGGCGGTAAGTTCATTTTCATTGTTGACACACCTTAGGTCGTGATAGTATCAATATTCATGCAATAAATGTGAATAAAAATACATTAACGTTGAGCATAAAGGAACCCGATGTTGAATACGCTGATTGTAGGCGCTAGCGGTTATGCGGGCGCAGAGCTTGTAAGCTACGTAAATCGCCACCCTCATATGACCATAACCGCTTTGACCGTGTCAGCGCAAAGCAATGATGCCGGAAAGTTAATTTCCGATTTGCATCCACAACTTAAGGGCGTGGTTGATTTGCCTTTGCAGCCCATGTCTGACATCAGCGAGTTTACCGACGGCGTTGACGTGGTGTTTTTAGCCACCGCACACGAGGTCAGTCACGACCTGGCGCCGCAGTTCCTGGCAGCCGGATGCGTGGTGTTCGATCTCTCCGGCGCGTTCCGCGTTAACGACGGCGCGTTCTACGAAAAATATTACGGTTTCACCCACCAGCATCCGGAACTGCTTGAAAAAGCGGTGTACGGCCTGGCGGAGTGGAGCGCAGATAAACTGAAAGAAGCGAACCTGATTGCCGTTCCGGGATGCTACCCGACGGCGGCGCAGCTTTCCCTGAAGCCGCTGATCGACGCCGGGTTGCTGGATCTGAACCAGTGGCCGGTGATCAACGCCACCAGTGGCGTGAGCGGCGCCGGGCGCAAAGCGGCAATCTCCAACAGCTTCTGCGAAGTGAGCCTTCAGCCGTATGGCGTGTTTAACCACCGTCATCATCCTGAAATCACGACGCATCTGGGCGCGGACGTCATTTTCACCCCGCATCTGGGCAGCTTCCCGCGCGGGATCCTCGAAACCATTACCTGCCGCCTGAAGCCGGGTGTGACCAAAGAACAGGTGAACGAGGTCTTCACGCAGGCGTATGCGGATAAACCGCTGGTGCGCCTGTACGACAAAGGCGTGCCGGCGCTGAAAAATGTGGTCGGCCTGCCGTTCTGCGATATTGGCTTTGCCGTGCAGGGTGAGCATCTCATCGTGGTGGCCGCAGAAGATAACCTACTGAAAGGCGCTGCCGCACAGGCAATGCAGTGTGCAAATATTCGTTTCGGCTTCCCTGAAACGCAGGCTCTTATTTAAGGTGTGATGATGAATCCATTAATTATCAAACTCGGTGGTGTACTGCTGGACAGCGAAGAAGCGCTGGAGCGCCTGTTTAACGCACTGGTGAACTATCGTGAATCACACCAACGTCCGCTGGTGATTGTGCACGGCGGCGGCTGTGTGGTGGATGAGCTGATGAAAGGGCTCAACCTGCCGGTGAAAAAGAAAAATGGCCTGCGCGTGACGCCTGCCGACCAGATTGACATCATTACCGGCGCGCTGGCGGGCACGGCGAACAAAACGCTGCTGGCCTGGGCGAAGAAGCACCATATCGCCTCCGTTGGCCTCTGTCTGGGCGATGGCGATAGCGTGAAAGTGACCCAGATCGACGAAGAGCTTGGCCATGTTGGACTGGCGCAGCCGGGTTCGCCTAAGCTGATTAACACCCTGCTGGAAGGCGGTTTCCTGCCGGTGGTGAGCTCAATCGGCGTGACCGAAGAGGGCGAGCTGATGAACGTTAACGCTGACCAGGCGGCAACCGCGCTGGCGGCCACGCTGGGCGCAGACCTGATCCTGCTCTCCGACGTGAGCGGCATACTGGACGGCAAAGGCCAGCGTATTGCGGAAATGACCGCCGCAAAAGCCGAGCAGCTGATCGATCAAGGCATTATCACCGACGGCATGATTGTTAAAGTGAATGCGGCGCTGGATGCGGCCCGCACGTTGGGTCGCCCGGTGGATATCGCCTCCTGGCGGCACGCGGAGCAACTCCCGGCGCTGTTTAACGGTACGCCGATTGGTACGCGTATTCTGGCTTAAGTTTCTGTGCCGGATGGCGCTTTGCTTATCCGGCCTACGTGAATTTTGTAGGCCCGGTAAGCGCAGCGCCACCGGGCAAAAATATCATCATTAAGGAAATTCGTTATGGCACTTTGGGGTGGGCGTTTTACACAGGCAGCGGATCAGCGGTTCAAACAGTTCAACGACTCTTTGCGCTTCGACTACCGCCTGGCCGAACAGGATATTGTCGGCTCTGTGGCCTGGTCCAAAGCGCTGGTGACCGTTGGCGTGCTGACCGCAGACGAACAGCAGCAGCTGGAAGAGGCGCTGAACAATCTGCTGGAAGAGGTGCGTCTGGATCCGCAGCAAATCCTCCAGAGCGATGCTGAAGATATTCACAGCTGGGTGGAAGGCAAACTGATCGACAAAGTCGGCCAGTTGGGTAAAAAGCTCCATACCGGGCGTAGCCGTAATGACCAGGTGGCGACCGACCTGAAGCTGTGGTGCAAAGAGACCGTCGGCGAACTGCTGGCGGCGAATCGTCAGTTGCAGGGCGCGCTGGTGGACACCGCGCAGAACAATCAGGACGCGGTGATGCCGGGATATACCCACCTGCAACGCGCGCAGCCGGTGACGTTCGCGCACTGGTGTCTGGCCTATGTTGAGATGCTGGCGCGTGATGAGAGCCGTTTACAGGATACCTTAAAGCGTCTGGACGTGAGCCCGCTGGGCAGCGGCGCGCTTGCCGGCACGGCTTATGAAATTGACCGTGAGCAGCTGGCAGGCTGGCTGGGCTTTGCCTCCGCCACCCGCAATAGTCTGGACAGCGTCTCTGACCGTGACCACGTGCTGGAACTGCTCTCAAATGCGTCTATCGGGATGGTGCACTTGTCGCGCTTTGCCGAAGACCTGATCTTCTTTAACTCTGGCGAAGCCGGGTTTGTGGAGCTGTCCGACCGTGTGACGTCCGGCTCCTCCCTGATGCCGCAGAAGAAAAACCCGGACGCGCTGGAGCTGATCCGCGGGAAATGTGGCCGCGTGCAGGGTGCGCTGACCGGTATGATGATGACCCTGAAAGGGTTGCCGCTGGCGTACAACAAAGACATGCAGGAAGACAAAGAGGGGCTGTTCGACGCGCTCGACACCTGGCTGGACTGTCTGCATATGGGCGCGCTGGTGCTGGACGGCATTCAGGTGAAACGTCCGCGCTGCCAGGAAGCGGCGCAGCAGGGGTATGCTAACTCTACCGAGCTGGCGGACTACCTGGTGGCGAAAGGCGTACCGTTCCGCGAGGCGCACCATATTGTGGGTGAAGCGGTAGTGGAAGCGATTCGTCAGGGTAAAGCCCTTGAAGAGCTGGCGCTTGCCGACCTGCAAAAATTCAGCGCGGTTATCGGGGATGATGTCTACCCGATTCTGGCCCTGCAATCCTGCCTGGATAAGCGTGCAGCGAAAGGCGGCGTGTCACCGAAGCAGGTAGCGCAGGCGATTGCGGATGCGAAAAACCGGTTGGTTTAAACCGTGCGGGCTGGTGCCCTCACCCCGGCCCTCTCCCACTGGGAGAGGGAGAAAAACGGAGCCTGGCTTAGTGCTGGGCTTTTTTTTACGCAAAAAAAAGCGGACCACGGGGTCCGCAAAAGTTCACGTTGGCTTTAGTTTTTCGAGTTTTGAGAGAAACTCGCTGACGGTGCGGGGACGTCAAGGGTCAAACACGTGCCGCCTCGTCTATGTGATGTATTATTCAACAGAATGCTTGATAGGGATAATCGTTCGTTGCTATGCTATCTATCGCCATGAACTATCGTGGCGACGGAGGATGAATAATGAATATTCGTGATCTTGAATACCTGGTAGCGTTAGCTGAGCATCGCCATTTTCGCCGCGCGGCAGACTCCTGCCATGTCAGCCAGCCAACGCTGAGCGGTCAGATCCGCAAGCTGGAAGATGAGCTGGGCGTGATGCTGCTGGAGCGCACCAGTCGTAAAGTACTGTTCACGCAGGCAGGTCTGCTGCTGGTGGATCAGGCGCGCACCGTACTGCGCGAGGTCAAAGTGCTCAAGGAAATGGCAAGCCAGCAGGGGGAAGCGATGTCCGGCCCGCTGCATATTGGCCTGATCCCAACCGTTGGCCCGTACCTGTTGCCGCAAATCATTCCGATGCTGCACCAGACGTTCCCGAAACTCGAAATGTACCTGCATGAAGCGCAAACCCATCAGCTGCTGGCGCAGTTAGACAGCGGTAAGCTCGACTGTGCGATTCTGGCGCTCGTTAAAGAGAGTGAAGCGTTTATTGAAGTACCGCTGTTCGATGAGCCGATGATGCTGGCGATCTATGAAGATCACCCGTGGGCGAACCGCGATCGCGTACCGATGGCCGATCTGGCCGGTGAAAAACTGCTGATGCTGGAAGACGGCCACTGTCTGCGCGATCAGGCGATGGGCTTCTGCTTCGAAGCGGGTGCCGATGAAGATACCCATTTTCGCGCAACCAGCCTGGAAACGCTGCGTAATATGGTGGCGGCGGGAAGCGGTATTACGCTGTTGCCGGCACTGGCGGTGCCGCACGAGCGTAAACGTGATGGCGTGGTCTATCTGCCGTGTATTAAGCCGGAGCCGCGTCGCACCATTGGTCTGGTTTATCGTCCGGGGTCACCGCTGCGCAGCCGCTATGAGCAGCTGGCAGAGGCCATCCGCGGTGCGATGGATGGCCATTTTGACAGCGCGTTAAAACAGGCGGTTTAAGCCGTTCAGCGCAGCGACCCGATAAGCTTCCGCCATGGTCGGGTAGTTAAAGGTGGTGTTAACGAAGTACTCAATGGTGTTGCCACCACCTTTTTGCTCCATGATCGCCTGGCCGATATGAATGATTTCCGCCGCGCGTTCACCGAAGCAGTGAATACCGAGGATCTCTTTCGTCTCGCGATGGAACAGGATCTTCAGTGTACCCACGCTCATTCCCACGATTTGCGCCCGCGCCAGATGTTTAAACTGGGCACGACCCACCTCGTAAGGCACCTTCATGGCCGTAAGCTGCTGCTCGGTTTTGCCGACAGAACTGATTTCCGGAATGGTGTAGATCCCCGTCGGGATATCTTCAATCAGATGCGCCGTCGCTTCACCTTTCACCAGCGCCTGTGCGGCGATGCGGCCCTGATCGTAAGCGGCGGAGGCCAGGCTTGGGTAACCAATCACGTCGCCCACCGCGTAAACGTGCGGCAGCGCAGTCTGGTACATGCTGTTGACCTTGAGCTGACCGCGGCTGTCGGTTTCAAGCCCGATATTCTCCAGCTGCAATGAATCCGTGTTGCCGGTACGGCCGTTGGCATACAGCAGGCAGTCGGCTTTCAGCTTCTTACCGGATTTCAGGTGCATGATCACACCGTCATCGCAGCCTTCGATTTTCTCGTACTCTTCGTTGTGGCGAATCACCACGCCACTGTTCCAGAAGTGGTAGGAGAGGGAATCTGACATCTCCTGATCGAGGAACGCCAGCAGCCGGTCGCGGGTGTTGATCAAATCAACTTTGACCTCCATTCCGCGGAAGATCGACGCATATTCACAGCCAATCACCCCCGCACCATAAATGATCACATGGCGTGGCTCGTGGTGCAGGCTGAGGATGGAGTCGCTGTCGTAAATGCGCGGGTGCGAGAAATCCACGTCTGCCGGATGGTAAGGACGGGAGCCGCAGGCGATCACAAATTTTTCAGCGGTGAGCGTCTCAACCGAACCGTCGTGGCACTCCAGCGCCAGGGTGTGTTCATCCACAAAATGCGCGTTCCCTTGCAGAATTTCACAGTGGTTGCGCTCATAGAAACCCTGACGCATGCGCGTCTGCTGGTTAATGACCGTGTCTGCGTGATTCAGGATATCGGCAAAGGAGGAGCGAAGAAGTCGGGAGTGGTCGCTGTAAAGAGGGTTCTGGTTAAATTCGATAATGCGGCTAACGGCGTGGCGGAGGGCTTTCGAAGGGATGGTGCCCCAGTGGGTGCAACCGCCGCCGACATTATGGTAGCGCTCAATAACCGCTACTCTGGCTCCCTGTTTTACCAGACCCATAGCAGCACCTTCGCCGCCGGGGCCGGAACCAATAACTATTGCGTCGTAATCGTAGGAATGTGGCATGGCAAGGCTTACCTGTTCTTATACATAAAAGCAACAGAATCATAACATCATTGCCAGGGTAACCCAATTATCGTTGTGCTTTTTTCGGGCAGTGGAGCACAAACCGCGCGTAAACAATCATTCACAAAGTCAGGTAAACAGATTAATTTTATTCTCTGGTATAGTGCCAACGGGCCTTTGGAAGGATTCAACTATCGTGATGGGCGTAAGAGCACAACAAAAAGAGAAAACCCGGCGTTCGCTGGTGGAAGCCGCATTCAGTCAACTGAGTGCTGAGCGGAGTTTTGCCAGTTTGAGCCTGCGTGAAGTGGCGCGCGAGGCCGGGATTGCGCCAACGTCCTTCTATCGTCATTTCCGTGATGTGGATGAACTGGGCCTGACCATGGTCGACGAGAGCGGTTTGATGCTGCGCCAGCTTATGCGTCAGGCGCGTCAGCGTATCGCCAAGGGCGGCAGCGTGATCCGCACTTCCGTGTCGACATTTATGGAATTTATCGGCAATAACCCTAACGCGTTTCGCCTGCTGTTGCGTGAGCGTTCCGGAACGTCAGCCGCGTTTCGTGCCGCCGTCGCGCGTGAAATTCAGCATTTCATCGCGGAACTTGCCGACTATCTTGAACTCGAAAACCATATGCCGCGTGCGTTTACTGAAGCACAGGCTGAGGCGATGGTGACGATTGTGTTCAGCGCGGGTGCTGAAGCGCTGGATGTCAGCATTGAACAACGTAAGCAACTCGAAGAGCGACTGGTATTGCAGCTGCGGATGATTTCTAAAGGTGCGTACTACTGGTATCGCCGTGAACAAGAGAAGTTGGCACATCAAAACGATGAGTGAAGGTGAGTAATGAAACAGTCAGGTCAGGATAAAGGAACGCTGTTGCTGGCATTGATCGCTGGCTTATCCATTAATGGTACGTTTGCGGCGGTTTTCAGCTCAATTGTACCGTTCTCGATTTTCCCGATTATCGCGCTGGTGCTGACGGTGTACTGCCTGCATCAACGTTATCTGAACCGCACCATGCCTGTCGGGTTACCGGGGCTGGCCGCAGCCAGTTTTATCCTGGGTGTGCTGCTGTACAGCACCGTGGTGCGTGCGGAATACCCGGATATTGGCTCTAACTTCCTGCCTGCGGTACTGTCCGTGGCGCTGGTGTTCTGGATTGGCTCTCGCATGCGTAGCCGCAAGAGCGAGTTGCCGGAGTAGAGAAGGGTTTTGTAGTCGTTGTAGGGCAGGTAAGCGAAGCGCCACCTGCCAAAAAATGCCGGATGGCGCTACGCTTATCCGGCCTAAAGATTATCGTGCAGTAAGCAGTACGCCGCACTCCATATGGTGCGTATACGGGAACTGATCGAACAGCGCCAGACGTTCAACCTTGTGCGTCTGGCTTAATGTTTCCAGATTCTTGCACAGCGTCTCCGGGTTACAGGAGATGTACAAAATACGCGGGTACGCCTGCACCATCTTCTCGGTTTCGCTGTCCAGGCCACTGCGCGGCGGATCGACAAAAATTGTCTCACACTGGTAGCTCTTCAAATCAATCCCTTGCAGGCGGTTAAACTCGCGTACGCCGTTCATCGCCTGGGTAAACTCTTCTGCCGCCATACGAATAATTTGTACGTTATCAATATGGTTAGCGGCGATGTTGTACTGCGCGGCTGCCACCGACGGTTTGGCGATTTCCGTCGCCAGCACGCGTTCGAAGTTACGCGCCAGCGCCAGCGAGAAGTTGCCGTTACCGCAGTAGAGTTCCAGCAGATCGCCCTTAGACCCTTCCGTCGCCTTCAACGCCCACTCCAGCATCTGCACGTTCATGGCGGCATTCGGCTGGGTGAAGCTGTTCTCCACCTGACGGTAAACCATCTCTTTTCCTGCCACCGGCAGACGCTCGTCGATGTAATCCTGGTCCAGCATGATTTTGGTTTTGGTCGCGCGGCCAATCAGGTGCACGTTGATATTCTGCGCGCGCAGCGCATCGCGCAGCGCATCGCGCAGGGCTTCTGCCTGCTCGCGCCACTCGTCAGTCAGTGCTTTGTGATAGAGCAGAGAAACAATGGCCTGATTGCTTTGGGTGGTCAGGTAGTCAATCTGGAACAGCTTGTTGCGCAGTACCGGATTGTTGCGCACACCGTCGATCATCAGCGTCATCAGCTGGTTGATAAGCTCACTCGCCGCCGGAAAACTGTCTACGCGAATACGGGATTTCGTCTGCTGATCGAAAATGATGTGGTACAGGTCATCGCCATCGTGCCAGATGCGGAACTCAGCGCGCATACGGTAGTGGCTGACCGGAGAACGAAACACCTCGGGAACGGGCGCGTTAAAAGGCGTCATCATACTTTGCAGGCGGACAACTTTTTCTGCCAGCTGTGCGTCGTACTGTTCTGTCGGGAGGTGTTCGGGGGTCATGATGCGTCCTGAGTGATAAAGAATTACGCGGGGATTGTAGGGATTGTGCAGTGGATGTCCAGATTTAATGGCTAATAGCTATCTGGACATCTATACGTGTCTAATTGTAGCATTCTGTTTCCGGTCTCCTGAGAGTGAAAAGGGAATCCAGTGCAAATCTGGAGCTGACGCGCAGCGGTAAAGACTGGCGGGATGAGAGTTGCAGACACTGTGAAAATGGGAAGTCTTCATCCGTATAACGCCACCCAGCCCGAAGACCTGCCGGGATCACGTCGCATTTGGTTTCATCATCGCGTGCTATCGGTGAGGCCTGCGGCATCCTTCTTATATTGTGGATGCTTTAACAATGATTAAAAAAGTATCGCTGTTGACGGTGTTTTCCGTCACGGCATTTTCGGGCTGGGCGCAGGAAAGCGCCGACTCGTTGGTGGTGACAGCAAACCGTTTCGAACAACCAGCAAAAACCGTTCTGGCTCCGACCTCCGTCGTGACGCGTGAGGATATTGAACGCTGGCAGGCAACGAGTGTTGTGGAAATCATGTCACGCCTGCCGGGTGTGGACATCGCACAAAGCGGCGGGATGGGGTCGACCTCTTCAACGTTTATTCGCGGTACGGAATCCCGCCATGTTCTGGTACTGATTGATGGTATCCCTCTGAATAATGCCGGGATCAGCAACGTTCCCGATTTAAGCCAAATTCCGACGTCGCTGATTCAGCGTATTGAGTACATTCGCGGCCCACGTTCGGCGCTGTATGGCTCCGACGCGATTGGCGGTGTGATTAACATCATTACCGGGCGCGACAAGCCGGGTGCGGAAATTTCTGCGGGTGTCGGTTCAAAGGGGTATCAAAACTATAACGGTGCCTTCCAGCAGGTGTTCGATAAAACCAAAATCACCATGGCCGGTGATTATACCTATACCCGTGGTTTTGATATTGCCGCAAAAGATGCCCCGCGCCAGCCAGACCGCGATGGTTTTATGAGTAAATCGCTGTTTGGCTCGGTGGAGCAGCAGTTTACCGACAGCGTCAGCGGATTCGTCCGTGGCTTTGGCTACGATAACCGCTCCGCGTATGACGGTTACGATCACTATGGCGCGACCGGCATTGATGGGCGGCCGGACACGCGTCAGGTTTACAGCCAGAACTGGGACACCGGGTTGCGCTATAACCAGGGTATTTTCCAGTCACAGCTGGTGGCAGGGTATGGCCGTAGCAAAGATCAGAACTATGATCCGAAAAAAGGCCGCTACGCTGACTCCGCAACCATGGATGACGTGAAGCAGTACACCACCCAGTGGCTGAATACGGTTGAAGTGGGGCACGGCAATATCGGCGCGGGTCTGGACTGGCAGAAGCAGAAAACCCAGGCGGGTACGGGCTATCTGGAAAAAGGTTACGAACAACGTAATACCGGCGTGTTCCTTTCGGCGATGCAGCAGTTCAACAGCGTGACGCTGGAAGCGGCGGCGCGTAATGACGATAACTCTAACTTTGGCAATCATGCCACCTGGCAGACCAGCGCCGCATGGGAGTTCATCGACGGGTATCGCATCATCGGTTCTTACGGCACAGCGTATAAAGCGCCGACCATGAGCCAGATCCACAGTAAGGATTACGGCAATCCGGACCTGAAGCCAGAAGAGAGTAAGCAGTGGGAAGGTGGTTTTGAAGGCCTGACGGGGCCGGTAAACTGGCGCGTGACGGGTTATCGTAATGATATTGATAACCTGATTAACAGCGACCCGCGGACCTACCGTTATTACAACGTGGATGAGGCTCGCATCAAAGGGATTGAGGTGACGGCGCAGTTCGATACCGGACCGGTAGGGCACCAAATTTCCTATGACTACGTTGACCCGCGCAATGCGAAAACCAACGAAGTCCTGGCACGTCGCTCAAAGCAGCAGGTTAAGTATCAGCTTGACTGGCAGGTGTGGGATCTCGACTGGAATCTGGCGTACCGTTATCTGGGCACTCGCTATGACGTTGCCGTTGATCCGAATACCTATGCAACAGAACGCGTGAAAATGGGCGGCGTCAGCCTGTGGGACGTCGCGGTTTCATATCCCGTCACCTCTCATCTCACAGTTCGTGGTAAAATAGCCAACCTGTTCGATAAAGATTACGAGACAGTTTATGGCTACCAAACTGCAGGACGGGAATACACCTTGTCTGGCAGCTACACCTTCTGATCCGCGTCCCACCGTGCTGGTGTTTGATTCCGGCGTCGGTGGGCTTTCGGTCTATGATGAGATTCGGCAGCTCCTGCCGGATCTCCATTACATCTACGCCTTCGATAACGTCGCGTTCCCGTATGGGGAAAAGAGTGAAGGCTTTATTGTTGAGCGTGTGGTTGAAATCGTCACCGCGGTACAAAAGCGTTATCCTCTGGCGCTGGCGGTCATTGCCTGTAATACGGCAAGCACGGTCTCTCTTCCTGCCCTGCGCGAAAAATTCCCGTTCCCGGTTGTGGGCGTTGTTCCGGCAATCAAACCTGCGGCGCGTCTGACGGCGAACGGCATTGTGGGGTTGCTGGCTACGCGTGGTACGGTAAAACGTCCTTATACGCGTGAGCTTATTGAGCGCTTTGCCAATGAATGCCAGATCGCCATGCTCGGCTCCGCGGAGCTGGTGGAAATGGCGGAAGCGAAACTGCACGGCGAGACGGTCTCGCTTGAAGAGCTGCGTCGTATTCTGCGTCCATGGCTGCGGATGCAGGAACCACCGGATACGGTTGTTCTCGGCTGTACCCATTTCCCGCTATTACAGGAAGAGCTGTTAAAGGTTCTGCCTGAAGGGACCCGGCTGGTGGATTCCGGTGCTGCGATTGCGCGTCGGACGGCCTGGCTGCTGGAACACGAGGCGCCGGATGCGAAATCCGCTGATGCGAACATCGCTTTTTGTATGGCGATAACAAAAGAAACCGAACAACTTTTGCCCGTTTTACAGCGTTACGGCTTCGAAACGCTCGAAAAACTGGCGCTGTAGCACGGTTTTGAGCAAAAAAGAGACGGTTGAACGTTTTTTTTCAAAGAGGGGTTGTCAACGTCTGAGAACTCCCTATAATGCGCCTCCACTGACACGGAACAACGGCTTGCAAGCCGCCGGGACAGCGGGGTTCAGAGATGAACACCAACAGAGAAAAGTGAAAATAATTGCTTGACTCTGAATGAGGAAAACGTAATATACGGGACCTCGCAATGATGAGCTGAAAGCCGCGTTGCAACTGCTCTTTAACAATTTATCAGACAATCTGTGTGGGCACTCAAAGTGACATGGATTCTTAATGTCCTCGG